>JASBRR010000016.1 GCA_030149435.1 Simkaniaceae bacterium
GGCTTGTAAAAAACCAGATTTTGCAGTGGCAAGCCATGGTAACTCATCTAAAAAAATCACAAAAGGCTTCTGCTTAGAAACTTGGTCAATAGCTTTCGTAAGCATTTTAAATGCATCCATCCAATTTCTAGGCGTAGCTAGGGCATACGAGGGTTGGAAGGTTTTTTCGAATGCGCGGATGAATATATCCAGCTGGCTCTTTAGGCTACCATCTTTCAATCCTGTCACTTCTATCGAGCCAAGCCCTAGTTCTTCTAAGGAATGCCGAACCAGAAATGTTTTTCCAACTCGTCTCCTTCCATAGATAGCAATAAACTCAGATTCTTTTGATAACAGCCTGGTTTTCAGCTGCTTCTTCTCATCTAGTCTGCCGACAAACTCTTTTTTCATTGTTTTCTCGCTGGTTATAAACTTACTATAACTAGCGCTATCTATTTCATCAACAACATTTCGCTGGTTATAAAAATATATAATCAGCGAAATGTCTAAATGGCTTTTGTTCCTATCAAAATTACAATTAACTTTTGACCTACCCCCCAAAAACCCGGAAAAGTCTATTTATGAATGGGCGAAAAATGGGGGCAGGTCGAGGCATGCCTCGATCCATCTCCTTGGAGGAGTTCTCCAAATTTCCCTCGCCTCATACGCCTCGAATAGGCTTTACTCTTTTTCTTACTCTTCGGGATCCATAATTCCTCCGAGGTCATCCACTTGCGGATGGTTTCTGAAGAGAGGCAGTGTCCCTGCCTCTCTTCTATTTTATCCCGAGCAAAGGTTGACCCAAATCCAGCATATTCTTCACTTTTTAAAGTTGCTAATACCTCGGACTTGATTCGAGGGTCGGTTGCATTTGGGCTCACTCTTCCTCTCCGCTTTGAAATAAGCCCTTCTGGGACTGTTGGGAAATTCCATCCTCACACATTTTGCACCTTTTTTGGCAAAATCAAAATTTTTACAAATCTCCTATACTTAGGTATATGTAGATTTTCAACTCTTTCGATTTTTCTCAAAAAACGCCGCAAAATCTGCAAAGAGCGACTTTCCCAACAGTCCCCTTCTGCTCCTTCAAGTTGGTATCTTTTCCGAATCTTCGTGCTTCTTTGATACTCATTCATTTCTCCATTCACTCCCCTTTGGGTTAATCTTGGAGGTATCGTTTTAACTTTGCTCCCACAGCGGTAGTTACTGAGTTTTTTTTAAACAACCTTGATGTTAGAGTTAAAGTTTCTTATAACTAAATAAACTTTCTGCCAGGCTCTAGATATGAAAAGTATTTTCTGGTTTCGGCAAGACCTTCGACTAAAAGATAACCCTGGCCTTGTGGCTGCATCAAAAGCGAGCGTGGTCATTCCCATCTACATTTTGGAAAATACTCCCTCCGATCGCTATGCGATGGGAGAGGCAAGTCTGTGTTGGCTTCATCATTCTCTCAAAAGTTTGAATGAGAGTTTGGGTGGCAAGCTCATCTTTTTTTCTGGAGATCCCCTAAAGATTTTGCAAGGGCTCATCAAGTCGGAAAAAGCGGAAGGGGTCTACTGGAACCGCTGTTATGAGTCCTGGCGCATTAAGCGGGACAAGGCGATCAAGGCGGCGCTCAAAAAAGAGGGGGTGACCGTCAATAGTGAGAATAGCGCTCTGCTTTGGGAGCCGTGGGAGATTCATAAAAAAGATGGCACTCCCTACAAGGTGTTTACCCCCTTTTATCGAAAAGGGTGTTTAGAATTTGACCTTCCTCGCGAGCCGCTGCGCGCGCCAACGCTTCACCTATCCAAAGCGAAAAAGGGAGGTTCTTTAGAGAGTTTAAAGCTCCTCTCAAAGATGGAGTGGGAAAAGAAAATCGTCAAGTATTGGAATGTCGGTGAAAAGGGAGCGCATCAACAACTTAAAAAGTTCCTGGGACATGGGCTTGAGTATTACAAGGAAGGGAGAAATTTTCCTGCCAGGTCACACATCTCTCGTCTCTCTCCTCACCTGCACTTTGGTGAAATCTCCCCTCACACAGTGTGGCACTCAATCAAAGGGAAAGGTCCTAACGAAGATTGCTTTAAAAGTGAACTGGGTTGGAGAGAGTTTTCCTACTATCTTCTCTATCACTTTCCCAAGCTTCCCGAAAAAAACTTCCAAGAAAAGTTCGACGCCTTCCCCTGGAAAAAGAGACCGAAGCACCTCAAAGCGTGGCAAAAAGGGAATACGGGAATACCCATGGTGGATGCCGCCATGAGAGAACTTTGGGAAACGGGCTATATGCACAACCGCTCGCGTATGATTGTGGGGTCATTTCTAGTAAAAAACCTCTTGATGCATTGGAAAGAGGGAGAGGCGTGGTTTTGGGACTGCCTTGTCGATGCTGATCTCGCCAGCAATAGTGCGAGCTGGCAGTGGGTTGCCGGCTCTGGCGCCGATGCAGCGCCCTACTTCAGGATTTTTAATCCGGTTACCCAAGGGGAGAAGTTCGACCCCGATGGGGACTATATCCGGAAGTTTATTCCCGAGCTCAAAAAGCTCCCCATACCTTATCTCTATGCTCCTTGGACCGCGCCTGATGAGGTTCTTGAAAAAGCGGGCATCGAACTTGGAGCCGATTACCCCGAGCCCATCGTCGATCTGAAAGAGTCTCGAGAAGAAGCTCTAACAGCTTTGAAACAGGTAAGTTAGTGGCTTGGTGCAATCAGGTAGGGCTCAATATTATTGGGAAGGAGCCATTTGATTGTTGAGTAGACGTAGAGAAGCATGGCGAATGCCATTCCCATCATGGAGTACTCAATTCTTGGAAGGTATGTGCTAAAGACGGTGATTGTTAAACAGACCACAGTATTGACGACGATCATTTTTCTAAAGGGAGGAAAGCAAACATAGTAAATCACCTGCTTGCCAACATAAAACCCACTCATTCCAATGATCGCAAGGATTCGGAAGGTCTCTCGATCTAAATCTCCTTTGATCGCAAAGCCTATGAGGTCAGCTAAGATGATCAGCCCCATACATAAAATCAGGTGGGTATAAATGAGAATATTGCCATCGGTGATTTCTTTAGTGCGCTCTAGATTGCTAAAGCTGTCGAAGTAGATCCACCAAATGGCCCAGACCATTGCAAAACCGGTCACTGCTGCAGCAATGGTAAAGTTGTCCCAAACAGGGATCTCAGATAAGCTGCGAACCATACTGATCACAGACTCTCCAAGAATAATAATGGCAAGCAAGCCTATGCGCTCGACTAAGTGTTTGCGGTCGACGGGAAATTCTTGGGTCTTTTTGCGCAGCTTAAACTGAAGAACCATATCGACAGCTATACCAGAGTAGAAAATAAGAAATTTTGTCATTCCAGTGAAGAGTGTAGCTGCTGCAGATATCAATGCCCCAATTAAAATGGCTACTGCCATTTCATGGGCAAAACTCACATCGCTCTTATGCTTGGAATGAATGCGCACATAGAGAAAAGCAAGAAAGGCGCGGACTCCAACATAGCCCCCAGCAAATACCGAGAATTTTTTTCCAAGAGATTCAGGAACAAAGGTCGATAATAAAACGAGTACCGCCATGATGAAAAGAGCGCATAGTCTATGGACCCGATCATTGTTATCAAAGCGGTTAGCATAGAGCGTGTGAGTTGTCCAAATCCACCACACGGGAACAAATACTAGAGGGAAGCGGAAGAATTGTTCGACACTTAAGTGACCATGTTCTGTGTGGGCAAGGTCATCTGTTACCACACCAATGACCGCAACGAAAACCAGATCAAAAAATAGTTCAAGCCATGTCGCTTGCCGTCCTTTTGACAAATGGAGCGATTGTAGCATCTTTAAGATCCTTCATACTCTCGACAATAGTCATAAGGTAAAAGGATTTTTTCTAGAGATCAATCATTATTTTTTCGATAAGGGCAAGCTCGCATGAGCGAAAATAATTGATGCTGCTTGCGAAACATTGAGTGAATCGATTTGACCAGACATAGGAATTTCAAGATGGTGATCTGAGCCTTTACTTAAAATGGGTTGAATGCCTTTTCCTTCAGAACCCAGAATAATCAAACTCATCGAAGGAAAGTCAAACGAAGGCAAGGGAACAGCATCGTGAGTTCTCTCAGCAGCAATCGCTTGATAGCCTGCATCTTGCAGTTTCTTTCTCGCTTCTGTGAGATTGGCTACAGGAATAAGCGTTAAGAGTTCTGATGCACCGACGCTCACTTTAGAAACCACAGGTGTCACTCCGACGTTCCGATTCTTTGACCAGATCACGGCATCGACTCCAAAGCATTCAGCTGCGCGAAGGATCGCCCCAAAGTTGTGGGGATCATGAATCGCATCACACATCACAACAATGCTTTGATTGCGGTCCTCTTGCAAAAATGTCTTAAGATCTGGGTATTTTCGGGGTTTTACTTCGGCAACAAAAGATTGATGAGATTCTGACTGCACGAGCGAAAATAATTTCTGCTTCGAAGCAAACTGCACAGCAACTCCGGCTTCTTTTAGAGCTTGTAGAAGATCCCCTTCTTTTTCTGTAGTAAAGACGCGACTAAAGCGCTCCGGCTCCTTTTTGAGAACTTCGCGGATACAATTTTTTCCCATGATTAAGCGCATTTTCTAAACTCACTTTCTATTAGATAGTTCTTTGTCTCACCTCTTACGCGGAAACGATGCGAAAATGCATTGTGGCGTTTCCATACCCACGATAAATAGTAATGTTCAAGACCACATGTCATTTCTCCACTCATTTTCTTTTCTGAAAAAGGGAGCGTCAAAAAAAGGCGGTTTTGCTCTTCATTGTAAAAAAAGATATGCAACTTCTCCTGCTCAAAACAGTAACGGTAAGATTTTCTTGCTAAGTGGAGTGAACCTCTTGGCGCCTGATGCCAAAGCTCTTCGTGATAAATGAGCTCATCTTCAGAGAGCGGTGAAAAGAGAGCCACTCCCCTCATGTGGCCTCTCGTTTTGAGCGTCCCATCAAAAATGCCACGCCGAATCTTCCATTTTCCGATCAGCAAATCTTGTTTCATGCTCAAAATCATAACACGAGAATTCATTAAAGGGTTGTTTTCAAAAAGAAAGTTGATGTAGGTTCAAAAAAAATATGGCTATATAGATATTTTAGGCCGTTCAAAACTAAACGCTACTCAAAAAAGGTGAACCCAATGGAAATTTTAGTTGTTGTCAGCAAAGTAAAAAAAATGATCAAAGATACAGCAGGCTTAAGCACATCGCAAACAGCAGTTGAAGCCCTAACTCGTATTGTAGAAAAAGAGTGCCACAAAGCAATCGAAAAAGCGCGTGCTGATGGACGCAAAACAGTGATGGATCGTGATTTTGAAGTCTAAAGCACTACTGACTCTCCTACTTTTATCCTCGAGCCTCTTCGCAACAGAGGCTCCTAATCCCCAAGAAGAAGACTTGTTCAATCAACATGAACAATCTTTTTTGGTGAATGGAGAGTTCATTTATTGGACGGTGAGCGAAGGAAGTTTAGATTATTCCCACCGCATGAATGCATCTACACCTTCAAATGGCACCTTAGCATCAGGATCGGCAAGAAGAGCACAATTTGACTGGAATCCAGGCTACCGCATCACAGCGGGCTACTTTAGAGCCCCAAGATTTTGGGAACTCTCAGGTGAATATACCTTTATTCACATTAACGGAAGTCAAAGCGTGAATCGCCCTTCTGAAAATGATCGCTACTTAACTCCAACGTTTGAGCCAAGAATTGATTCACCAATCGAACGTGCTACGAGTGACATACATCTCCACTATAAGATGTTTAACCTCACTGCAAATCGAGTTTTTGTTTTAAAAAACAACGCCCATTTTCGACTCAAACTTGGGGCCTCAGTCTGCTCAGCGTGGCTCCATCAAAGATGGCGTGTCGGTTATATTGATGCTGCTAGAGAGGCCTCAACCATCAATAATCGATGGCAATACTGGGGCGTTGGGTTTCGACTCAATCTTGGATTTGATTGGTTCTGGGGTAATGACTTCTATGTTACGGGGAAGTTTACCACTGCTTTATTAACAGGCCACTATAAGAATCATGCGAAATATGAATCGTCGAGGGACTCTGGGGTTCCTTACGGAAATAGTCGCTATAATGATTACCGCGTGACGCTAAACCCTCAGTTTATCTTAGGGCCTTCTTACCAAAAGAGCATTGGAAGTATGCGTATTGAAGTGTTTGCTGGGTATGAAATGACCTTATGGACAAATCTTCAAGAAATTGTACGCTCTTCTAGATCAAGTGGTTCAGGAGAAAAAGTAACACTACGTAGTCGCGGTGATGTTGCAATACAAGGACTCACTACCCGTCTTTCTCTAAACTTTTAAGAGGTACTCAATATGCGAAAAGCTTTTGTGATTACATTTGCAGCACTGATTATCATTGTTTTAGGAGCGGTTGTCTTTTGGAACTTTGTTCCTACCATTGTCTCTTCGCAATTGACTGAGCGAGCGAAAGTCGATGTGTCAATCCAAAGCATTGGGATGACACCCTCATCTGTTTGGGTAAAAAAGCTTCAGGTTGAAAACCCACCTAAAAACTTGGTCCCCTATGCTTTAACAACAAAGAAAATCGATGTTGATGTTCCCCTGATACACTTTTTTCACAAAAATATCGCGATCGATGAAATCAACATGAACAATGTCTACTTAAGCCTTATCTTCGAATCTATGGAAAATAAGAATGGAAACTGGAGCACTATCATGTCCAATATCCAATCCTCCGCCTCTTCTGATCAGGAGAAAGCAAAAGCAAGTGGGAAGTCAAAAACAGTATTGATCAAACGCTTAATGATTACAGATCTTGAAGTTGACTTAGGGTACTTATCCCATGGCAAAGTCAATAGAATCGCTAAGATTCCCCGCCTAGAGTTCACAAACGTCAGCAGTGAAGGGGGCATCCCCACTGCTCAGATCATGAATCTAATCGTGACCCATGTGCTCAAAGAAGTTCTTCTTAAAGAGGGATTAAAAGGGGCGATCGACTCGATTCTTCCTGGAGCAGGAAGTGCTGGTTCAGGTTTTGAAGGAACGATTAAAGGACTCTTCTAAGTGGCGGAGCCGAAAGTTTACCTGATCCGACATGGGGAAACGGAATGGACCCTTTCAGGCAGGCATACCGGGCTATCCGATATTCCCCTGACAGCCAATGGAAAAAAACAAGCTGAGGCTCTTCAAAAGAGGTTTGAAGGAGCCTCATTTGACCATATTTTCTCAAGCCCCCTTAAGCGAGCCCTCGATACTTGCAAAACCTGTGACTTGGGCGCCCCATCCATTACTGATGATCTCCTAGAATGGGATTATGGCGATTATGAGGGACTGACAACCCTAGAAATTCAGAAACAGGTCTCTGGCTGGAATCTCTTTACTGGAGGAGTTCCTAACGGAGAATCACTTTCTGACGTTGCAAGCCGCGCTAACCGATTGATAAAAAAGCTCAATAAACTAGAAGGGACCATTGCCCTTTTCTCCAGCGGACACTTTTCTCGAGTCTTAGCTTCACAGTGGTTAGAGCAATCCCCAACGCTAGGAAGTCGGTTGACTCTCTCAACAGCTTCTGTTTCCCAATTTGGCTTCGAACACGGATATCGCGCATTGCTATTGTGGAATGATACTAGCCACCTCAATTAAGTGCTGGCAATCTCTTTGACCCGGCTTAAAAGTGATCGATTTGCTTTTAAGACGTCATTGCATAGAACTAAGATTTCAGCAAAACTATTACGCGCTCCATGGCGAAGACCATCATAGAGGTTGCTCGGCAATAGTTTGAAAAATTCACACTTTGCTTCTTTGAGCTCCAATGGAACCATGCTCATGATAAGTCGCTTCGATGTTGCGCTCAGCTTTAGATAAACTTGCATCTCATTTTCTGATGAAAAAAGACGCACAGCGGGCTGGTTAGTTAAACCCCTATTTATCGGCAGCGCTGATGTGTGGAGAAGTGCTGGCATTTCCAATACATTTTCTATTCTAGCTTTTGTTAAAGCACCTTGTCTAAGAATCGTTGGGGTCTTTGGGTTTTCTAGAGAGATAATCGTCGACTCTAACCCAAACTCTGTACTACCACCGTCTAAAATAGCCTCAATTTTCCCGTTGAAATCTTCCAACACATGAGACGCTTTTGTCGCACTTGGTTTGCCTGAAAGATTTGCAGAAGTCAGAGCAAGAGGACAACCGGTGAGCTGCGACAATCTCTTTGCAACGGGATGAGAAGAGAGGCGCAGGGCAACACTATCCTTATCACCTGTTATCACTCGATTTAAAGAGGTTTTTTTTTTGAGAATAATCGTTAACGGATCTTGCGAAAAAGCTTTTGCTAAAGCGAAGAACTGTTCAGGGATATCATGTGCTACAAACTGCACTTGACCTATGTGACCAAGCAAGATAGGAAGGGATTTTGTTGAGGCCCGGCCTTTCACATCGTAAACGCGTTGAAGAGCGCGCTCATCTAAAATATTAGCCCCTAAACCATAAACTGTTTCTGTCGGAAAGGCAACAAGTCCTCCTTGTTGCAAGAGACGGGCCGCTTTCTCCAGCTGCTTTTCATATATGGATGGAGAACTGTTTGAGATAGGACCTAAATATTCTGTGTACATCGATTCTCACCGGTTTACTAGATTCTTCTAACTAGAATCAAAAAAAATAAAATGATTATCCGGATTGAAAGATTAAAAAACAATAAAGAAGTATCAATTAGATTAATTGCTCACATTACTTCAAAATGTTTTTTCTCATTGACTCCCTCTCTTACCACTTATAAAATAGAATTTTGTAGTAAAACCGAGAGCAGTTAATTATGGATGATTCAACGGTAACCCGAAGCTTTAAGCGATCTGGAATGATTATTTTTCTTTATGCCATACTTGTGGCTTCTGGAGGTGTGATGGGATTTATTAAAAGCGGGAGTGCACCTTCTCTTATTGCAGGAGGACTCTCTGGTCTTTCTCTTCTGTTCTGCAGTGTGCTGACATTCACATATCGCAAATGGGGGCTTTATGCTGCATTTACTCTTATGTTCTTGCTCGACCTCTTTTTCTCTTATCGCTACCTAAAGACGGGAGCCTTTTTCCCAGCTGGAATGACCCTGATTCTAACATCAGTCTCAATCATTGCCCTTGTGATCAGTGTCATCAAGCTAGCCAAGCACTCCCCTAGTGAACCCTCTCATTAATATGAGGCTTTAGAAAGCGCTCCGATGCAACACTCCAATTGATGTTTTTCATAAAGGTTTCGATATATTTTGCGCGGTCTAGACCAAATTCAGTAAGATAGGCATGCTCCCAGACATCCATGACCAGAATCGGATTGGCACCTGGGATATGATTGATGTTGTGCTCCTCTACCCAAATATTGCGCAGCTCACCATGTATGGGATCTTGGTAAAGGATGACCCAACCAATGCCTCTAATCAGCCCTGTGGCAGCAAAGTTCTGCCTCCATGCTTCAAATGAGCCAAAATCTTTTTCAATTTTTTTATATAGTGCTTCTTTAGCCCCTAAAGCATTGACGCCCCCCATATTCTCAAAATAGAGCTCATGGAGCCTCATCCCATCATACTCCCAGGAGAACCTTCTAAGAAGGGCTCCGTAAACATTTGTCTGATCCTCTCCATTGGCTCTCATCTCCTCTAGGGACGACGAGAGGGCGTTAGAATGTTTCACATAGCCCTGGTAAAGAGTAAAATGAAGGTTTAATAGCTCGGCATCGAGCCCCTTGACCTTTCCAACCAGGTTTGAGAAGTCTCTCGCACGATACTCCTCTCTTGCGCTCAAGACGCCTGTGATGATCATTAAAAAAATAATATACACTGCTTTCTTCGTGACATGCTCCATTGTTTCTTCTGCATTTGACTATTCTCAACAAAAAGAGTCAATTAATTTTTTGTTTACTCTTATAATTGACATAAATTTTTGTTTATTATGAAAAATAACATTAAATTATGTTATAATTAATCCTTATTAAGGAATTTATTATGACTCATTTTACTTCATGGTATCCGGTTCACGTTCACGCAGTAGCAGCAGAACAGAGAGCTGCTATAAGAAGTTCACAGCCCACTTATTCAAGAAATAATTTGAATCGATGGGGTTTAGAGGTCTATGAACCCCTTCGTGATACTCATAAAAAAGCCAAACTCGTTCAGTCGGTAGCAAAATCCATTCATGAGAACATCCCAGAGTCATATAGAACGATTGCCTGCACAGATAGGATCATACCTTACGAACTCGGAAGTTTGCCTAACTACCCTGCAGCCTCAAACCTACTCTACTTCGTCCAGGACACGCGGGAAGCAATGCAAGCGAATACCGAAGCGTTGAAAACTGGCGATACTGAAGAAATTAATGACTCTTCGATACGCCTTGCTGCAACCGCTTCAAACTTATTTGGCTCAATTGGGGCTTTATATGAGTGGATAAAAATGCTCC
Source organism: Simkaniaceae bacterium (assembly GCA_030149435.1). Lineage (GTDB taxonomy): Bacteria > Chlamydiota > Chlamydiia > Chlamydiales > Simkaniaceae > JASBRR01. The sequence continues at coordinate 10,412 of JASBRR010000016.1, forward strand.
CCGATGTTTCAACACACCTCCCCACAACATTAACACATTGTATTAAGTGGCTATGTATCCCTGTTGCTATTGCTAGTTGTATCGTTGAGGGAATTGGTGACGTCGTGGGACTTTATCGTCAAAAGAGGTTCGATGAGAAATTCGACTTCGAGCTCATGTCAGAGTTCAAAGCGCTTCTTGAACATCCCGAGGCTCTAGATAGTCATGAAAAAGTTGCAAAACTTATAGAGCGTTTTTCAGAAGAGGATGCTGTAAATAGGCTCAAAGAGTTACAAGACGCACTTAACCAACACCCCTTATTTAAACGACACATCATGGAAACCAATGCTCCAAAAATTGAAGCCATTGCTAAAGAAGTTCTGCAGAAAAATCTCAATCGAATGGAGTCAGAGTATCTCTCTCTTTCATCAGAAGATGTAGCAAATATTACAGCCACAGCTAAAGCAAAAAATCAAAATGTAGAAGAAGCTAAGAAAATCGCTCTAGAAAAAAAGAAAAAGAAGTTCGCTCGTCGGGTGATGCCATGGATGGTGAAAGAAGCTGAAGGAACTGTTCCCAACCTTTTGGCAGGACTTAAGAATAAAGATGAGCAGATGCAAAAAAAATGCCTCCGTACAGGTTTATCTCTGATGAATGATCTCAACATCCAATCCCAAAAAAAGAAGCTGATCCACTGGCTTGGAATGATAGCATTAGCCATTGCAGCGCTAGGGTTTCTAGCAATGCTAATGACTTGCCCTCACGTTGTGGTTATAGCCTTAACGATTGCAGCAACAGCAATTGCAGTCATTCGCTATGGGATCTATAAGGGATTAATGAATAAAAGAGGGTGGGACTCTTCCTTAAATAATGTGGTCTATGAGACTTGGGAATTGATCAAGTTAAAGTGGAATGAGTTTTGGAATTTTGAAAAAGCCACTAAGGCAACTCAGGAGATTTCGCTGATTCTTCACCCATCTCTTGCGCGCGCTTAGCAGTGCGCTTTAACGTCTCGATCAAACCAAAGCGCACCCCACGCTTTTCCATTTCATTGAGCCCTGCAATCGTTGTTCCACCGGGTGAGGTGATTTTCTTTCTGAGTTCTTCTGGAGATGTTTTTTCTGTCTTGAGCAGTGCTAAGCTCCCCTCGAATGTTTCGATGACATATTGGAGGGCTTGGTCATTTTTGAAACCGAGCTCTACTCCTGCTGCTACCATTGCTTCAATGATCGCATAAATAAAAGCAGGATTGGACCCCGTGAGCGCTGTAAAGGCATCGATCAACTTTTCAGGAAGGTAGGATAGTGTCCCTAGCCCTTTCATCGCCTCTTCAACGACTTGATAATCATCTTGAGGGCTTATCTCTTCCTGAACCACACCAATCATCCCCTTGCCACAAAGAAGAGGGAGGTTTGGCATCAAACGAAAGGCCCTTGCAGGAGTAAAAACCTCCTTAAGTTTATCAAGTGTAACTCCAGATAAAATACTCAAAATCGCATGTTTTGCATGAAGGTAGTCTTGAATCCCCTCTGCAACAGTGTAAAGATCTTTGGGCTTAACTGATAGAATGATGGCATCAACATTTTTGCAAATCTCATCTAATCCTTCACATACCCTCGCTTGAATCTTCTGTCCTAAATCTTTTGAATTAGCCAGCTTATGGTCATAGAGTAAGACCTGATGGTGTTTAGCTGCTTGAGCGGCAATTGCCCCACCCATCACACCACATCCAATGACACCAATCTTCATTTCAGAATCCTTATTTACTTGCTTGGAATTTAAAGGTTCTTCTAAATTCCAAAGGGTTAGAGAAATACTTCTTCAAGGTATATGCGCTTAAAATCTCACTTTAGAAACCTACTTAATTTTCTTGCGAGCTTTTTTTCCCATACCCACGGCAAGGTATGCCTTGCTTTCTTGATTCTAGGCCTCTTGTGCACTCTCTTTGTCGATGCGTCCCTCACCATAGAACTCAGCCAAACTACTCATTCTTTTCGAAAGATCTGGAAAATCCTGACCTACCCCTTATTTCCTCCTCTTTATATCATCATTCCACCAGTAGCACTCCTTCTGATCCGGTTCTACCTTAAGGGGACTGTTGGGAAATTCCATCCTCTCACATTTACTCTAACATTTGCCCTTTGTAGCTCCACCGCTATTGTTCGTATCTTAAAGGTCTTGATTGGACGAGGACGACCTACTGAACTTCTTAAACATGGAGTACAACTCTTTCACCCTTTTAGCTTTAATGACGATTTTTACTCCCTACCTTCTGGACATGTCATCTCCGCCTTCACTCTTGCGTCCACATTGAGCCTTCTATGGCCCCGTTTTCGCCCCGATTTTCTAATCTTGGCCTTCCTTCTATCCTTAAGTCGCGTAGCCTTAATGGATCACTTTCTGAGCGACCTATTTTTCACTGCAGCCATTGGGATTGTCATTTCTTGGCTTTGCTTTAGAGCAGTCAGCGCAACTACTGGAAGGGATGAAATATGGAAATAAAAAAAACGGGTGAGAGAGTCCCACCCGTTATCTTAGCAAGATTGTCGCTTAAGCAACTTATGCTTTAGCAACTCTTCTGCGTCTTCTGCGTGCTTTAGGCTTAGAAGCTGCAGTTTTCTTTGCAGTTTTTCTTCGCGCAGTTTTCTTTGCAGTCTTACGCTTAGCTGGTTTGCGTTTAGCTGTTTTCTTAGCTGTTTTACGCTTAGCTGTTTTCTTAGCTGTCTTACGCTTAGCAGTTTTACGCTTAGCTGTTTTCTTAGCTACTTTACGTTTAGCAGTCGTTTTCTTAGCTGCTTTACGTTTAGCAGTTTTGCGCTTAGCTGTTTTTCTCTTAGCAGGCGCTTTTTTAGCTGTTGTTTTTCTAGCTGTCTTACTGCGACGAGTTGTCTTAGCAGAAGAAGCTTTTTTTCTGCTTCTTTTTGCAGGCATGATTTTTGCTCCTTAATTTGGAATTCCTATAATAATCTCTCGGCTTTTCGGCATTATGCAAATAACCTTCAAAAACCTTTTATGTCCTACAATTATCAATATACATTTTTTATATTAAAAAATAAAAAAATAATTTAAAATAATTAAACCTTAATTTCCAAAACAAATAAAAAACACAGCTAAACATACTTTTAATATCGGTTTTTGATTTTAGAAATTTTTTTAAAAAAACCTGGAGTTAAGTTGAATTTAATTACAAAATCCCGAGATTATTAATTTAAACAACTAAAAAAGAGTGACTTACAAAGTATTCTCAATAAATTATTTCACAAGCGCCTTACTTTCATGGATTTAAGCAGGTATCATTTCGCGCGATTAAAAATCGGATCGATTTATTTATAGATTTTAAGTGATCGAAACGGTATCAATATGTGTCATTACCAATCCTTCGCGAGGCTAAAGTAACATCGTTTATGACAAGTCAACATCACCCGATACTCATTTTGTACTATAAACCGACATGCCCCTACTGCCAGAAGGTGCTCAAGCACCTGGATCAGATTGGTAAAACGATTCCTCTGAAAAATATTAATGAAAGCTCTGAGGCAAAAGAAGAGCTCATCCATCTCGGCGGTAAAAAGCAAGTTCCGTGTCTATTTATCGATGGTGTCCCATTATATGAATCGGATGATATTGTCCGATGGTTAAAGCAAAAACAAGATCTCATTCAGTAGTTAGACTTAGGAAGTTATGGGTCAGTTAGGAAAATCAAAACGGGTTATTTCTGTATTTGTATTGGCGATGTTCAATGTGTCGATTATGGCGAGTTTGCGCAACTTGCCACTCGTTGCTGAACTCGGATACAAAATGATCTTTTTCTTTGCACTTGTTGCTCTCTTTTTCTTAATTCCCTGTGCCTTAGTGTCAGCAGAGCTCGCTACGGGATGGACAAAGTCTGGGGGAATTTATGTGTGGGTGAGAGAAGCACTCGGAGATCGTTGGGGATTTTTCTCTATTTGGATGCAATGGGTTCATAATGTCACCTGGTATCCTGCAATTCTCTCATTTGTTGCGGCGACTATGGCCTATCTGTTTGATCCACTTATCGCGACAAATAAGGTCTATATCCTTAGTGTGGTTCTCTTAATTTTCTGGGGGATGACGCTCATCAACTATTTTGGGATTGAAACCTCAAGCATTGTCAGTACTGTGGGTGTCATCATTGGAACGCTAATTCCAGGCGCATTTATCGTCGGTCTTGCCATCCATTGGCTCTCGGGTGGACATCCTATTCAGATTCCGTTCGAAGCATCACAATTAGTACCCGACTTTTCTAAACCGACTAACCTAGTATTCTTGGCAGGATTCTTTTTGGCTTTTGCAGGCCTCGAAGTATCAGCAGGTTACGCCAATGAAGTGAAAAATCCTCAGAAAAACTACCCCCGCTCCATTTTTATTGCAGCTGGGATCACCTTTATCCTATTCATTCTGGGGGCCATGTCGATTGCAATCGTCATTCCTCAGGCAAAAATCAATCTCGTTTCTGGTGTGATGGAAGCTCTCAATATTTACCTCCGAAAACTAGGACTTCTTTGGTTGCTACCAACATTGGGCACGCTCTTGGTTGTAGGGGCTGTAGCAGAGGTAAACTCTTGGATTATTGGGCCGATCAAAGCGCTCTATACAACTTCTGTTCATGGAAACTTGCCTCCATTTTTCCAAAAGCTCAACAAACATCGAGTTCCGACTCGCCTACTATTCTTTCAGGCAATTGTTGTCACAATCGCCTCGTTTATCATTTTGTACATGCCCGATATTAGTGCAGCTTATTGGAGTTTAAGTGCCCTCTCCGCGCAAATGTATTTGGTGATGTATCTCTTTATGTTCATCTCTGCGATTAGATTGCGCTACACACACCCCCACGTTCCTAGAGTTTACAAAATCCCCCACCCCCACAAGGGAATGTGGTTTGTCGCCTCATTAGGGCTCATTGCAACACTATTTGGAATCTTTATTGGATTTATCCCCCCAGAACTTGTAGGAGCGAGCAATCTGCTGCTTTACGAATCCTTTTTAACAGGGGGGCTTCTGATTATGATGGCGATTCCCCTTGTGATCTATCACTTTAGAAAGCCCGAATGGGCCCTCAACGAGGCAGAGTAAAACATTTAGGGACCTTCAGGGTAGGGGCCCTCAGGGCCTGCTATCGAAAATGAATTTTCGATAGCAGGCCCATAACAAAAAACCTCCAAGCGCCCTTCCCTCTGCGAAGCCTGAATAGGCAATGCAGGAGGAAAAACCTCTTGGAGGCGAGAAAAGCACATGCTAAAAATCTCCAGCTAAGTCAAGAATGAGTCAGGCTCGATTCTATCCCCTCTGTAAGAGGTAATGGTCTACTGGAGTCGTCCTAGATAATTGCTTTGAGCAACTTACGGAAATGAAACTCTCCTTAAGGACTTTCGCGCTTCCCCTACTCTTAATTTACCATGTAGAAGATTTTTTTAATACCCCTGATCCAAAGCATTTGTTTTAGTCTTTTGTATTTCAGGGAGTTAAAACCAGCTCTTCTTTTTGAACAGGGATCCAGCGCCCATGGGCTTTGATGAGATCGATGAGGCGCTCATCGGCATCAACAAAATCGATCCCTTTCTCTACACAGGTTTTCCCGACATAGAGGTCCACTTTCCCCTTCTTAGAACCGACATACCCAAAGTCGGCATCTGCCATTTCTCCTGGGCCATTGACGATGCACCCCATAATCGCAATCTTCACACCAGGCAGGTGAGAAGTGCGCTTTTGGATGCGCTGAGTGACTTCTTGGAGGTCAAATAGAGTGCGCCCACAACCAGGACATGCGATGTACTCTGTTTTCACGGCGCGCATGCGACAAGCTTGGAGGAGGTTGAAGGCTAGAGATTGATTTGTCTCGTCATCAAGAGGGGTGATCAGCATCACTCCTTCTCCATACCCATCGAGCAAAAGGCTACTGAGCTCTACAGAGGCTTTCAAGGTGATCTCTTCCTCACTCCCCTGATAGGCCCCCACGAGAATCACAGGAACTTTAAGCCCATTGGAACGCATCCATTCAAAAAAGTAGCGCCCTTGATGCACAAAGGATTCAGACATCTTAAAAAAGATCGCTTGAACGGAGAGACTTAAAAGCTTTCTCCAAAGCGTAGGATCTCCATCTTGAATCATAACCATTGCAGGATCTGTTTGTTCTTCGATCTCATCTAAGTTTTGGATGTGAAGGGTTCCGGGCATCCCTGGAGTCTCTGTGATAACTTTGATGTTTTTTTCTAATAAGGGAGCGAGCTCTCCTTCAGATATTGAGGGAAAATAAATGGCATCGGTCTCTTGATTTAAGTCGAGCTCATCGAGATGTTTTTTATATAAGATGACACTGCCATCTCGGTGCAACGGAGGGAAGATCTCGGTGACGCGCTTTTCAATCTTTGTGATATCGCGATGACTTTCAATAAATGGGGAGATTCCCTTTCCTTGGGCCTGGTTCGCAATCTGAACGAGGTGTTTGCAGGGCTCAATTTCTTGCCAAGGGTCCTCTGTTAATGAAACGCGGACCGTATCTCCTAACCCATCGAGAAGAAGGGTCCCGGTTCCTGCAGCTGATTTAACGCGCCCTTCCTGTCCACATCCAGCCTCTGTCACTCCGAGGTGGAGAGGATAGTTCCAACCTAGCTTCATCATTTCTGCGACAAGGAGACGGTAGGCCTGTACCATGACTTTGGGGTTGCTCGCCTTCATCGAAAAGATAAAGTCGTGGTAGCCATACTTCCGACAGATCTGTGCAAACTCGAGCGCTGATTCCACCATGCCAGCCGGTGAGTCCCCATACCGATTCATGATGCGGTCAGATAGGGAGCCGTGATTGGTTCCTATTCTCATACTGCGACCGAGACGAGCACACTTTTCTACAAGAGGAGCAAAGAGCTCCTCGATTCTTTGGAGCTCAGAGTGATAGCTTTTATCATCATACTCTATTGTGCGAAAGGTCGCACGCCGATCGGCAAAGTTCCCGGGGTTGACGCGGACTTTGTCGACAAACTCGACCACTTCCATCGCAGCTGGTGGGTAAAAATGGATATCGGCAACAATAGGGATGGAATACCCTTTTTGGACAAGTAGGCTTTTGATCTTCTCGCACGCTCTCGCCTCAGCCTTCCCCTGCACCGTCACACGGGCAATCTCACACCCGACATCGACAAGGTGCATAATTTGATCGACTGTTGCATCGACATCAGAGGTGGGAGAGGTCGTCATCGACTGAATGCGGATCGGGTTATCTCCCCCCACTCCAACATCGCCAACCCTCACCTCACGCGTTTTCCAGCGCTTGGTCTGAGAGATCGATTCGCAATACTTCAATAGACTCTTTTCCATAGACAAATATGGTAGCGCATCCCCCATTTTTCATCCAATGGGACGTTTGTTACCCTTCGTGGGAGATGAATTCTGCTTCGATTTTGGCGGCTAGGATGAAGTCGCTCTCAGTGAGCCCATCGATTTTGTGGGTCCAGATTTTGACGCCGAGCTTGCCCCAAGAGAGGTGCAGGTCGGGGTGGTGACCCTCTTCTTCGGCAATTCTCCCAAAAATGTTGGCAAAATCTAAGGCTTTTTTGAAGTTTTTGAATGCGTACTCTTTCACTAGGTGGTGTTCCTCAACACACTTCCAGCCCTCTCCTAGTTGGAGGGTATAGGGCTTAAGCGCCTCCCCTTTGAGCGGGGTCGCTCCTACGGTACACGGCATACATTTTTTTTCTACAAGTTCGCCAGACATACTTACCTCACAGTTTGCAAATAGGCTTCGGTCTCCCCCCAAGGGAAGGAAAGGGTAAAGGATTTCTTTAATTGGAAGCGCTCTGATCCGTTGTAGTCTTGAAGGGGAAAACTGACGGTTACAATACGCGTTCCAGGTTTACAGGTTTGAAAGCGCTCGATTAACCCTTCAATCTCTTTATCCTTCAGACACGTCCCATAGAGATAGATTACGCTTACGTCTTTAAAGTGATCGATGCTCAGCATATCTCGACAAACAAAAGAGACATCTTTGACGTGGTGTTTTTTTCCCACATGATTTGCTAACTTGACGAAGTGGGGGATCCGCTCAATTCCGGTCACTTGGCACTTAAAGAAGTGGTGGAAAAAGAAGGCGGCGCGTCCTCTTCCAGAACCAAGCTCGAGGAGGTGGTCGTCGGGAAGTAATCCCACCTGCTTTCCAATTTCTTCAAGAGCTGTAAGAGGTGTTTCTCCGTACACATGGATATCTTTTTCTCTTTTGCGCTTTTGATAGAGCTTGCTGACTCGATAGGGGTTGAGAAAAAGGTAAGAGGAGAGCAGTGCGCGATCAAGCTTTGAAAAGGCGTGGTCGTGATAGTAGAGTTTCCTCACTTGACATTGAAGCTTAAAGTCAACCCATGCATACTTAAAGTAATCAATCACCCAGCTCATAGTAAACTCATGGGGACTTGGTTAGTGATTGCATCGCTACCTTCAAATTGGACAGGACCGGGGTAGCGGTAGCGATCTTCGAGTTTCCAGCTTTCACGGTTTCTTTCAAAGGTTTTAAATGCCTCTCCTTCGAGGTCGACAAGAGTTTTTCTGATTACTGCTTTTCGCTTTCCCTTGCGCACTTCGATATTCATGAGAGATGTGATGGGAATGCCTGCGACTTCCCACTCTTCAACGGGGCGGGTGACATGGCGAACCGAGCTCATATATCCTGTATGGCTCTCTCGAATGAGCAAGGCTGCAACCATTCCTAATGCACTAGAGTAGGTGGCATCAAAGTTGGTGGGCAAACAGGCGCGCCCTTCATAGCCAAAAAAGTGGTGAACGGGAGAAAAACTCCCTGAGTACCCTCTTCGTTTAAGCTCTGCTTTAACTGTTTGAGAAAAGAGTTGTTCGGTTGCAATATGAGAAACTTGAACATTTCCATGGGGGTCTCGATCGAGCAAAAGCTGGGCTTGGATCTCCTTAGGAAGGAAGGTAAAGGTCTTCTGAGATTCTGCGCTTAAAGCGCTAATCACGCGTTTGATTTTCGCTTGATCATCATTGTCTTGAGATTCATCGACGAGGAGGTGGTTGAGCTCTCCAATCAGCGTTTTCATTTCAGGAATGAACTCAATGATTCCTTCAGGAATGACCACAACGCCATAGTCCCCTTTCCTTTTTTCGAGTACAGTGGCAATTTCTTCTGTAATTTCTTGAATGGTCTGTTTTTTCTGTTCAATCTCTTCACCAATAAGCGTCACATTGGGATGGGTCAGGAGTGCACATTCGAGGGCAATGTGAGACGCTGAGCGCCCCATCAAGCGAACGAAGTGAGTATACTTTTTCGCTGATCTGGCATCGCGCATGAGATTGCCGATCATCTCCGCATAGGTTTTACACGCGCTATCAAAACCGAAAGTGGTTTCGACGTAGGTGTTTTTCAGATCCCCATCAATTGTCTTGGGAACACCTACCACGCTGACAGAGTTTCCTTTGTCTAAACAGTACTCAGCGAGCAGGGCTGCGTTGGTATTCGAATCATCTCCCCCAATAATGACGAGACCGTCAAGCCCTAACTTTTCAATGGTCTTCAAAGATTTAGCAAATTGCTCAGGTGTTTCAATTTTTGTTCGCCCTGAGCCGAGCAGATCGAAACCACCTTGATTTCTAAAAAGGGCAAGCTGATCTTCAGAAAGCGCAGAGTAGTCTCCATCAACAATTCCTTTAGGCCCACCTAAAAAACCGAAAAGCTGACTCTCGTGATGGAAGGCTTTCAGCGCATCAAATAAACCGGTGATCACATTGTGTCCACCTGGAGCTTGTCCTCCAGAAAAAACAACTCCAACTTTGAGTGGCTTGCTTAAGCTCTGACCACTTACTTGTTCCCCAAACAGAAGGGGGCGACCATAAGTTTTTGGAAACTGCTTTTCAATTTCTTCTAAGTCACCAAGGGCAGTGGTTTGATTTCGAGCTTTGAACGAGAACTTATCAAATGCCCTAAGCATTTGAGGCAAGTTCGGTTTATAGCCCCGACGACTCTCTTCTAGAGGACTGGGATGATGATTGTTCATAATGCAACGAATACTCAATTTGTGGATTTCCGACCATACAAAAACATGATGATATGTTAGCATATGTTGTTATGACAAAAAAATATATTTTTATCACTGGCGGTGTTGTCTCTTCTCTTGGCAAAGGGCTCATGTCCGCATCTGTCGGCAAACTTCTAGAAAGCCACAAGTTAAAAGTTGCCATGATGAAGCTCGATCCCTATCTCAATGTGGATCCTGGGACAATGAACCCTTTCGAACATGGAGAGGTCTACGTTACAGACGATGGCGCAGAAACAGATCTCGATTTAGGGCACTACTACCGCTTTACAAACTCCCCCTTATCAAAAGCTTCAAATGCAACATCGGGACAAATTTACGATACAGTGATTCGTAAAGAAAGACATGGAGATTACCTCGGAAAAACTGTGCAAGTGATTCCCCATGTTACCGACGAAATCAAACGACGCATTCTCGCATGCAGTGAGCAAGAAAAAGGGATTGATGTCACGCTTGTCGAAATTGGAGGCACGGTTGGTGATATCGAGTCACAACCCTTTTTAGAAGCAATTCGTCAATTCCGTCTTGAACATCCAAACGACTGCATCAATATTCACCTGACCTATCTCCCCCACCTTAAAGCTGCTGGAGAGTTAAAAACGAAACCCACGCAGCACTCGGTGCAAATGCTCAGAAGCGTTGGGATTTTCCCCGATTTGATTCTCTGCCGATCTGAAGAGCCCATTCCTCAAGATCAAAAAGATAAAATTGCGCTTTTCTGCAGTGTTCCTAACACTTCTGTTCTCGACCTTGTCGACGTCAAAAAGACCATTTACTCTCTTCCCCTAGTTCTTGAAGAGCAAAAGTTAGATGAACAGATCTGCTCACTTCTCGAGCTCTCATGCAAAAAAGGGAACATGATCCCTTGGAAAGAAATGGTTCAAAATGTCAATAGCCCCAAGTACAAGCTCAAATTAGGCCTCGTCGGAAAGTATTTGAAGCATCAAGATGCCTACAAATCTGTTGTTGAAGCGCTCATGCACAGCGCTGCTAAACTCAGTGTAGATTTAAAAATCGAAGCATTAGAGTCTGACCAAATCGATGAAATCACTCCCTGTGATGGTTACCTTGTTCCAGGTGGATTTGGAGAAAGAGGGTTTGAAGGAAAGGTAAAAGTTGCGAGGCACTGTAGAGAAAATAAAATCCCCTATTTTGGCATCTGCCTAGGGATGCAGGTTCTGGTTGTTGAGTTTGCCCGCAATGCTTTAGGTCTCGAAGGCGCTAACTCTTCTGAAATGGATGAAGATACGCCCCAACCTATTATCTCTCTTCTCAGCGAACAAAAAAGGGTGACCGACATCGGAGGCACCATGCGCCTTGGCGCGTACCCCTGCAAAATTACTAAGAAGACAAAAGCATGGGAAGCTTACGGTGAAAAAGAGGTCAGTGAGCGTCACCGCCACCGCTACGAATTTAACAATGAGTATCTAGACTCCTGCAAGGAGAAAGGCCTTGTGATTTCTGGGGTTTATGAAAAAAGCGCTCTTTGTGAAATCGCAGAAATCGGAGATCACCCTTGGATGGTCGGAGTCCAGTTTCATCCCGAATTTAAATCCAAACCGACTGATCCCCACCCTTTATTTACTGCTTTTCTAGGAGCCATGCTAAAAGATGGGTAAAATTTTAGGGATTGACTATGGACGTGCACGCATTGGACTCGCACTATCTGACCTTTCCCACATCTTAGCATCCCCTCATGGAAAAATCAAAACAGGCAAATCTCACAAAGATTCTTCACGAGCCCTTTTAAAAATCATTGAGGAAAATAGTGTTGAGCAAATCGTTATTGGTCTTCCCCTTCTCCTTTCGGGAAAAGATAGCGAAACAACCTTAAACGTCCGAGCCTTTGCAGAAGAGCTCAAAAAAATAAGTCAGCTTCCGATCACTTTATGGGACGAAAGGCTCACTTCAAAAGAGGTCGAACGCACCATGATGGAAGCTAAAGTGAACCGAAAAAAACGGGCCGCACACGTCGATACACTCAGCGCCACTTTGATTCTTCAAAGCTACCTCGATTCTCCAAAGCCCTAAACTCCTGGAATAAAATTTTTCTTTGTCTTACGGTTAGAAAAAAAGGAAGTATTAGATATGACTAGCCCTGAGGCGCACCCCTTCGAAGAAATTGGACAAACTTCACGAAGTTTGGATCCCTGTGTAGTTGTGATTTTTGGAGCAACAGGAGATTTAACGGCCCGCAAGTTGATGCCAGCTCTCTATAACTTAAAAAGAGAGGGGCAACTGCCAACGCACTTTGCATGTTGCGGATTTGCTAGAAGGGAAAAAACACATGATGTCTTTCGATCAGAGATGAAAGATGCTGTCGGAAAATTCTCGCGCATCAAGCCTCTTGAAGATAGTGTTTGGGAGTCCTTTGAGCAGCAGCTTTTTTATCATCAGTCGGAGTTTCATGATGACACAGGTTATGACAAACTCAGCCAATTTCTAAAAACTTTAGACACAAAGCTTGGCACTCGCGGTAACCGCATTTACTATCTCTCAACGCAGCCTAGCTTTTTTACAACCATTATCGAAAAACTCAAAAAGCATGATCTCATTTATGACCACGAGAAAATAAAAGACAAGTGGTCTCGAGTGATCATTGAAAAGCCTTTTGGACACGATTTAAAATCTGCCCTCACTCTCCAAAAGGATTTAACGCAACATCTCAGTGAATCCCAAATCTATCGAATCGATCACTACCTCGGAAAAGAAACAGCGCAAAATCTCCTTGTATTCCGCTTTGCGAACTCCATTTTCGAAAACTTATGGAACCACCGTTACATCGACCATGTACAATTTACTGTAGCTGAAAACATTGGCATCGAAAAGCGCGGTCGCTTTTATGAAGAGCAGGGGCTCGTACGAGACATCATGCAGAATCATATGATGCAGCTCTTCTCCCTCATCGCCATGGAACCCCCAGTTAACTTAAGTGCAAGTGCTATTCACGATGAAAAGGTAAAGGTGTTAGAAGCGCTAAGACCCTTCCAAGGGAATGATTTTGAAACGTGCGCGATTCGGGGTCAGTATGGGACTGGCTTTGTCAATGGCGCTGAAGTTCCGGGGTATCGCGAAGAGGAAAATGTCGCAAGTGATTCCACAGTTCCCACCTACGGCGCAGTGAAGCTCTTTATCGATAACTGGAGGTGGCATGGAGTCCCCTTTTACCTAAGAGGGGCTAAGAGATTGCCAAAGCGCGCAACGGAAATTGCTGTGCACTTTAAGCATCCCCCTGGTGTCTTGTTCCAAAACCAAGGGCGACAAAACGAATCGAATGTCTTAGCCATTCGCATTCAGCCAAATGAAGGAACGGCTTTGAAAATCAACTGTAAAGTTCCGGGACCCAGCAGCCCGATTCAACCTGTAAAAATGGACTTTCGTTACGGAACTTTTTTTGGGCTTACGCCTCCAGATGCCTATGAGCGCCTAATCTGTGACTGTATCGCGAATGATAGCACCCTTTTTGCAAGGCAAGATGAAGTCTTCCACTCCTGGCAGTTCTTTACTCCCCTACTCGACTATTGGGACAACACCCCTCCTAAGGATTTCCCTAACTACCAGGCGGGAAGCTGGGGACCTAAGTCATCAGATGATATGCTCGGAAAAGATGGCCGCAAGTGGCGCTTAATTTAAAACTGACATTGAGCAGTTAGCGTGGAAAATTAACGCATCTTATTAATTACCAGAGAATTAAAAATTGCTCGCTATGTTTATCTAACATAGCTGCGCTTTTTATAATCCACTGGAAATGAATAAACTACATTTCTTTTCTCACTCTAACTGCTCAATGTCAGTTAAAAGGACAAAATGCTTCGACCAACATTTTTTCCGTTTGATTCGAATGCTACGTTTCGGTACAAAAATAGATAGCGAATTAAACGTGAGAATTTATGGCACATATTGTTCAGCCTAGTCAAATTGAATCAGAACTCGAACAGATTTGGGACTCGTTTCAGGGAACCAATAAGATGCGAGCCTGTCTTTTCAACCTAATTATCTATGCAAAAAAAAGTCAGCGGATCAACTACCTCACTCAAATCGCACAGAAAGTGATCGAAAAGTTCCCTTCGCGAATCATTTTTGTCACCTTTGATGACAAGGCGGGAAAAAACACGTTAAAAACTGCGGTTTCTGTCATGACAGCAGATGAAGGTGAGAGTGAAATTGCATGTGACCTCATTGAGATTGAAGTGAGCCAAGATCTCCATAATCGCGTTCCCTTCTTAATTTTGCCTCACATCCTTCCCGACCTCCCCATCTATCTGGTTTATGGCGATGACCCAGCAGTTAAAAACCCCGTATCAGAAAAGTTAGAGAAGTTTTCAAACCGCATCATTTTCGATTCTGAATCAACATCAGACCTTCCCTCATTTGCCCGTGCCGTTTTAGCACACCACGACAAGTCTCATGCGGATGTTGCTGATCTTAATTGGGCCCGAACTGAAGGGTGGCGCGAACTTTTTTCTGGGGTGTTCAAGTCCGAGGATGACCTCAATATGCTCAAAAAAGCAGAGAAAATCACCATTGCTTACAACTGTGAAGAGAGCGACTACCTCTGCCATACGAACATCCAGTCAATTTATTTACAGGCTTGGATTGCCGCTCGATTAGAGTGGAGTTTAAAAGAGATCAAAAAAGGTAGCCAATCCCTCTCTTTGATCTACAATGGAAGCTCTCACGATATCCAGGTCACCTTGAAACCTGCAAAAATGGAAAACGTTTCAGCAGGAAGAATCCTCTCCATCAAAGTGGAAACAGATCAAAACTGCCACTACTCTTTTGAAAGGAGTCAGCGGTGTTCCCACCATGTGGTCATCTCGAAGTCAGACACCTACGCGTGCGCTTTGCCCAGTCAATACGTACTCGATCGAGATGTCTCCGGGCAATCTTTGGTTAAAGAGATCTGTCATAAAGGCACCAGTGGACACTACTTAGAAATGATTCAAAGCCTATCTGAAATTAAAAACGAAAGGCTCTGCTCATGAAGTCAGATAATCTCCACTTTTTCTCATGGGACGAAAGAAGAGATATCGCCCATCCTGGAGATGCGCAAGCGACTCTTAACTTTGCAACTGAACATTTCATCAACTGTGCAAAAGAAGCAATCAAGACTCATGGCTTTTTTGCCGTCGCTCTTTCTGGAGGTTCAACCCCAAAAAAAATCTTTGAAGCTCTTGCCAAAGAACCCTATGCCTCTGATATCGACTGGACCAAAGTGATGCTGTTTTGGAGTGATGAGCGAAGCGTTCCCCCTACCGATCAAGCGAGCAATTTTCGGATGGCGATGGAAGCGGGCTTTAAAACGCTTCCCATTCAACATGACAATATCTTTCGGATGGAAGCAGAAGAGGATATCGAAGTTCATGCCGCGAAGTATGAGGCCCGCATCAAAGAGGTTCTAGGGAATCGCCCCTTCGATCTGGTTATGTTGGGCATGGGTGAAGATGGTCATACAGCTTCCCTCTTTCCTAACACCAAAGCCCTTCAGGAAACAACTAAGTGGGTTGTCGCCAATCAGCTCCCTGACACCTGGCGCATGTCGATGACCTATCCTTGTATCAACAGGGCCCGCAATATTGTTCTCTATGTCCTTGGAGAAAGTAAAGCAGATATGGTTGGCAAGATTTTTCTTGAAAAACATGAGCCCCCCTTCCCCGTCTCTCTTATCGGCACAGAGTCGAATAAAGCCCTTTGGGTCCTCGACACCGCTGCGGGAAAAAAAATTTTATAAGTCGGTTTTAAGCCATCCCGTGCTATTCTTTCTCTCATGAAAGTTTTAGGCATTGAAACAACATGTGATGAGTCGGCAGTCGCAGTCGTCGAGAATGGAACCACCATCTTATCGAACTGTATTGCCTCTCAAGCGAAGCTCCATGAACAGTATGGGGGCGTTTTTCCAGAAATGGCCTCTCGGGAACACCTCGATGCGCTTCTTCCGCTTGTTGAAAGTGCACTTCTTGAGGCAAAAGTTACACCAAGTGAGATCGACCTCATAGCGGTCGCTGAAGGCCCCGGCCTGATGGGAAGCCTCTTGATGGGATGCACCGCCGCTCAGGCCCTTAGCTTCGCATGGGATATTCCCTTAGTCGGTGTCAACCATGTGGATGCCCACCTTTATAGCGCGATGATGGAGTGCAACGAGGAGCCCACCTTCCCTGCACTTGGAGTCGTTCTTTCTGGGGGGCATACCTTCCTCGCTAAGATGGAGCGCATCGATCACTATGAAATTATTGGAACAACGGTTGATGATGCGATAGGTGAAGCCTATGACAAAGTCGCGACACTTCTCAGCCTCCCCTACCCAGGCGGCCCTCACATTGAAAAGCTCGCCCAACTCGGCAATCCAAACATCTACCCTTTCAAGGCGGGAAGGGTGAAAAAAAGCCCGTTAAATTTTTCCTTTAGTGGTCTCAAAACGAGTGTGCTCTACGCTGTGAAGGGACCTAAGGGAGGGCGCAAAGGTCCTGATCTCATTGCCCCGGATGCAAAAAAAGATATTGCGGCTAGCTTCCAGCAGGCGGCCCTTTCAGACATTGTAGAGAAGGTGATGCGTGGGGCGAAGGAATTCCCCTGCCATGCCCTCTATTTTGGAGGTGGTGTCACGGCAAACCAAACGCTCAGAAAAATGATGGAAGAGGCCGCTGGAGAGATCCCTATCTACTGGCCTTCCCGCAACCTCTCGCTCGACAATGGCGCCATGATCGCCGGGCTCGGCTACCACGTTTTTCAAAACTCAGAACCGAGACCAATTCGCCCCTTTCCCCGTTTGAAACTCGCCTTAACTCAAACAATTTCTCATTAGAATAAAATATTTCTTCTTACACTCACATATAATTTTCTCTTGTTCTTAATCCTCTTTAGCTCTTAAACTAGTACAAAAAACAGGATTTCATTCATGGCAAAGAAAGGCGCTAGAGAAAAAGTTCGACTCAAAAGCACAGAGACTGCTGAGACGTACTGGACACACAAAAATAAGAAAAATAGTCCGGATCGACTTGAGCTAAAAAAATATGACAAAAAGCTGAGAAAGCATGTCATCTTCAAAGAAGCGAAGTAGAACTTAAAAGGGACTGTTTGGAAAGTCGCTCTTTGCAGATTTTGTAGCGGTTTTTGAGAAAAATCGAAAGAGTTGAAAATCTGCATATACTTAAGTATAGGAGATTTGCAAAAATTTTGATTTTGCCAAAAAGGGAGCAAAATGTGTAAGGATGGAATTTCTTAAGCAGTCCCTAAAAAACAATTTCCTGATTTCTTCTCCCTAAATTCAGGTCCAAGGCAGCATGCTTTTCGAGTTTTCCATTGCTAAAAAGTATCTTATCCCCAAGAAAAAGCAGCTCTCTCTCTCGCTTATTGCCCTCATGTCGGTTGGCGTGATCTCTCTCGTCGTCTGGCTCGTTCTCATCTTTCTTTCTGTGACAGATGGCATCGAAAAAAATTGGATCCGCAAGCTCACTGCCCTCAATAGTCCAGTCAGAATCACTCCCACTCCCGCTTACTACTCCTCATACTACTATCAGGTCGATGGAATTAGCCTCCAATCCGACTACACAACGAAAACGATTCGTGAAAAGCGACTCGCCCTTCTGACCGATCCCTATAATTTTGAGGATGATCCCGCAATCCCCACACATTGGCCTGACCCTCTTTATGAAAAGGATGGGAGTCAAAAAGACCTTGTCAAACTCGCTTTTACTTCAATTGAAAAGGCGAGAAACAACCTAATCGCAGAAGATTTTGAAGTGGCTGGAGCGTTAGTCAAACTCCAGCTCATTCGACCAAGAGGGGCGCCCTTTTCTGAAATACAAGAAACTGGGGAAGGGCATCTGACCCAAGTCTCCTATATCTCCTCGTTTCAAAATGATATCCCCTCGCTCCACCAATTGATAGAGCCTCCTAGAGTCGAAGACCTAAACCACCTATTTTTCCTTGCAAACCTGTCAGCTAGAGAGGAAAGCGCTCTATTTGCGCAAAAAATTCAAAGACTGCTCTCATCAATGACGATCACAAAGATGAAAACAACCAGCCATAAATGGCCTGCACTTTTCACTCTACTTCCAGAAGGGAAAACTTTCGATGCCCTCTGCGTTAAAAAGAACAAAACTTACGCTTATGTTGTTTTCCCCACAGAAAAGTCCTCATCGCCACCAGGGCAAATCATGCGAAAAGGGAGCGAGCTTATCTACACTGCGCCCAATGGTGAAACCTCTTCTCTTCGCTCTGATATCCCCATTGTGATTGATGATCCCCTCACATTAAACATCTCTAAAGTGAGTGTGGATGATGCGTCACTAAATGCCCTGAAAGATGTGCAGCTGAGTGTTCATGGAGAGTTACAAGGAATCCCTCTATCGGGTGTCATTCCTTGGAAAGATATCGAAATCCTAGAGGCTAATGCTCACACACACTTCGATAGCTATCCAAAGTGTCCTCCTCCCTGGCCCTACTTTATTCAAGAAAAGGGAAAAGTGACTCAAGCAATTCTTCCTGAGGTATCTTCTTCAGAAGTTGCAGCAGTTCTTCCTAAAAACTTTCAAGGAAACGGCGTGCAGATCGGTGACATCGGCCACTTCTCGTTTGGAGCCGCGACAGTGAGCTCCGTTCAAGAGCAGCGCTTGCCATTTGTCGTTGTCGGCTTCTACGACCCAGGTGTCATGGCAATTGGAACTCGGGCTATCCTCACGTCAGGTGCCTCTGTACACGATATCAATAGCGCTTCGCAAACTTTTACATTTGATCAAAATATGGTGAACGGGATTCAAGTGTGGTTCGACGATTTAAGCCAAACAGAGAAGGTCCATGCTGAGCTTGTCAAAGCCTTTGATGAAGCAGGGATTCTCCCTTTCTGGAACATTACCCCATACTACGAATATGACTTTGCAAAAGATCTCTTCTTGCAATTTCAAAGTGATAAGTATCTCTTTACATTGATTGGTGCGATCGTCTTGATTGTGGCTTGCTGTAACATTATCTCCCTTCTCATTATCCTCGTGAATGACAAGAAAAAAGAGATCGCCATTATGAGCGCGATGGGAGCATCCAAACGAAGCATTGCAATTATCTTCACTCTATGTGGAGGGATGATGGGGATTTTCAGCACGCTGATTGGAACAGTGGCCGCAGCACTTACCCTGCACAACATTGATAGTGTTGTGAACTTTTTAAGCTTTTTGCAAGGACATGACGCCTTCAATGCTCTTTTCTATGGTAAATCGCTTCCGAATACACTCAGTCACCACGCCCTCACCTTCATTCTGATTGCAACACCGATTATCTCCTTACTCGCGGGACTTGTTCCAGCGCTTAAAGCTGCCCGATTCGCCCCATCGACAACGTTGAGGTCAGACTAATGAAAAAACCAATTCTAAAAGCAAAAGGGATATCAAAAACCTTTAGTGGTGAAACCATCCTTAAGGGGATCAACCTCGAGGTAAGACGGGGGGAAACCGTTGCGATTATGGGCCCTTCTGGAGTCGGCAAAACAACTCTTCTCCATATTCTTGGGACCTTAGAAAAGCCCGAATCAGGATCCCTCGAAATCTCAGGTAAAAATGGTCTATCTGGGGGAGTATCCCAAATCCGCAATGAACACATCGGCTTTATTTTTCAGAACTTTAACCTCCTCGAGGAATCGACTAGCATAGAGAACGTGCTGATGCCGGCCCGTATTGGAAGAAAACCCCTCGATTCCGCTCATGCCCTTGAACTCCTCAAGCTCGTTAACTTAGAAAACAAAGCCAAGTCTATTGTCAAACATCTATCAGGTGGAGAAAAACAACGGGTTGCCATTGCCCGCGCGCTATGCAATAACCCTGACCTCATTCTCGCAGACGAGCCATCGGGCAACCTAGACGATACGAACTCTGCAGCCATCCACCAGCTCCTCATCCACACAGCAAAGGAGCTCGGCAAGAGCTTAGTTGTCGTCACACACAATCGAGAGCTTGCGGCCGAGTGTGATCAAACCTACCTCATCCACGACGGCAACTTGACTTCTCCCCACCATTCAGACTAAAATGGCCCCTTACAACTTGAGGTATAATGGAAATTTTAGTTGTCGGTGTGGGATATGTCGGTCTTGTGACAGGAGCCTGTTTCTCAGAAATGGGACACCATGTCACCTGTATTGACATCGACCAAAACAAAATCTCAAAGCTTCAAGAAGGGGAAGTCCCTTTCTTCGAACCGGGTCTTGAAGAAATTGTGGCTCGGAATCAAAAAGAAGGGCGTCTCAAGTTTACAACCAGCTACTGTGAAGGCACAAAAAACGTAGAAGCATGCTTTATTGCTGTAGGCACCCCATCAAATGCAGATGGAAGCGCTGACCTCTCCTATGTTGAAAGCGCAGCAGTTGCTATTGCCAAACACCTCAATCACTACTGCGTGATTGTCAACAAATCGACTGTCCCTGTGGGAACTGCGCGCGCTCTCAAAAAGCGGATCAAAGAGCAACTTGCTCAAGAGGGGTCCGAAGTCTCTTTTGACTTAGTAGCAAACCCCGAGTTCCTCAAGGAAGGCTCTGCTGTCGATGACTGCATGAAGCCCGATCGCATCATTATTGGATCCGATAGCGAAAAAGCGACACAAATCATGCAGGAGATCTACTCCTCCTTTACATTCAATCACGATCGCCTGCTTGTCATGAGCCTTGAATCGGCAGAACTCACAAAGTATGCCTCCAATGCCATGCTCGCAACGCGCATCTCCTTTATGAATGAGCTCTCTAGTCTCTCGGAAAAACTTGGAGCCGATATTCAAGAGGTGCGCCGTGGGATGAGTGGAGATCAACGGATTGGCACACACTTCCTCTATGCTGGTGCGGGCTTTGGAGGATCGTGCTTCCCAAAAGATATCCGCGCCCTTAGAGCTATGGCTAAGAAAGAAAACTGCACCTCTGCGCTCCTAGAAGCAGTCGACACAATCAATGAAAATCAAAAAAAGCTGCTGGGAAAAAAAGTCACCGAATACTTTGAATCGCAAGGTGGAGTTTCAGGAAAAAAAATCGCCATTTGGGGACTCTCTTTTAAGCCCAATACTGATGATATGCGCGAAGCACCTTCACTTACCCTAATCGACGATCTCTATAGCCAGGGAGCTGAGCTACGTGTCTATGACCCTGTTGCGATGGATAATGCGCGAAGAGTATTAGCAGACAAGCCTAATCTCCGTTTTTGTGTCAGCGAGTATCAAGCAGCATCTGGCGTCGATGCCATCGTTCTTGTCACAGAGTGGAAGCAGTTTCGCTTTGTTAACCTAAAAACGACGCTCGAAAAAATGTGTGGGAATGCTTTTTTTGATGGGCGCAACCAATATCAAGCTAAAGAAATGCAACGAAAGGGCTTCCACTATGTGGGGATTGGAAGTCCTAAACCACCGACTCACCTCTTAAAGACACTTAAGAGCCTAAAAAAGGGAAAAAGCTATGCCCACACACAATTGGACAGAGCAGACGCTCTCTTTGATTAATGCCCGCCTCGAGGCGTTAATTCCCAACCCCGAAAGCCCCCTTTTCACTCACCTTTTTCATGGAGCACACCACTCCCTTCTTGCTAATGGAAAACGGCTTCGCCCCCTTTTGACACTTGCGTTTCTTCAAGATCTCAATATCCCCCTAGATGAGGGCCTTGATCCCGCCTGCGCTCTTGAAATTCTCCATACCTATTCTCTGATTCACGATGATCTCCCCTGTATGGATAATGCCAACTTGCGCCGTGGAAAGCCGACGCTCCACACAATCTATGATGAGGCCCATGCACTTCTAACTGGAGATATGCTTCTCACCCTGGCATTTGAAGTCATTAGCAATGCGCCTGAGCTCAAAGCTGAAGTCAAAGTTAAACTCACTCAGCTTCTCGCGAAACGCGCTGGAGGAAATGGGATGGTTGGAGGACAATTAATCGATATGACATCGGAAGGTAAGGCCATTTCCAAGGCTCACTTAGATATGATGTATCAAAATAAGACAGGAGCCCTTATTGCGGCAGCGCTAGAGTTTGGTGGGCTCATAGGAGGTATACCTGAACAGGAGCAAATGGTGTTGCAGTCACTCGGATACCGCTTTGGAGTCATCTTCCAAATGATTGACGACCTGCTCGACCACCACTCTGATTCCTTAACGATAGGAAAGTCAACTCGATGTGATCAAAAGAACCATAAATCAACAGCCTTAGAAATGTATGGTTATGATGAAACCGTTAAGATAATTGAAACCTTTTTTAGAGAAGCTAAAGAAACCACACTAAACTGGCCCACGCTTGGAATGCTGATCGAAAACTATCAGGAAAAAATCCCCAGGACCTGCTCATGACCCATCGATTTCTCAAACGCACATTCGATCTCTGATTTTGCCTTGCCATTCTCGCTCTGTTTTCCCCTATCTATCCCCTGCTAGCCCTCTTCATTTTTTATATGGGGGAAAGGATGGGACTATGGCGGGCGCATCGCTCTCGACTGCGAATATGTAAGAAGGCAATCTTTCTTCTACGACCTCTCTCTCGTGATCAAGACAGCGCCCTCTATTCTCTTTCACTACAGAAACGCATTTTTAGACATTAATCTACATGTTCAATAGTTTGGTGTAGACGAGATATTGCCTGATCATATGCTTTAAAACACTCCTTAATATTGGCAATTGCTTTCTCCTTATTCTCATCAAACATTTCAGTTGAATTGATGATCGAATTAACAAGGAAATTTTTAGCTTTCTCAAGAGTCATATTTGTTTCTTTAAGTACAAGTTGAGTCAACTGGTCCACCTTACAAGCCCTAAACAAATCAGCGAGCTCTTTATAGTTATCACGCTGACCATTTGAGTATGCATAGCGGAATGCTCTTAGTAGAGAGCTGATGAATATTATTGGCAATACTTGGAAACTTGAAGGAACCACTAAACGCCACCCAGCATTGAGTTGAAAATACCGGCATCCACGAACTGCTCCGTAGGTTCCGATACCATAGACTAAAACTCCCATAACAACACGACTCACGAGCTTTGCCTCTACTGATTCGAAACAATCAGAAACTTTATTCTCAAGTCTAGTGGTCTTACCTTTTAGAGCCAATGTTACTATACTATGCATCCCACAAAAAAATAGAGTGTCTTGAAATGCCGCCCCTCCCACTAGCTTGGAAATAATCGCTATAGGAATCTGAAGCAATGCAACACCGCCCAATGATAGGCGGGTTGCAACTGCATCAAAAAGGAGATATTGGGTCGAAAACTTTACGCCAAGTAAGCGTGATGCCACTTCTGCAACGGCATATCTCAAGCCAAAACCAACAAAAATATCAACCCCTTCTTGAACTTCAGCGTTGAGTTTTTTCTTAAAATCTAAGCGACTTGCCACCCACTCAGTTCCATAGATACCGATTGTGCCTATTGCCAATTGATGAAGCGCACTTGGCACATTCCCATCCAGCACACGATTGAACACACCAGTTAGATTGAGTATCGAGTTATTGATAGTGAATGTTGTCAAGTTAGGAACCATCATCAACCCCAAGGTTTAAAAAAGGAAAATCTTAACACCCACTTCATAAAAACTCCACTTCTATTGCTTATTAAATCAACTTTAGTGAACAATCACACAGAAAGGGATCATAGTGGCATGGTAAAATTGTTTAAACAACTGATTGGCAAGCTAGCATCAGAGCTCCTGATAAAGATTTTCCACAAACTGCCTGTTGACAAGCCAATTGTTGAAGACCGCACGTCATCCCTATTTCCCCACAAAAAACAGAGTGGGAGTAAAGGAAAAATTTGGCCCTATTTCCTGATTAGCCTGTTTTCCTTGCTGATCTTTCGGGGACTGCGCCTTTTCTTTTTTTCCCCTTTTCTCGCGCTTATTCAGGTGCGTCTTCCCTTACTCTCTTGCCTCTGGATTTCAGCACTAACGGGAATTGGTTTAGATCTTCTAGGAGCATCCCTCCCCTTTGGAGTGTATGCGCTCAGCTTTACATTAGCATCACTTGTTCTTTTTCGGCTGCGACGCTACTTCGTGGACAAGCCGATTGGCCTTGTCTCATGTACGGTCCTTTTTTCTTTTTTAACAACTTGCGGACTCAACATAGCGCTTACTCTATTAGATAAGCCACTTCCCTGGAAAGGGATCGGTATCTTAACCGACTTTTTTGTCTTGCCCTTATTCGATGGGCTCTATGCTTGGATCTGCTTTTCAATGCCAATGCAGTTGATCGATTTCGCAAAAAAACAGTGGTTTCACTTCCTTTTTTTGAAGAAAGAGCATAAAAAGGAGATGTCATGAAAAATGAAATTGATCTTCCTTATTTGCTCCGCTCTCGGCTCACGCTTGTGGCAACACATGCCGCATTAAAAGCGGGCGAACTCATTAAAAAGGGCTTTGGCTCAGACTTCGTTTTTGAAACCAAAGAAGGACGCCATAATTTGGTGACCGAAATGGATCAAAAGTCAGAAGCGGTGATCATTGAAATGATCAAAAATCACTTCCCGGACCACGGCTTTCTAGCAGAAGAGAGTGGAGAGTCAGGACATGCAGAAGGAATTCGATGGATCATTGATCCCATTGATGGCACCGTTAATTATGCACACAAAATCCCTAACTTCTCAGTGAGTATTGCTGCAGTCTTTCAGTCTGAAATTCTTGCAGGAGTGATTTTTCAACCCATGACAAATGAGTTATTCACCGCTGAAAAGGGTCTGGGTGCTTATTTAAATGGAGAGCGTCTTAAAGTCACTTCAACAGGCGTACTAGACAGTGCTATTTTAGGTACGGGCTTTCCCTATAATGTGCATGAAAATCCCTTAAATTGTTTAGACCTTTTTGGGGAGTTTGCAAAGCTTGGGATTCCCCTTCGAAGACTTGGCTCTGCTGCAATCGATTTAGCCTATGTGGCCGCGGGTCGTTACGATGGTTTTTGGGAAGTTTCTCTACGGCCCTGGGACTATGCTGCAGGAAAACTCATGATTGAAGAAGCTGGAGGCAGATTTACCGACTTTGAAGGTAATCCATACGTTGCATTTTCGGAAGGCCCTATCATTGCTTCGAACGGAATTCTACACGAGCAAATCCTTAAAAAAATCAAATCCATACCGAACTAAATCTAGTGAAACTCATTGACGGAAAGCAAATCGCCCAAGAGATTCGGGCCGAAATCAAATCAGAAATCGCGCGGATTGCAGGAAGAGAGCCAGGCCTGGCCTTTGTTTTAGTCGGCGATCACACCCCCTCTCTCACCTATGTCAACATGAAGAAAAAGGGTTGTGAAGAGGTGGGCATCCGATCCAAAGTGATCCATTTGCCTGAGTCGATTGCTGAAGAGAAACTCATTAAAGAAATTGAGCTTTTAAATTCTGATCCCTCTATCGATGGAATTCTGGTTCAACAACCTCTCCCCAGTGCGATCTCTACAGTGAAGGTTGTTGAATCTATTGATCCAGAAAAGGATGTCGATGGATTCCACCCCCATAACTTAGGGAAACTGATGATGGGTCAAAAAGGGGGCTTTATCCCCTGCACTCCTCTAGGGATCTTGAAGCTGCTCGAAAAAAATGGGCTTTCAGCGGAAGGTAAACATGTCGTCGTCGTAGGAAGAAGTTTGATTGTGGGACGTCCCCTTGCCATGCTTCTTTCTCAAAACCGGCCTCACTGCAATGCAACAGTTACCTTAGCTCACAGCAAAACGGAAAACCTAAGCGCCATTTGTAAACAGGCAGATATTTTGATTGCAGCCGTAGGACGCCCCCATTTGATTAGGGCTGAGATGGTGAAGGAAGGCGCCGTTGTGATTGATGTAGGGATTAACCGGAATGAAACAGGTCATATTGTCGGTGATGTCGACTTTGAGAATGTCAAAACAATCGCCTCTATGATTACACCTGTACCAGGCGGGGTGGGGCCGATGACAATTGCCATGCTCCTTTCCAATACCCTACTCAGTTATAAGCAGAGATGAAGCCGCTTCTATTTCCCCTTTTTGCCCTGCTCTTCTTGAGTTGCCAATCCTCAAGGGAAAGTGTCATACACTTCCGTGGAATTGCTTTGACGATTCCCTACCATATTCAAGTTGGAGGCAACCTTTCTCATGCAAAGAAGGAAAAGATCAAAAGGCTCATTGATGACACTTTTGAAGAAACTGACCACTTGTATAATCACTGGAATTCAGATTCAGAACTATCCCATATAAATCATGCATCAACTGAAGAAGCTATTCCTCTTTCTCCTGCCCTTCTTAACGTCATAAAACTTGCAAAGAATCTCACCCAAATAACAGAGGGGCGCTACGACCCGACACTTGGCGCTCATATCCAGTTATGGAAGCAGCACCTCAAGCAGGGAATAACCCCTCCAGATACAGATAGCGCCTCTGGTTGGAAACACATTCTTATCGACATGGGAACTCTGTACAAAAAGAAAAAGGTGAGTATTGATCTAGATGGAATGATCAAAGGATACGTCGTCGATACCCTTGCACAAAAGCTCGATGCATTGGAATGCAAAGACCACTATGTCGACTGGGGAGGGGATATTAGAGTCAGCAAGTCTCACCCATCTGGTAGGCCCTGGACTGTGCTGATCCATTCCCCGTTAGATGAAGGAGAAGTGATCGCACTATCTGATGGTGCGATTGCTTCGAGTGGAGATTATGAGCAACTTTGGGTTACTTCTTCTGGTACATATACTCACATAGTAAGCCCCAAAACAGGTCAAGCACTCAAAAGAGTAAAGGGCTCTATTGTTGGCGTCACTGTTCAAGCACCCACCTGTTTCTTGGCTGATGCCCTCGCAACGGCTTGCATGACTTTCCCCACTGCTCGCGAGGCTGAAGATTGGGCAAAAGAGGTAAAGGAAAGGCTGGGCAACTCGCTTAATTTTTGGATTTTTAGCTCTGAAGCTGACATTATCAACCCGGTCAGGTAGAATTGAAAAAGTATGCGCAAACAAAAAAAAACACTTAGGCGTAAGTCCACTCGCCCTGAAGTTATTGGCACAATCCATGTTCACACTAAGGGGTTTGGTTTTGTCTCCCCCGAAGATAAAGTCAAGTATCCTCAAGATATTTTTATCCCCAAACACCTGAAGCAAAATGCTGTTGATGGGGATACCGTCAAAGCTGCCATCAATATAAATAAGCGCTCAGAAAAAGGGCCTGAAGGGCTTGTTATTAGCGTAATCAAGCGAGCCAAGAGTGAAATGGTCGGCACGGTTTGGATGTTCGATCCTAAGGGTAATATCCTTCTCTATGTTCCAGCCCTTGGAACTTCTAAGTCAGCCCTTGTGAAAAAAAGCAAAAAAGCAAAGTATGAAGTTGGAGACCGCCTCCTGCTCCACGTCAAAGATTGGGGAGAGGAAAATAAGGTTGCCGAATGTCGCGTCCTCAAAAAAATTGGTTCAATCAATGACCCGCAAACTGATATTCCTGCGGCGATAATTGACTTCCAGCTGAGTGATGACTTTCCAAAAGAAGTGGTTCGAGAAGCGTGCTCTTTTCCTAGAGAAGTGCAAGAAGTTGACTGTCAAGATAGAGAGGATCTCACCCAGCTCGAATGTTTCACAATAGATCCCGATACAGCAAAAGATTTCGACGATGCCCTCTCCCTTTCACAAGACGAAAAAGGGGTTTATTGCCTCGGCATTCATATTGCCGATGTCTCACACTACGTAACGCCCGGATCAGCACTCGATACCGAGGCAAGAAAACGGTGCAACTCCACCTACTTCCCAGGCAGGTGTATCCCCATGCTTCCCGAACAACTTTCTAATGAACTCTGTAGCCTTAAAGAAGGAGTGATCCGTTTAACGGTATCGATCTTACTGAAGCTCGATAAAGAAGGAAATGTCCTCGATCAAACGATTGCGCGCGCCTTTATCAAAAGCCGTAAGCGAATGACCTACGGAGAAGCCAAGGAGGTGTTGGATGGCAAGCGCAAGAGCCCGCACGCCGAATCTTTAAAAAGAATGCAAGAGCTCTGCCATACGCTACGCAAAAAACGGTTTGTTCGTGGATCTGTCGATTTGAGTATGCCAGAAACTGTGATTCTATTAGATGATAATGGAGCGCCTTACGACTTCGCTGTCCACGAGTATGATATCACACACCAGCTAGTCGAAGAGTATATGCTCAAAGCCAATGAAATTGTTGCCGAACACTTTGTCCGTAAAAAGTTACCCTCAGTTTTCCGCATTCATGAAGAGCCTGCTCGCGAAAATCTAGAGGACTTTTACTCTCTAGCACGGAGTCTCGGATTTCAACTCGCAAATGACCCAACTTCTGAAGATATCCAAGCTCTTTTTGATAATGCAAAAAAGACTCCCCATATTCAGCAGTTATCGATTGGATTCATTCGGAGTATGAAGCTCGCTGTCTATTCTAAAGAGAACGTCGGTCATTTTGGTCTTGCTCTCGAAAATTACTGCCACTTTACCAGCCCGATTCGCCGCTATACAGACCTTGTGATTCATCGCCTTCTCTTCGATCCAAACTTACCTGAAGATCTCGAAGGAATCGCTAAAGAGTGCTCTGACCAAGAGCGCCGCTCGTTTAAAGCAGAAATGAGTGTCGTCACGTTAAAAAAGCTTCGCCTACTCAAGAAGTATAAAGAGAGAGATCCCGAACGCATCTACTCTGCTACGGTTACAAAAGTCAAACCATTCGGCATCCACTTTGAAGTGGCCCCGGTTGGAATTGAGGGTTTTCTTCATGTTTCCAAACTGACCCAGGACTACTTTGAATTCCACCCCAATATCCAAGCTTTGATTGGACAAAAACAGCAAGAATCTTTTAGGATGGGCGATAATCTAGAACTCTTGGTTGAAGACATAGATCTCACTTTAGTCGAAAGTAAATGGCAACTGCTTCGCAAAATAAAATAGCCCCTGATTTTTATTGTCGGAAAGACGTTTTAGAAATTGGGCGCGAGCTCTTGGGGAAGGTCTTAATGACACAAATTGATGGCGTCCTCACTGGGGGGATAATCACTGAAACAGAAAGCTATATGGGCGCAGAAGACAAAGCTTCCCATGCCTACCAAAATCGCCGTACCCCTAGAACAGAAGTGATGTTTGAAAATGGGGGTGTCTCCTATGTCTACCTCTGCTACGGAATCCATCACCTCTTTAACATTGTTACCAGTGTAGAAGATGTCCCCCATGCGGTATTAGTTCGTGCAATTGAGCCAACCATTGGCAAGAACCATATGCTTAAAAGGCGCAAGCAAACCAAGCTAACGACGACTGGCCCTGCCACTGTAACGCAGGCACTCGGTATTAAAACTCACCACTCCGGCATCTCCCTAATGGGTGATACGATCTGGTTAGAAGATCATCACACTCCTATCTCTAAGGATAAAATATCAGAGTCTCCACGCGTGGGGGTTGATTATGCAGAAGAGCATGCTCTGCTTCCTTGGCGATTTCAACTTAAACATGGATGGAACCAATGAAAAAATACTTTATCACAGGACTAGTGATTCTCCTCCCCCTAGCTGTGACTCTTGCAATCGTAATCTTTGTCGTAAACTTTCTGACAAAACCCTTCATTGGCTTAGTCTCAAGTTTCCTCAAAGAATTTCAAATATTGCAAAAAGGCTTTCTATTTCTCTCCGCTGATCAGGTCGTAAGATATGGAAGTCAGCTCCTAATCCTTCTTTGCCTCTTTGCGTTTACTTTAGCATTGGGGATGATTGCACGCTGGTTCTTCTTCAAAGCCTTTATCGGGCTGAGCGATAAAGTTCTTCATCGCATTCCTTTAATTAATAAGGTCTACAAAACAACACAAGAGATCATCAAAACCCTCTTTGTTACAGATAAAACCTCCTTCAAGCAAGTGGTCATGGTCCCCTTTCCAAAAGATGGCACCTATGTCATGGGACTTGTCTCGCGGGAGTCTCCTGAGGTTTGCTCCGAAAAAGCGGGAAGTCCTCTTGTTTCAGTACTCGTCCCGACGACCCCGAACCCTACAACTGGCTTTCTCATCATGTATAAGAAGGAAGATCTAATCCATCTCGATCTAAAACCAGAGGCAGCGATTAAGTATATTGTATCCTGTGGTGTGATTACTCCAGAACACCCGTCAAAAGTTCCGAATCAACAGGGATAATCGATGAAAAAAACCTTTCTCGCTGGTCTAGCCACCCTCTGCCCTATTCTGATTACGCTCTTTATCGTCTTCTTTGTGATCGATTTTATCACGGCTCCGTTCATGGGGTTTATCAAAGAACTCATTACAAATTATGACGTCACACTTGCAGTTGAACACCAGTATGTGCTCCTTTTCATCTCTCGCATTATTATCCTCCTTATTCTCGTTGTCTTGATTTTCCTTCTCGGCTTTTTAGGAAGAAAGCTACTTTTCTCCTGGCTTGTTCATTTCACTGACCGCATCATGAAAAGAATTCCCATTGTTAAGTCGATCTATCGCATTAGTCACGACATCACGAAGAATGTCTTTTCCGATAAAAATGAAAAACTGTTCAAAGGGACAGTGGCTGTTCCCTTTCCCCATGAAAACGCACTCGCTCTAGGCCTTCTCGCAGGAGAGCCCCCAAAAGAGGCGCAAGAGAAAAAAAAGACTCCCCTCGCTTCCGTTTTTGTCCCCACTTCCCCCCATCCCATTTCGGGCTTTCTGATGATGTATTCAACGGATGAAATCCGCGCTCTCGATATCGAGACGGAAGACTTAATGAAATTCCTCCTTTCATGTGGAGTCTATCACCCTGGAGACAAGCCAAATGACAAGTCATAAAAAAGCGATCCGAGCGACTTTTTTCCAGGTGAAATCTGACCAGCTAAAGCAAGGAAAATTAGTGGCGATGGCTGAAGAGCACTTCGAAAAGAAAGAGCCCTTTCTATTTAAGGTTCCCCACCAAAAGGGGTGCGAATATCTCGACCTCCTTTTGTGGAGGCTCCCAAGAGAGAGCTTTATCCCTCACAGTATCCAGAGCGGCCCTTCTAACGACCTCATTGTCATCACAGCTTCAGACCAAAACCCCAACAACGCGAGAAGCATATTCAACCTGACTGGAAAGGCTGTAGAAAACAACGATCAATTTTTCTCACACATCTATGAGTTTGAAGACTTAGCAACACCAGAAAAAAACCGTATCGCCCAAGAGCACTACAAAGTCTACAAACAGCAAGGATACAACATCATTACCCTATAGAAAATTATGGCAAATCAAAAAATTCTTTACCTTTTTCTTTTATTATTTTGCTGCCTTCAAGCACCAAAGCTCCATGCCGATTATAGTCTGATTCATACTAAGGGTCATAACCACGGCATGTTTTCAACAATGAACTTAGTTTTAGGGCAAATTTCTCGATATGATAATGGTGACCTTGGGAATATCAGAGGGTTAAAAGTTGATTTTGGTAAAAAAGGACTCTATTACGATCGAGTTTGTGGCGAAAACTGGTGGAGCTATTTTTTTCTTCCTCTTTCTGTAGGAAAAAGAACCGGAAAGCCTATCCCGATTCGTGGGAGAGACCGACTCAAAGCATTTCATGCTCACGGAAGGCTAAATCGCAAGCAAGCCTCTGCCTTGGTCAGAAAACACATTCGCATTAAACCCCATATCCAAAAAGAGGTCGATGCGTTTGTCAACAAACATTTTAAAGGCCTCTATACAATAGGCATTCACTATCGAGGAACCGATAAGAGCACTGAATCGCCTCGTCTTGAGTACGGCCATGTTATTGAGGCTGTTCAGAAACATACCCCCTCCGATGAGCCCTATGTGATATTTGTAGCCTCAGATGAAGAAGAATTTGTTGAAGCGATGAAGGAGGAATTTCCAGATAGAGTCGTGGTAAAAGACGCCTTTAGATCTAGCGGTGGGGGAAGTGGGATTCACTTTTCTGGAAAGAGAGGTTACCTGCTAGGAAAAGAGGCTTTGCTCGATGCGCTGCTCTTATCTCGGACCAATTTGTTGATTCGCACAAGTTCAAACCTTAGCCTATGGTCGACCTATTTCGAAGAAAGTTTACCTGTTGTTTTACTCAATAAGCGCTACGCCAATTTTCATAAAGATATTGAAGAGGGATAAAATCCTTATCAAATTTTTGATTTACTCTATTCTCCCTTGATGTTTTCTTTCTGAAAAGATATACTTTCCCTGATAATGATGGAGTAAATTTTTATGGTTCGCATTAGCAAAAAAGATAGATTGAAAAGATGCCCTCGCAAGCCAAGATATGGTGCTGAAAAGACGGGTTCCCTAAAGGATAATCTTCCAAAAGGGTTTAGAGAGCACACCAATGCATTCAAAGACGAAAAAGGTGCGCATTCAATTTTTATTCCGAAGGTGAGTTAAATTTATGTCTAGACATCCAAGTTACGGTAAATCTGGTAAAGGCGCTAAAAAGCGCAATGTGTTAAAAAGATTCGAAAGAATTGACGTTCTTAAGAAGTTAGGAAAGTGGAAAGATGGTGAGAATAAGAAGGTCACCGGTCTTCCAAAAACACCTGCTCAGTAGAGCTCTGCCCTAAACGTGAACGTCCTCATTTCAAGCAATCAATCTGATCTTGAGATCTCCGAAGAACAAGTCAAAGCTTTGATCAAAACGCTCCTTGAGTTCAAGGGAGTCGATTGTGACGAGCTCGGGGTTCACTTTGTCAATCTCGATACAATCTCAAAACTCCACGATCAATTTTTTAATGATCCCACTCCAACAGACTGTATTTCAGTTCCTGTTGATTTTATCGATGACCCTAATGCTGTCCCTGTAGTGCTAGGAGATATATTTGTCTGTCCTGCAGTGGCAAAGAGTTATGCTACAGAGCATGAGCTGAGCCCCTATGATGAGGTCACTCTCTATATCGTCCACGGCTTTCTTCACCTTTTAGGATATGATGATATCGAAGAAGATGAACAAAAAGAGATGCGCGCTGAAGAAAAAAATTGTATGCTCCATCTTGAAAAAAGCCGCGTGAAGTTATGTCTCGTTGGCTCTTGATTTTTGTTCTTTTATCCTCTTGTCTTTGGTCCTCTCCTCAGGTCGAATTCTTAAAAGCATGCTTAAACGGAAACCTAGAAACTGTCGAAGCACTGCTCAAGCAAGAAGGCCCCTGCCTTCTCAAACAGTTGGACAAAGAAAAAAATAGCCCGCTTCACCTTGCATGCTGCGCAAAAAAAGGGGGAGATAAGAAAGAGCTGATTGCTTTTCTTTTGCATCATGGATGCGCTGTGAATGCCAAAAACAGCCATTCCTCTACACCCTTTTTAATTGCGCTTTCAACTGGCAATGAAGAGGGCATCAAAGTGTTGCTCCAAGAAGAGGGCCTTAACCCAAATATTGCTGATCACAAGAGCTTTACCCCGCTTCACTATGCCACGATAAGCCAAGATATTCGCATGATGAAGCTCATTCTTTCACACCACAAAACAAACCCCAATCTTGGTACAGCTGACGGAGCTACCCCCCTCCATTTCGCTGCCATGCAAGGGCTTGTAGAAGAAGCAACGGTTCTCCTCAACGATGTAAGAACCAACCCCGACTCAAGACAAACAGGTGGAGAGTACATAGGAGCCACCCCCCTCCATTTTGCTTCTCTGCAAGCTCAAACAGAAATTGCTGCGCTCCTCCTAGAGAGAAAAGCTGCTGTCAATGCAAAGTTAGAAGAGGGATGTTTTGCGGGATATACTCCGCTACACCTCTGCGTGATGAATCCAAATATTGCTGAGGTTTTTAAAACAGTAAAACTCCTCTTTCTAGCGGGTGCAAACTTAAAAGCGAAATCCCAGTCAGGAAAAACTCCGCAAGAGCTCACAAGTGTTGCAGTGATTCGGGAGTTCCTTAAAAGGCCAGATAAAGAGATGGAATTAAGATCTAAACAATAAGAGTAATTGCCATTTACACTACGATATACCAATATAAAAAAATATGCTTATTTCTCTGACAATCCTATCTTTGTGCGCTGTGCTTGGCGCAGCTGCTATTTCAGCTTTTACCAAAACAATAGACCTCCTTGGCCGCATCCAAATTAAAAAGGAGTGTGCAAGAAAACCCTACTTCTACCTATTTCTCTCCTTTGTTCAACGCCTATTTCCCGAAGATAGTTGGGAGTGTTTACTTCATCTACTCAGTACAACCAAGCACCTGCTTCGTCTGATCTATAGCTCTCTCTTTTTCTATGCCCTCCATTCAGAATGGAGCCTAAGTGTCTTGGCTGATGTTGCCACTGTTGTGGGAATAGGTGTCTTGATCGACTTTCTCTTTAAGTCACTTGCTTCTATTAGCCCTCAACTTACGCTGCGTATCACTTCCCCATTTGTGACTCTTTTTCTCCTTCTTTTTTCCTCCATCACCCTAGTTTTACTCAAGGCATTTCATCTCTTTTTAGCCCCTAAGCAATCCCGAAAAAGTGCAGAAGTTCGCCGCCATGTCAAAGAGAAGATCTTGGAGCTCGTTCACGAATCGGAACTCAGTTCACTTTTAGAACCCCTTGATCAACGCCTCATTAGCGCCATCGCTTCTTTTAGAGATCGCATTGCACGAGAAATCATGGTCCCCCGCGTTGATATCTTTTCCCTTTCCATCAACCAAACAGTTCATGAGGCAGCACAAAAGTTCATTTCAGAGGGCTACAGCCGCATTCCGGTATATAAGGAAAGTGTCGATAACATCGTTGGCGTGCTCCTTTACAAAGATGTGATGGAGTACTATTTCCACAGTATTGAAAACAAAGAGCAATCTCCCCTTAGCACGCCTCTTGAAGAGCTCATTAAGCCAATCCTCTACTCTCCTGAAACAAAGAAAATCTCTCACCTATTGCAAGAGTTTCGCCAGAAGCAAATCCATATTGCCATTGTGGTTGATGAGTATGGGGGCACAGAGGGCATTGTCACTTTCGAAGATATTTTAGAAGAGCTCGTTGGTGAGATCGCCGATGAATACGATATCATAGAAGAAGAAAAGCTCTATGAATCCTATCCAGGTGGAGGATGGCTCGTCGATGCAAAAATGAATGTCCTCGATGTGGAAAAGGAAATGGGAATTCAAATTCCCCATAGTTCTGAATATGACACCATCGGGGGCTTCGTATTCCATCGTGCTGGGACCATCCCCTCAAAAGGGTGGAAAATCCACCACGATCACTTTGACTTAGAAGTCCACAGCACCAGCGATCGAACAATCGAGAAGTTAATCATTTGCCCCAGTTCAAACCAGGATTGAGGCTTGAAAGAGAATCAAAAATTAGGTAGAATCTACTTAGTTATTTGTATTTATGGAGAATCATGCGCCGTTCAATTACCTACGTAGAACCCAAAGTTGCTCTTGCTGGTGAAGCAAAAACTTGGAAATTTGTTTATACCCCCGCTCATGACCTTCCTGAGGGAACTCGCCTGAAGTTTGATGTGGGTTCTAAAGGGCGCGATTTCGACTGGGAAATGCCGCAGACGAGCCTCCGCAGCAAAAAAAATCTAATCTGGTTATCACTAGGCGAAGATAAAAAACCGATTGGCGCTGAAGAAATTAAGGTGAAAAATAGCCACCTTCCCCAGTACGAGTTTGTTCTCCCATCAGAAGTCAAAGCGGGAGAGACGCTAGCGATTATGATGGGCTCCCCAGAAGCCAAAGATGAAGCAGAAAAAGGAAACCGAGCACAAACCTTCACAGCTCGTAGGCGTCCTTTTCTTCTCTACGTCGATACGAAGGGTAAAGGTGAATATAAAGACGTTGAAACCTTTCACCTCGATATTCGGGGGAACAAGTTAAGCTCAATTCGCATCATTGCCCCATCAGTTGTGAATAAAAACCAGCGATTTGATGTCATTGTCAGATTTGAGGATGAGCATGGAAACCTGACAGGACATGCTCCTGAAGGGACCCTAATTGAGTTCTCCTACGAAAAATTCCGCGAAAACATCAGCTGGAAGCTCTTTGTTCCTGAAACAGGATTTATCAACCTGCCAAACTTTTATTTTAACGAGCCAGGTGTCTACAGGATTCAACTGAAGAACCTCAGCAATGGAGACCTCTTTTACTCCTCACCGATGAAGTGCTTCCCCGACACACCGAACCAGCTCTACTGGGGCTCATTTCACGCGGAATCGATCCTTTATGATGCTACAGAGAATATCGAGTCATGCCTGCGCTATAACCGCGATCAAAAGGCCTATCAGTTTTTTGGAACATCTCCCTTTGAAAGTGAAGAGGAAACCTCGCAAGATGAGTGGAAAGGGATCAGCTCCCATGTTGCCGACTTTAACGAAGATGACAGATTCAATACCTTTTTAGGAATGCAGTGGATGGGATCTTCTGGAAGTGAAGGTCTCAGGCAAATTGTCTATACCAAAGACAATAAGCCCATCTTGCGCCGAAAAGAGAGTAAGGCAAATAATCTCAAAAAGATCTATAAAAGTCATACAACAAAAGATTTTATTTCAATCCCCTCAATGACAATGGGGTCCTCTACCCTATATGACTTTGACAACTTTACTCCGGAATATGAAAAAGTGGTTGAGATCTACAATGCTTGGGGGTCCTCTGAATGTACAAAGAAAGAGGGCAACCTAAGGCCCATTGCATCAAAGTCAAAGAAAGGGCTCACAGAAAAAGCTGAAGGATCGATTAGACGCGCATTGAACCAAAACTGCAGGTTTGGATTTGTTGCAGGAGGATATGATGATCGAGGGATCTTCAGCACCCTCTATGAGTCTGATCAAGTCCAATACTCTGCAGGGCTCACTGCTATTTTAGCTCCTAACCAATCGCGCGACGGACTGCTCCAGGCACTCGCCAAGCGCTCTAGCTATGCAACAACAGGCCCAAGGATCATTATTGGTCTCCACATCGCTCAGGAGCCAATGGGAAAAGAGATCAATACAAAAGCAAAACCAGGTCTTCTCTATAACCGTCACATCACGGGATTTGTCGTAGGTACAGCGCCGATCAAGGAAGTGCAAATTATTCGCAATGGAACTCTATTCCATACCTATCACCCAAAGGAAGACACCTTTGAATTTGCACTCGATGATGAAGCGATGCTTGAAAAGGTAGCGCTCAAACCCAAGGGAGATCACCCTCCCTTCGTCTACTACTACATGCGTGTTGAGCAAGAAGATGGGCACCTAGCCTGGAGCTCTCCAATTTGGGTCGATCTCATCACCGCTCAGGAGAAAAAGAAAAAGAGCGACTCGTGACTCCTATAATCGTCACTTTTGGACTAACCTTTTTTTGCCTGCTTCTTTCATGCCTTTTACTCGGCATTGGCAAGCTGCTAACCGGGAAGTCTAAACTCAATAAACGGTGTGGCAAGCCAGAAGACGGCGGAAAATGTGACCTCTGCGGAGATTAACCATCTTCATCCTTCGTGTCTTTGACAGCTGAATTTGCGGCGTTTTTTGAGAAAAATTGAAAGAGTTGAAAATCTACATATACCTCACGTATAGGAGATTTGCAAAAATTTTGATTTTGCCAAAAAAGGCGAGAAATGTGTGAGGATGGAATTTCTTAAGCAGTCCCGCAAAGAGCGACTTTCGAGAGCAGTCCCATTTGATCAAATGTTACTGGCGCTCTATCTAAGCTCTAAATGTCTTTTTCTATTTCCCCATAAGAGCATCAAGCTGCTGAAAGCTATCTACTTGTTGTTTAAAACAAGCGAGAAAACCCTCTAAGACAGTTTTTAGCTGAGTTCTTTTTGGATATTTCTTAAGAAATGCTTCTACTCTCCCCGATAGAGTTTGTTTACTCCACTTTCTGTCTCCTGAATCGATCATAAATGCGGATTTGAAAATATCTTCTGCTATATGAGAGTACCGAATGAGCAAACCCAGAGCACTTTTAATCTCTTCATCACGCATCTTGTCCATATCATCGATCAGCTTGCAGAGAGCTTGATTCGTGCCCTCATAGGAGTATAGATAGGCCCTATCCATAATCGTTTGTAAATATTCTAGTGAAAAGCCCTTGCTCTTTTGCCTCAACGTATTCACGATGCTCTTTGCCATTGCATCAAGCTTTTTGTCATTTAAGTCGTTACAGCGAACTCCGTATAAAGTCATGCCCCCTTCCTCCATCAATGATGGGTTTAATGCGTCTTCAACAGCAAAGGAAATAAACACGAGCGAATAGGGAAATTCATGTTTTAAGATTAGGCTCTCAAATTGCTCGCGAATTAACTGAGTAGTAGCCGCAACATCATCTAAAGAATGAAAAGAAGGATGGACATATCTATTGAGTAATGAGAGTTCTTTTTCAACTAAAAAAAAATCAGCCTTTGGCTTTACTTTTGAGAGCTCTTTGTCCATCTGTGAGACTTGGTACTGAGCAAGTGAAGTATAGGTTCGTTGAAGTGTATTTTTACTATCACTAGATAATGCATCAACCAGCCCATCATCGGACACGTTCAGCTCACTTGCCAAATGTTTCTTTAATGCTGGGGTCAGATGGGGTACAACTGACTGCAATTTTGCTTTCCGCTCTTCTTGGGGTGCTCCAATTAGAATCCCGATTAGATAGCGGAGTTGCTCATAGGGTGTTTTGCACTTCTCGAACTCTGAAGGATTCGTTGTAGAGCTATCATTCTTGGTAATAGGTTCATGTCCTTCTGCTACTGCTGAGGGCTTTATGTGAGAACCGTCTCCACTACCCGTTGGAAAGTCAGCTCCACCTAAAGAGTCTTGCCTGGGCATAGATGGATCTGTAGGTGAACTTGTAGGTATCTTGGTCGGATTTGGAGGCGCTGTAGGGGCCATAAGTCCTACCCAAGTAAAAAATGATGTCAGTGCCTCAGATATCCAATCGCATATGGATTTGATCCAGTTAGGAACCCCATACCCTCTGTCACTTTGACTGCTCATGGAATCTATCATAACTTGACTACTTGGAGGTTTATAGTCTTCGTGCCCCACCTCGTTTACGCCAAGTGGCCCTTGAAGCGGACTATGACTACTGATTGGAGGCGGCATTTTTCCCTCCTTTCAAGCGCTGAATCATATACTGAATCTCTTGAACACAGATGAGTCCATACCCCCCATTGATTACAGCTTGAAAACACTTAAGCTGAGCATCTCTAACCTCTTGATCCCAATTGCGTTTCCCAGAAAGATTCGATACAAGCTGGCTCAATGGCGCCAAATTGGGACTGAAGAGCTTCGGATATCCAAAGGCATCGCCCGATTTTCTTGCTTCATCATCAGTAAAGTCTGAATAAACTATCTGCTCATATATTGCATGATGAAAACTTTTCAAGCGGCTAAGACAATCATGCAAATAGGGAACATCATTGCTATAGGCCTCAAATATCTCTTTTATGGACTCTAAGATCTTTATCTCTGGGGTCTCTTTCATTCGAAGTAATTGCAGGTATTGAAGGCGTTTTTCCCCTTCCAACTTCTTTAAGCGCTCCGCTTCAATCGCTGCTTCTTTTTTGGCAATTACAGTTTGAATACTTCCTTGGTGTGTTTTGAGCTCAGCATCTAGCTGGGGGTGAATTTTTGCAAAACACTCATCGACACCATCACACCGAGGATCAAGGTTCGTTGCACGATCAAAAAGTCTTAGTAGCTCAATATCCGACTGACCTTCTTTCTTAAAGCACGTTTCTAAACCTTGGAGAAAGTATTCATCTATTGGATTGATACCAGCGCTCTGCCCATCGACAGCTAAGCCTCGAGGTGACTTTGAGCGGTCTCTGAAAAGAGATAGACGCAGCTCAAGTGGAAAGCTAGCATTTTCTGCATACATTAGCGATTCAGCTGTCCACTTTTCTCCAAGCAATAATTCTCGCTGAGTAAATGGATCGCTGCTGCTCATAACACTTTGAGCCAATTGTTTCAGTCTACCTTTCTCTTCTGCAGAAATTAAAGGGCGAGCAGGATCAGGACTTGCAGCAGGTGTTTCAGATTTTCTTTTTTGCTGAGCTTGAGTTTGATTAGGACTTCCCAAAAATGACCTGAGCCAATTGAGCAACTGATTCCATTTGTCTAAAAGTATTTTCCAGTATGGCATCGAATCTGCGGATGCGGAGCTCATGGTATCAGCTGATGGAGGAGGAGCTGTACGATTCGGCGGAGGTGAACTCTCTTTAACAATAGTGAGGGGAGGCGCCGCCGTAGGAGTTGTGATCCCTTGAGTCCCATCGAAAGCCATAAAAATTCTTTTTCCTTTAAATTTTCACGAGAAGTATAACATTGGGAAAGA
Source organism: Simkaniaceae bacterium (assembly GCA_030149435.1). GTDB lineage: Bacteria > Chlamydiota > Chlamydiia > Chlamydiales > Simkaniaceae > JASBRR01. The sequence goes on from JASBRR010000016.1 coordinate 50,562, forward strand.
GCGCCGTACAGGAATATTTTGCCAAAAAAACTTTTACTATTCTCTTGCCTAATTTTTGCTATCCTCTCCTCCTTATTTGGGGAGATGGAGTCCAACCATTTAAAGAAGTCTCACACTCTTTACCTCATCCAAGCTGGTGAGATAAAGAAAGGGATAGAACTCTATGAAAGAGTTGTTAATGAGTCGGGTAAACACGACTTTAGCACCCTAGAACAGATGGGGCGCATCCTTCTATCGAAAGGATCTCGGAGTGATGATGATGAGTGTAAGCTTCTTAGTATGTATGGAGCTGCAGTTGCTGGGATTCAAGATGACTTCGAGCTTTTCGCATGTGGAATGGAAAGCAAAAATCCTATGACGCAAATGGCCACCATCCAATTTTTGGGTCAAACTGCAGATGATCGCGCAGAATCGGCTATCATGCGCGCATTTTCCTCGCCCTTCCTCCCAGTCCGAATGGAAGCAGCCTATGCCCTAGCAAAGAATCGATCCTCCTTAAGTACTGGAATTATTGATTCTCTCATGCAACGCCTTCCCCCTCCCCTTCGCGTTTACTTTCCCGATTTATTTGCAATGATTGGAACACAAGATGCGATAGGAATCTTATCGAAATTGATTGGGTCCCCTGAGCTATCCGTTAGACTTGCTTCAATCCTTGCAGCGGCAAAGTATGGGCGCGATGACTTTTTGCAAACGATTCGAGCTGGACTCACTCATCCTATGCATGCAGAGCAAGAAACGTGTGCAAGTGCTGCGGGCTATCTCAAGGACTCCCATGCGATCTCATATTTGAAAAAGCTTGCTGATTCTCAAGATGTCAGCGTCAAACTCGCTGCGAGCCGCTCTCTTATGCAACTTGGAGAAATCAACTATCGCAAAAATATTGTTGATGCAGCGGTTGGAAAGCACCCAGCGGCGATCCTCATGCTAGGAGAAATCGAAGGAACGACTTCAATACTCACCGGTCTTACATCCGATAACAACTTTCAAACACGGATTCATGCGGCCCTTGCACTTCTGCAAAAAAGGGAGCCAGCATGTACCTCGACACTGATCAATATGTTAATCAAAAATGAAACCGATCTCGGATATGCCCCCTCTTTTTCTTCAGGTCGTACTCTTCTCAGCTGGAAAGTCATTCCCTCATGCACAGAGTATGCAAAAAAAACAGAGCGAAATATCCCTGCAATCACCCTTGGACTCAAGGAATCAATATTAAGGCAAGCCATTGAACTTCCTGAAGATGATTTTTTAAAAATCGCAGGAGAGATTTTTGACAAGAAGCAAAATGATCTTGTTCCCTTGCTCATCCACCTGCTAGAAAATCTCCGATCGAAGAAGGCCATCGCACTGCTTCATGAACAGTCAACAAGAGCAGGAGCCCCTTTCACGAGAACCTACTGTCACCTCGCCCTTTATCGCCTTCAAGAAGAAGGTCCCCATAGAGCTAGCCTGTTTAGCTGGCTAAAAGCACAAAAACACCATGAAATCATCCGCTTTCGCCCCCTTCTTTCCTGGACTGAGCGCTCGTCAGATCATTCTCCATACCTACTTACCCCCGAAGAGACCTCGGCTCTGATGATTGAAACCTTTGAAACGCTAGCAGAAACGCACGATATGGAGGGAATCCACCTTCTTCTCGACGCCATTCGGTATGGCAATCCCAAAAATCAATATGCCTTAGCGGGCCTCTTACTCAAGACGATTCAATAAAAACGGCATCTCCTGTAAGATTGTTTCTTTTTTGATTAGCGAAAAGTTGATGCGCCTGTTTTACCTGTTTTTACTCCTTGTCCCTGGAGCAATTTTTGCCTCTGACTCCCCCGTATTTAAGGTTGAACTCAATGAGCCCGAGTATCGGGAAGGCGTCATCACCACTCACACTGGTGGTGTGATCACATCAAATGACCTGCGCATTCAAGCGCAACATATCATCTATACGAATAAGACAGAAAAAGGGGCTCTTGTTCATCGCGTCTTTGCTGAAGGAGACCTCATGGTCCAAAGAGGCAAGGAGACCTATGTAGGGAAAAGGCTTGAGTATGACTTTGTGACAAAAACAGGAGTTGTTCACGAGGGAGTCACTGCCATTCACAGCTGGTTCTTAGGTGGTGAAAAAGTCACACTCAAACCGGACAATACAATCTACCTTTTCAACGCCTACCTCACAACAAGTGAAAGCCAGAAATCTGACTGGATTGTTCGATCAAAGGAAATGAAGGTTTCGAATAAGCAAGAGCTCAAGGCTGAAAATGTGACCTTTCGCTTTAATGGAACACCATTGCTTTGGATTCCTTTTTACTCAAGCAACTTAGCGAAAAATACAGACTCCCCTACAAGCTTCGGAATGGACTGGGATACGGGTTATTGGCCTCAAGTTTTTGCTCGATACAGGATTTACTCATCTGAAACTTTAAGTGTTTTTGTGCGTGGAATGCTCCGCCCAGGTAAAAAGCTAGGAGGCGGTGCCCTAGAAACCTACTATGAATCTCCTGAGAAACGCACTCTATTCTTAACTAGAAACTATGCTGACTATGATGTTTTTCGTAGAAATACACACCCCGATAAAGCGGGGTTCAATTACCGTTTGCAAGGAGATTATAAAACACATAGCGCAGATGAAAGATCTCAATTTTCATTCACTTATGACCGCCTAAGTAATAAAAATATGCAAACAGATTTCAAAAGTGATGACTTTGCAATCACCGATACGAAGCAAACGGCGGTTGCTATCAGGAACTTTCAAGACTGGATGATCGCTGGGATCAATGGCCGTTTCAGGATCAACTCCTTTGAGGGTTTCAAGCAACAGCTCCCAGATCTATTTTGGACGCCAAAACCAGTTCAAGTGGGAAATACTGGTGTGATCTCTCAAAACCGCTTGAAAGTTGCCTACCTAGATTACGTTTCTGCAAAAGATATCGATCACAAGGTCCCAGATTTTGACTCAAGTCGTCTAGATACACAAAATGAGCTCTACCGCCCTTTCCATTACAATGGATGGTCACTCACTCCACTCGTAGGGTTTCATGGGATTTACTACAATAATAGCCAAAAAAACCACTCTGTGGGTCAAGCACTCCTTAAATATCAGTGCATGCTCGACCTCACGTTATCTAAAGAATATCATAGGCTCCGCCACACACTCATCCCTTACGCAGAATACAAAGGACTAACTCGCCCCACTATATCTCCCGATACACCCTATATCTTTGACTTACACGATGGGTATAACCGCTTAAATATGATTAAAGCGGGAATCAGAAACTACATCTACCTCAAGGGATTTCCCCAGTTCGAACCTAACGTTATTGTCGATTTCCATACCTATAGTTTTCTAGGGGCAAAACCGTTTGAAAAGGGAGTCTCGAAGTTTTGCTCTGACCTGACCTGGAATTTTCCCTCTACCCTAGTCACCGGTACACTTTGGTGGAATGCTGAGCAGCGAGTCTTGGATAGAGGAAATGTTGGACTCGCTTGGACGATTAATGAAAACGTTGCATTCAAAACAGAATTTCGCCATCGCAGCCGCTTTGACTGGAAACATGACGACCCCGAAAACTTTATCATGCAAGTCACACGCGAGGTTCCTGAGCTATTGAAAACTCCCCTATCTGATGGACGCAATACGCTGCTTTCCAAGCTTCAGCTAAAACTGGCACCCGAGTGGATCTTGAGGTTGGAATCGCATATAGGATGGGGACGTGGGGGTCAGCCGAGCTACAATGAAGCAAAAATCGACTTAATCACGATGATCAGCACAAGCTGGCGGGTACGCCTGACATTTATTCATGCCCCTGCTCCTGACAAGAAATACGATCGCTTCGCTTTTGGGATTTCACTTGTTAGAAAGTGAGGAAAGTGTCCGAATTTTTAACGCCTTGAGCTTCCGCTCCATTTGCCTTTTTAGCTTAGCATCGACTCGATCAACAAATAACACACCATTGAGATGATCATTTTCGTGTAAGATCACTCGTGCACGCCACCCTGAAACTTCTTCTGTAAAGATTTGCCCATCTAGGTCCATTGCCTCAACTACAAAGGCTTCTGGCCTAGTCACTGGAGCATTTGTCCCAGGAATTGAAAGGCACCCTTCAGAAATAGTAACGGCTTCTTTACTCATCGATGAAATTTTAGGATTAATGTAGAGCTTTGGCTCTTTAGTCATGATCGGCATCCCATCACTGTCAGCACAATTCTCATAGCGAATGACAAACATGCGAAACAGTCGATTGATTTGCGGCGCTGCAAGCCCTGCTCCATTATCTTCTATAACTGTATCGAAAAGGTCCTGCGCAATCTCATGCACCTCATCGGTAATTTCACCAACTTCTTGGCAACGCTTCCTTAGGTTGGGATGACCATAATAAATAAGCTCTCTTTTCATTAGCCTTGAGTTTCCTCAATCGATACTCTAGGTAGCGTTGTTTTATGTCCTAGCGCCGATGACCAAAAAGAGAGCACAATGCAAAAAACTACAAAAATAATAGCAAGATATGCTGTAAATTTTTTGAGAACCAACGCTGTAGATGTTCCAAACAAAGAGTCTCCACTATCCCCACCAAAGGAGGCTCCGAGACCAAAACTTTTACTCTCTTGAATGAGGATGACAAAACAAAGAAGGGCACTTAATCCCAAGAATAGAAATATGGTCAAATAAAAGAGTGCTGTCATCGTGCTAAATCCTCTGTGTTTTTTATGATTTCTCTAAATGATGTAACGTTTAATGAAGCGCCGCCAACTAAAGCTCCGTCAATGTTAGGCTGCTGCATTAAGTCACCTGTATTTTCTGGTTTTACTGACCCCCCATAAAGAATCGGAATCCGTATCGCTACCTCAGCATTCCAGTGCTTTTCCAAAAATGACCGGCAAAGTGCATGGGTTTCCTCCGCAATCTCTGGAGTTGCAGTCTTTCCCGTACCAATGGCCCAAACAGGTTCGTACGCGATCAAAACCTTGGAGACTTGTGTATCTGTTAGCTGCCCGATGCAAGTTTTTAGCTGATGCTTTAACACAGCCTCTACCGTTCCCCTCTCTCTCTCTTCTTCGGTCTCGCCTATGCAGAGGACGGGTGTCAATTCTTCTTCTAGCGCAAGCTTTACTTTCTGGCCGATCATTTCATTCCTCTCGTGAAAGTGGTGCCTTCTTTCAGAGTGTCCAAGCAAAACAAAGGATGCGCCACACTCTTTAAGCATTCCAGGAGAAACCTCTCCTGTGTACGCGCCACTGCGATGTGCGCTCATATTTTGCGCCCCAACACATACAGCGCTATTTTTAGTTGTGAGACTTGCTTCAGCAATTGAAGTAAATGGAGGCGCCACCCAAATATGTGGGCTTAGACCTTCGACTTGAGGGAGGAGCTCATTCAGGAAGTCCTGTGTCTCTTGGGGCCCCATATGGAGCTTCCAGTTTCCAACAATGTAAGGCTTTTTTTTCATCTTCTCGAATTCGTCTTTTTTGGATGAAGTTTATCGCATTCAAAAATAATTGTCAGTCCTTGAATAAAGATACCCTTTTGGGATAACTTTCATAAGTCATGGATAGCGCTGTAGAAAATTCTGTTTTAACGGTGACTGAGCTCACCCACTCTATCAAGGGGATTTTAGAGTCCCGATTTGCCTTTTTGCAAGTTAAGGGCGAGGTTTCAAATCTCAAAATTCAAGCATCAGGCCATATCTACTTTACCCTCAAAGACTCAGGATCACAGATTTCCGCAGTGCTTTTCCGAGGAAATGCTGCGCGATTATCCCGCCCTCCAAAGTCAGGGGACCAAATCGTAGTCAAAGGGGAAATCAGTGTTTACGCTCCAAGGGGGAACTATCAAATTATTGTAAGGGAGGTGGAGTATGAAGGAGTGGGAACGCTTCTCATGAAGCTCCATGAGCTAAAAGATCGCCTCCAAAAAAAGGGGTGGTTTGATCCCAAGCACAAAAAAGCCCTTCCACCTTACCCAAAAACAATTGGCGTCGTCACCAGTCCAACAGGGGCTGTAATTCAAGACATTTTGAATGTTCTCAAAAGGCGGTCACAAAATTTTCACCTTATCCTCAATCCTGTTCGAGTCCAGGGTAAAGGTGCTGCCGAAGAAATCGCCCGCGCAATCGAAGTGTTTAATGAACATCAAATGGTAGATCTTCTGATTGTAGGGAGAGGGGGAGGAAGCCTCGAAGATTTATGGGAATTCAATGAAGAGAGGGTTGCTGAAGCCATTTTCCATTCGAAGATTCCAGTGATCTCTGCGGTTGGACATGAAACAGACTACTCAATTGCTGATTTCGTTGCAGATGTCAGAGCTCCAACACCCTCTGCTGCTGCTGAAATTTCAGCCAAAACCTTAACCAGCCAACTTGACTTTTTAGCTCAGTCGAAAAGACAGATTACCAAGCACCTAGTACAGACACTAAAGCACCATCGCTCTCTTATCGAAGGAATCAAAAAACACCCCCTTATCGCCTCGCCCTTCTATCTTCTCTCAGAGCGCTCTCAAAAAGTCGATGATCTATGTGATGCCATAGATCAGAAAATGCGCACACGATTAGGTGAAAAAAAACTCCGCATCCAAGGATTTAGGCGCCACTTAGAGGGACAAAAGCCCTTATCTCGCATTTTAGAGCATCGGGACAAACTCAAGTTTCTCTCTGCATCAATGCAAACGACATGGACGATTTATCAAAAACAAAACAAGGAGCGATTAGAGCGACTTGTCTCCCATTTACACTCGATCGATCCAAAAAACCTTCTCCAAAAGGGGTATTGCATCCCCTTTTCTGAAAAGGAAGGTTCCGTTATGATGTCGAGCCACAGTCTAGCAAAAGGAGAGCGTCTTTCTATCCTTTTCTCTGATGGGAAAGTAAAAACAATTGTTGAAGAAGTGATACCTAAAAATGAATAAGAAAACTCTATCTTTTGAAGAGGCGTATGCTCGCCTAGAAACGATTTTAGAAGCGCTCAATACGGGAGAGGTTTCCCTAGAAAAGTCTCTCGCGCTTTATGAAGAGGCTGATCAGCTGATTAATGAGTGCAATGCAAAGCTGAGCTCTGCAGAGCAAAAAGTACAAACCTTAATGAAAAACCGCTCTGGGGAACTCGAACTCAGTTCTGAAGGAAGCCCTCAGCTCGCCTCCTTTCAGACACAAAAAGAACCCGAAGTTTTCCGAGGAAATCAATAAGACAAGTCTATGAAGCCGATTCTCGAAAATCTCACTGATCCTAAAGAGCTGCACACTCTCTCTTTTCCAGAGCTAACAGGTCTTGCCATCGAGATTAGAAGGCGCATCATTGACATCCTTTCCCAAACAGGAGGACATCTTGCCTCAAACTTAGGAATTGTAGAGCTGACCCTTGCTCTTCATAAGGTATTTGACACGCCTACAGACAAGCTCATTTTTGACGTTGGACATCAATCTTATGTCCACAAGCTTTTGACAGGTAGAAATGGGCGCTTTCCAACTCTCAGGCAAACCAATGGTCTTTCCGGGTTCACAGATCCAGAGGAATCTCCTTATGATCTGTTCTATGCAGGACATGCGGGAAATGCTCTATCTCTTTCCCTTGGTGTCGCCAAAGATCGCGACTTAAACAGGAGCCAAGAGCATGTGATCCCCATTTTAGGTGATGCAGCACTCACCTGTGGCCTGACACTCGAAGCGATGAATAACATTCCAAAGGATCTCAAAAACTTCATTGTGATCCTCAACGATAATGCCATGTCGATCTCAAAAAATGTGGGGGCAATCACAAACATCTTAAGTCGTTTTTTCAATAGCCCAACTGCAAACAACATCTACCAGGATCTCATCGATGTCATCACTAAAATCCCTGGGTATGGCGAAACACTTGCAAAACATGGGAGCCGAGTCAAAGAGTCTTTAAAAAACCTTGTGAGCACGGCTCCTTTTTTTGAGCAGTTTGGTCTCTCCTACGTCGGCCCCATTGATGGGCACGACATTAAAAAGCTTGTAGAAACACTTGAAGCACTTAAAAACAAAGATCACCCTACGCTTCTCCATGTCTTAACTGTTAAGGGGCAAGGGATGCAAAATGCTATCAACAACCCCACGCCTTATCATGGAGCAAAACCCTTTGACAGGCTTACAGGAGAGTTTCTCCCCTCTAAGTCAAGTCCGACAACATTCCCCAAAATTTTTGGCAAACAGATGTTAAAGCTTGCCAAAGCTATCCCCAATCTGATGGCAATTACACCAGCGATGCCTACTGGTTCTTGTCTTGACGAAATGATGAAGGTATTGCCACACCGCTGCATTGATGTAGGCATTGCCGAAGGACATGCCGTGACCTATGCTGGAGGGATTGGAGTCAGCCGCGAAACGCAAGTCGTTGCCTGTATTTATTCCAGCTTCTTACAAAGAGCCTTTGACAACATTTATCACGACGTTTGCATTCAAGACTCCCCTGTGATCTTTGCTATCGACCGCGCAGGTCTTGCTACCGGAGATGGCGTCACAGCGCAAGGGATCTACGATATCGCTTTTTTAAGAGCGATGCCAAACATAGTCATTGCACAACCACGTAATGGAGATCTTCTCAAAGAGCTCCTAGAAAGCGCCTTAAGCTGGAATCGCACTGTTGCGATTCGCTACCCCAATTTAAAGACGACCGAAACAGAAAAGCCACTCCAAAAGCGCCCCCTTGGAAAAGCAGAAGTCTTAGCCCAAGGAAAGGATATTGCGCTGATCGCCTTAGGACATATGTGTGACGTCGCACTCGAAGTTAAAGAGCAGCTAGCAAACCATGGGATAGATGCCATGGTGATCGACCCCATCTTTGTCAAGCCATTAGATGAAGAGCTTCTCTATGAAGTCACTCGAGAGATCAATGTTCTTGTAACCATTGAAGAGCACGCGATTAATGGAGGTCTCGGCTCAATGATCAATGATTGGTCTATGCAAAAAGGGCCAGGTACGCTTAATGTATTAAACTATGGCATTCCAGATCAAATGATCCCTCATGGGGACCATAAGTACTTGCTTGAAAGGTTGGGCCTGAGTGCAGATAAGATCACAGAAAGTCTTTTAGAGAAAATGCAAATATATATGACAGCGCATTAAGGGACTAAAAAACTCTCATGACATATGCTCTCTTCCCAAAAACCCATACACCTCAAGGATTAAAACTAGCACAAGAGGTCTTAAGTTTTTTTGCTGCCAACGATAAGAAAGTCGTTGTTGAAGATGAAAAAGCAGGCGCCTTAAACGCCTCACCCCTTTCATCAGTTGATCCAAGTCGTATCGAGTGCCTCATCTCAATGGGTGGCGATGGATCAATCCTAAGAATTGCCCACGAATTTTCTAGCCTTAATGCTCCCATTTTTGGAATCAACCTCGGCCATTTAGGGTTTATGGCTGATGTTCAAATTGAGGACCTTACCTCTGGCTTACAAGACTTAATCCATGGCTCCTATACAGTTCAAGATCGGACCATGATTGACGGAATTTCCAGCCAGGGCTCTTCCTTCTTTGCGATTAATGACTGTGTTTTCCATCGAGCGCAAAACCCGAGCCTCATCGAAATTCGGCTCCATGTCAATAACCGCTTTTTAAATACATTTGAAGCAGATGGCTTGATCATTGCAACGCCTAATGGCTCGACAGCTTACTCTTTAGCTGCTGGTGGACCTATCGTAAGCCCAGAGATCCACGCTCTTGTCTTAACACCTATTTGTCCGCACACAATTTCGAATCGCCCAATTGTTCTTCCTCTTAATTCTGAAATCCGCATCGAATATATTAGTAAGAAAAAACCTATAGAAGTCGTTACTGATGGCCTGAGTCGTTTTGAACTAAGAACTGGAGAAACCGTCTCTCTAAAGCCTAGCCAAAAGACCTTTAAGCTCATCAACCTCAACAGAAATGACTACTACTCTACACTCCGGACAAAACTGGGGTGGTCAGGAAAGCTCCGCAGCTAATTTTAAGAGCACTGCCAATTCTATTTGCAAATAATCAACGCATTCCTTTATGCAAAACTCTTAATTGCATATGTATTTCGGAGTCTTTTGCGATGAACCTACTCTTCCAGAATATCTACACACTTTCGATAGTAGCACTTCTAGTTGGCACCTCCCTCTATGCCGACATCGATAAGCGACTCGATGTGCTAGAAAAAGAAATGGAACAAATCGCTGTGGGAAACCCTCAGGGAACTCTAGGAGCAAACTTTCCCTCTGCCCAGGTTTGCCTCAACCAACCTACCAACCTCTTTGTGACCTTTGATCTCCTATACTGGCATGCAAAAGTGGGAGGTTCTGAATATGCCTACTCCCTTCAACCGAATCTCACAAATAATAGCAGTCTGATTCAACCTCCAGTGAAAGGGCAATACAAGGATAATGACTTTGGTTGGGATTTTGGGGCAAAGTTTGGCATTGGATATAACGTTTCTTCTGACGGCTGGGACCTCTACGGGAATTACACGTGGTTTTCAGCCCATAGCTCTGATGGCTCCACAAAGAAGCTCCCCTCAGCTCTCATGCCTCTAAGAACCTTTATTCGATTTATCGCACAAAGTGCAAAGTCAAGCTTTGATGTTGATACTCATGACCTCTATCTCGAGCTTGGAAGAAATGACTTCGTAAGTTCTCAGCTCGCTTTTAGACCTTCATTCGGTGTTAAATCGAGCTGGATTGATCTCGAAAAAAGGATCACTTACAGCATCTCAAGTCTCAATGACCGGCCAGATCTGACCGGACTTGAAACTCACTCAAAAGACTCGTCGAACTTATGGGGGATTGGCCCACAAGTGAGTATCGATGGAAAGTGGTTTTTGGGAAATGGTTTCAACTTATTTGCTGAGGGGGCAGCCTCCCTGCTCTATAGCTATTTCAAAGTAAACCACAAAGAAAAAGTGCCTGAAAATCTGTTGGAAAATGCAGATTGCATGCAGCCTCTGATAAAAATGAGAAGTCAGTATCACCGCTATGTGCCATACTCGAAGCTTGCGCTCGGCCTCGCATATAACACCGATATCAACCAAAAAAAACAACACCTTACATTAAAGCTTGGATACGAAGCGCAGTACTACTGGAGAGCCAACCAAATGCTCAGAGATCTAGACTCTAAGGCGATTGATGAGCTTTATTCTTCAATCCGTGCAGAACTCGACCCCTCCTCCGTAGACCTCATGCTCTATGGATTTAAAGGAGAATTCCGCATCGACTTCTAAGGGACTGCTTAAGAAAGTCGCTCTTTACAGATTTTGTAGCCGTTTTTGAGAAAAATCTAAAGAGTTGAAAATTCGCATATACCTAAGTATAGGGAGCTTGAAAAACTCTTGATTTTTTCAAAAAATGCGCAAAAGATGGAGGAATGGATTTTCCCAACAGGCCCCATATAGCTCTTGCTCTAAGAGTCTTCTATGAGACCGTCTCTTGTTTGAGCACCGCATAGATCGCTTTGCCAGAATTTTTAGCGACAGCTTCTATCTGATCAATCACTCATATTGGCATCTTCAAATCTCTTAATATCTTCCGCTGCTTTTCAATAAACAACCCCGTGGCAAGCCGCGGGGAAAATAGCAAGTTTTATTCAGCGATTGGAATCGAAAATTGTAAAAGCCTAGTAGCTCGCATCATCGAGACGTACTTTCCCTCTAAAGATGCGGTAGATCCAAAAGCCGTAAGCAAGGACAAGGGGCACACCTATGACTGCAACCGTTAAGATGATCTGCAACGTTTTGGTTGAGGCTGCCGAGTTCATGAAGGTCAGGCTATAGAGCTGAGGATCGATGGTCGACCGCAGGAAGTTGGGAAAGGTTCCAATCCCAAAGAGCATAAAGAGAAGGGCAATACTCAAAGATGAAGAGATGAAGGCCATCCCATCTTTTCCGAGATGAACACACCTGGGAATATTTGCGATGGTAAGGACAGCGGCCACAGCAAAGGCAAAAAGCCATGGGACTTTCTTCATCGTAGCAATCATATGGGGCTCATAAACTAGAGTGATGAGTGTTGTTAGGATGTAGCACACCACAAAAAATAGGATCGTGGGCTTCACCCATCGACGGAGATAGTTGTGAAGCTCCCCTTCTGTTTTCATCAGAAGGTAAATCGTTCCATGCATCATGAATAAGGAGACACCAGTCACCCCGACCAAAACCGCGTAGGGACTAAAAAACTTCCTCAAGCTCCACCCAATGAGTGCATGTCCCTTTAAAGGCAAGCCATGAATCAGGTTTGCCAAAACAACACCAATCAGGAAGGCGATGAGAAATGACGCAACGCTAAAGAGAATGTCCCAGGTTCTTCGCCACCTATGAGAGGGATGCTTAGAGCGAAATTCAATCGCAACAGCTCTGAACATGAGTCCTGCAATCACGGCCATCATGATGGTATAAAAAACTGAGCAAATGGTGGAATATACGGCAGGAAAGCCCGCAAACATCCCTCCGAAAATAATGATCAACCAAACTTCGTTTCCATCCCATACGGGGCCAATGCTGTTGAGGAAAACACGCCGGTCTTGATCACTCCTTCCAAACAGATGGAGGCACCCCACACCAAGGTCAAATCCATCGAGAATAATATAAAAGATCACACTGATACAAAGGACTGAGTACCAAATTAATGGAAGGTAGTCATTCATTTGGCACCTCCTTTAGAATTAGTTAAATAGGGATCTCTGTAAATGCGGGGTGCTTTCTTCTTTTCTCTCTGTTCACTTGCAGCGGTTGGTGGGCCATGCTGAATTTTGCGATTGAGTAAGAAAAGAAATAGAGCAAATAGAAGAATATAAATGAAAATAAACATAATGATTGAGCCAACAACTTGATCTCGTTCTATGATCGGAGAAACTCCTTCACTTGTTCGAAGCAGTCTGTAAACAATCCAAGGCTGCCTTCCCATTTCGGCTGTGTACCATCCCACCTGATTTGCTATGAAGGGCAACCCAACAGAAAACACTAAGAAGCGATTCACCCACTTCGATTTTTCCAGCGTTTTTCTCAAATAAGAAATGGCGCCGAACAAAATTGCAAGGACCATAAGCCCCCACATGTAAATCATCAAGTGATAAAGCTGAAAGACAACGGGGACGTTCGGCCAATCTTTTTCAGGAAATGCATCGAGCCCCACAACTGGCTCTTCTGTATTGTGGTACATCAAAAAGCTTAAGAGACCGGGAATTTTTAGCCCTTTTACCTCTTTCTCTTTAGGATCGACGTAACCAACAACACCCATAGGAGTACGAGGCGCCGTTTTGTATACACCCTCCATCGCAGCAAGTTTTTCTGGTTGATACTTTCCAACAATTTTTGCACTGCTATCTGCAGAAAAGAGCTGCAACACAACTAAAAATGCTCCGAAAATCAGTCCGATTTTCATTCCAATTCGCGCGAACTCTAAATGCCTTTTCTTGAGTATATAATAGGCGCATACGCTGAGCACGATAAATACACCCGTCAACCAGCAACCAATAAGTACATGAACTAATCGGTCGACAAACGAAGGATTGAAAATGACCTCCCAAAACTCTGTAACCGTCGCCCTGGCCTCTCTCCCCTCTCCAACAATTTTAAACCCTGCAGGAGTCTGCATCCAAGAGTTTGCCGCAACAATCCAAATGGCGCTGAAGTGTGCTCCAAGGGAAACACATATAGAGGAAAAGTAGTGAATTTTTGGGCTCACTTTATTCCAACCAAAGAGCATCAGACCAATAAAGCCTGCTTCTAAGAAGAATGCAAAAACGCCTTCAGCAGCCAGCGCACTCCCAAAAACATCCCCTACATAGTTCGAATAACGAGACCAGTTCGTACCAAATGCAAAAATCTGGACAAGTCCTGTTGCAACACCCAAAGCAAAAGAAAGGGCAAAGAGTCCAATCCAAAATTTTGTCATTTGGCGATAAATCGTTTTTTTTGTTTTGAGGTAAAGCCCCTCCATCAACACGATCATCAAACTTAAACCAATGCTTAGCGGCGGATAGAGATAGTGAAACGTAATGTTAAGTGCAAATTGAATCCGAGAAAGCAGAACTACATCCATGAGGAACCTCAAAAAAATATCCGATTACAAGGTAAGCCGTTTAAATTTTATTTGTCAATTTGCCAAAGGAACTATTGCCAGCAACTCAAGGAATAACTAAACTAGCTTTAAGCTAGAAAAGGGTGATTATTCCGCATCCCAAAAACAACGATTCATCATGACATTTTACTACAGCATCACACCCTTCATCGAGGTTATTATCATTTCAATCATGATTAACTACTTGCTATCCTTCTTCTGGAATACGCGCTCTATGGACCTCATGCTTGGTCTATTCGCTTTTCTTTTAATTTTTGCTGGCTCGTCCCTCTTTCAACTCCCCATTTTGCATAAGTTGATGCTCCTTGTTTCCAATGTTGCAGTCATCGCTGTTCTGATTATTTTTCAGCCCGAACTCCGGGTAGCTCTGTCAAAACTGAGTTTTAAGGGAAAACGTTATAAAGAGATTACTGAATTTGATAACTTCCTAGATCAGCTGGCTACCTCCATTTATCGCCTTGCAGACAAAAAAATTGGAGCATTAATTGCTTTAGAAAATGAGGATTCCCTCGATGAGTTTGCTCTTAAAGCAGTTTTGCTCAACGCAAATTTCTCTTCTGAGCTTTTAGAGTCTGTCTTTGCAACAACGACTCCCCTTCATGATGGAGCGATGATTATACGAGATCTAAAAATTGTCGCCGCCTCTGTTATTCTACCCCTTGCTGAAGATAGCACCCAAATTGCCAAATCAATGGGAACGCGCCACCGCGCAGCCCTTGGTGTCAGCCAACTCTCTGATGCTTTGTTAATTGTGATTTCTGAAGAAACAGGAAAAGTTTCAATTGCAAGAGATGGCATTATGACTCGCGGCATTAAAATTGACCGATTTAAGGGTATCATCCGCAGTGTTTTCAACCCACCAATTAAGAAAACATTGCAATCCCGTTTTCAACTCAGGGAGTGGCTAAAGAAGTGAGAACCCTACTCAAACGTCTTTTCCTAAATAATTGGCCGAGAAAGTGCCTATCGATCCTTCTTGCTGTGATCATTTGGTTCCTAGTTAATAAGTCTTTGACCATGACGAAAACGATTAGTAACGTGCCCGTACGCATCGAAAACGTCCCTCCTGGAAAAACAGTTGATGGTATGCAGGCAAATAATGTCCTTTCGCGACGTGCGAATTTGACGATTACAGGAAATCGCAGCATGCTCAAAGAGTTGAACGCCTCAGATATGTACGTTGTCTTCGACGCATCAGGGAGAGATGGGGAGTGGATTGCCACTATTACCAAACGCAATATTCGCTCGGAAAACCCCGAAATGAATATTTCTCAATGGATCAGCAAGGTTTCTCAGCAAAACTTCATCATCAAGTTGACAAAGCTTGTGACGGAAAAAATTCCGATTCTCATCTCAGAGCCCATTGGAGAAGCCCCTAAGGGGTATCAATTTATTGACATCTGGCCCTACAAGCTCAACATCACAGTGAGCGGCCCAGAGGATATCGTCAAAACCTTAAAGAGTCGCGGTCTTAAGCTCACCTTTAACTTGAACGACATCTCCAAAGGACAACTCGATGATCTGCTCGACGTAGACACAAAGCAACATGCAGATGTGGTTAGTTTTTCTGTTCCCAACTCATGGAAGTACATTTCCCTGCCAACCCTTTCTCCTAATCTGATTGAAATCAACGATCCAGATGCAAAGTACCTGCGCATTGATTTCTTGCGCTATGAGCTCCTGAAGCTCGAAAACCCCATCCCTATTTCCCTGTTCTTCCCACCAAATAAGATAGGATCATTATCGCCCAATAAAATATCGATACATCCTGGCCCTCTTGTGGAAACTCGCTCAGGTCAAAAAACTCTAACGGGTACTTTTTATGCAAAAGGGGTCAGTGGCCTTTTCCTTGAAGTGATCAAAGATATGATGGGGATTAATATCATTGTCAGTGAAGAAGAAGCAAAGAACTTAACTTGGTGCTACCACTTTGTCAACTCTAGAGAGCTTGAAGATCGTTTTGTACGTGTTTTGATGTCAGATGCCACGGATGAAGAACTGCGCGATTTGCAGCCTCACGTCAGGGAGGAATACCTGAGAAACCGCTTCCGGAACTACCGCCACCGCTTTCAACTCTTTAAGTCAGAAAAAGAAAAATTCGCTATCAGCCCCGAACTACAAAATAACGGAATTGTGATCTCTGAACCAAAACCTAATGTCCCATAACACGTGTCCTCTGCCTGAAAATCAAGTCACCCTCATGATACGCCACCTCCAATCAAAAGGAGGTCTTGAAAAGAGTGCATGGAGAATTGCGCACGGTTTTATGCGTAAAGGAATCCCCGTAAACTTCCTCACAACAGATGAAACCCTTGAGTATGAGAAACATCCTCTACTTTCGATCCACTCTCTCCCATTAAAAAAATGGGGAAACTACAGGCGTATGGAGGAGTTTGATCATCTCTGCACAGAGTGGACGTACACACATCCCACAAACATTATCTTTGGGATGGATCACACAAGTCGACAAACGCATATACGCGCTGGTAATGGTGTGCACGCAGCCTACCAAGAAAGGAGACTCCAATATGAACCTGGCTACTCTCGCTTAAAAGCGAAGTTAAACCCCCTTAACCACACCATTTTGAATATTCAAAAAGCAGCATTCGAGAATCCCGAGCTTAGGATGCTATTTACCAATTCGCATATGGTGAAAAATGAAGTGCTTGAATTCTACAAAACACCTGCAGAGAAAATTGCTGTGATCCACAATGGAGTGGATTGGAAGCTGCTATCAAGAGATTTTGAAGCTTGGACGCTAAAAAAACCAGATCAAAGTATTCGCCTTGGGCTAGATCCAACAGATTACCACTTCTTATTCGTTGGGAACGGCTATAAAAGAAAAGGGCTGCCCCAACTCCTAGTAGCATTGCAAGCGATGAGCCCATCGAATGTTCACCTTTCCGTTGTAGGAAAAGAAAAGAAAATTGGAGACTTTCAAGCTTTAGTAAAAAAGCTTGATCTTGAGAAGAAAGTAACCTTTTTTGGAACTCAAAAGGAAATGACTCCTTTTTATCAAGTCGCAGATGCCCTTGTTGTCCCTTCACTCTATGACCCATTTGCAAACGTCACGGTGGAAGCATTAGCGATGGGACTCTATGTTGTTTCTTCAGAACATAATGGGGGGTGTGAAGTCCTAAAAGAAGATACAGGATGCGTCATTCCCAATCTCCTTGACCCCGAGGCTTTTGCAGAAAGCTTGATGCACGCAGTAGCGCGCCCTAAAACATGGGTGCGCTCGCTGGCGATCCGAGACTCTGTGAAGCACCTCGACTACTCGAATAAACTCTCAGAACTTATACAGCTCACTCTTAGCTCATGAATACACAAATCTTAAGCTACTTAAGCTTACGCATTTTCCTCTTTCCCTTAGGCCTTCTTCCGCTTCCGGTTCTTCACTTCCTGGGAAATTGTTTAGGCCCTCTTCTTTTTTACTGCATGAAAAAGTTCCGCAAGCGCACACTGTCAAACCTATCTCTTGCCTACCGGGCTTCTCTCAGTAAAGCTGAGCTTATTAAGCTAGCAAAGAAAAGCTTTCAAAATCTCGCAATCAACTGTCTTGAATATGCAAAACTCTCACAAATCAAAAAAATCTCATCGATTGTGACCTGTGAAAACCCCGAAGAAGCAAAAGCTCTCATCGATCAAGGGATAGGTGTCATCTTCTTTTGTGGCCACCAAGCGAACTGGGAGCTCCTATTTTTAGAGGGCACTTCTCGCATGCCAGGCGTTGCAATCGGACGCCCGATCAAAAACAAATACCTCTACAACTGGGTCCTTTCGATTAGAGAAAAGTTTGGAGGAACCATAATCCCCCCAAAGGATGCGGTCAGAAAAGGATTTATCGCCCTCAAAAAAGGGAAGTTTCTCGGCATTGTAGGAGATCAAGGGATGCCGGAGAGTACATACCACTTCGACTTTTTCGGTGTGCGCGCATGGACAACTCCTGTACCTGCCATCCTCTCATACAAAGCTAAATGCCCTATTGTTGTCGCGACCATTAAGCGAACCAAAAATCGCTATTCCATCCACTACTCCTCTCCCATCTGGCCCAACCTTGATGCTCACATGGAGGAGGAAATTCACCGCTTAATGAAAATGTCTCTAAAGCTTCTGGAAGACTCGATTCGTGAAAATCCGGCTCAGTGGCTATGGCAGCATAACCGCTGGAAACAAGAGACTCCCGTGCACGTTTACTATCGCTTTCGACACGACTCAATCCTCATCATCCTTCCAAACAACAAAGAAAAGCTCTCTGAACTATTGCCTCACATAAAAACCATGCGCGAGATCTACCCTCAGGCATTTTTGACTCTCCTGATTCCTGAAGGGATAAAGCCTCCCTTTAAAGAGTGTGAGGCTATTTCCTATCGCAAGGAAGAAGAACTCTTCATTTGTGACTATCGCTTTAAACTCGTGTTTAACTTCACAGAGGTTTCCAAACTTGCCACGCACTTTCTCAAACTTGGAGCCTTTGAAGTATTAGATGAGAGTGGTCTCAAAAAAGCAGCTGAAGAGCACTTAAAAGAGAGTGATGATCTCTCTATGATTCTTAAAAAGGCGCTCACTCGCCCGAATACCATTTGGAGCAAAGATGCCAGCTAACCGTTTTTTCATCCCCATACCCTTCACCTCAAATGCAGATGTCACTCTGGATGGAGAGGAGTGGTCCCATTTTTCAAAAGTCATGCGGGGGCGCATAGGAGATGAAGTGGAGCTCGTGAATGGAAAGGGACAGCTCGCAGTAGGGGTAGCAACAGAGTGTAAAAAACGAGAAGCTAACTTAAAGATTCTCTCAGTTAAAGAATCTCCCCCTGTATGTCCAGCGTTGGCCCTCGCTCAAGCTCTTCCCAAGCAAAATCACCTCGAATGGATCATTGAAAAAGGAACAGAGCTCGGTGTCACAGCCTTTCACCTCTTTCCAGGAGACTTTAGTGAAAAAAAAGAGCTCTCTTCCAATCAAGAAAAACGGTGTCACCACCTTCTAGTTGCCGCCCTCAAACAGTCGGGTCGCCTTCACCTCCCGGAGATCATGATGCATCGCTCAATCAATGATCTGCGCTTAAGCAAAGAGTCCACTTTTTTTGGAGATACAAGGAAAGACGCCCCCCTATTTAAAACAGTTGAAGTAGGTTCACAAGAAGGGTGCATAACGATGGTCATTGGCCCAGAGAAGGGCTTTTCACAAAATGAAGTGAGGTATTTAGATCGCTGCGCAAAAGGAGTGAAGCTCTCGCCCCATACGCTTAGAGCGGAAACTGCGGCGATTGCGGCGATGACTTTGCTTTCCCATTCCCTACTATCAGGTTGTACAAGGCATTGATGCTTACAACTCCACAGCAGGTTGGGGCAAGGATTTCAATGTGGCGATCCAACCTTGAAATCCCTCTATGGCATAGGCATTGGAAAGCAATTAAAGCCATCTTCAATATGACAACAGCAGAAGCTGCTCTCTGAAAATTGCGCATGAGGATCGTTGGAAAAGAATCCTGTGTGCAAGAACTTATTTTGTTTTCTAAAGCCATACGCTTACTCCATAATCATCAATGAGCTCGATGAAGCATAGGTGATCATCGCCAGAGCACCGAGTGCAAGCCCCTTCGCCAGAGGACCTACGCGTTTCCATACAGATTGAAGATCAGCTCGCTTAGCTATAACATCCCCCACAGGCTGGAATTCCCGAACCGATACCTGGGCCTGTGGCTTTTCTGACAAAAATTCTTTACAATTTTTTGCATCAAATTTAGGGCCTAGAATCATGCGCAAGTGAAGCGCGCGCGAATACCCAAGCTCTTTACAATTGTTCTCATCTCGACAACAAGGGCACTGATTTTTATAACGCGCTCCTGGATAAGGACCTAGCCTACTCTTCGAGGCTTGCTCTAACATCTCTCGATCAATAACATGGAGCTGAGAGATTTTGATAAAACCACGATTATCTAGAAGCTCTGATGCTTTTTCAAATTTTGATTTGATATGATTAGGAAGCTTATCAAAGATAATAGATCCATCATTCTTCTGCCACTCTGGCCACCCTTTCGATGAGGCGCGCTCTAGGGCGATTTCATCAATAGCACGGGCCAGCTTAACCCCATTCATGCAATTCATGATTAAGGGGCAATCAGGAGTATCCTGAAGGATCGGGCATGTCACCCTCCCACCTTCTGGGCCAAAAAAGTCTGGATTTGGGTTAAAAAAATATTGAATAGCTGAAATCATCTGAACCTCTATAATTTTTAAACTGAATTATAAATACAGATGAATTAATTTCAAATTAATTAAATTAAAATAATTAATGTATCTTTTTGTTAATCATATTGAAAGCGCCCGCAGCAAATGCAAAGATAGCGCTTGTGATCATTACGATCCGAAAGTCAGTGTATGCATAGGCTGATGCTTTAACATTGAAGAATCGGAGATATGCTAACTCGTCTCTTCTCCAATCTAGATCCACTCTTAATCCTAACTGTGCTGCATGACGATAGAGCGGCATCAAACAAGAATAAACTAATACTGACCGCGAACTTGCAGAAGCGATGCTGAACAAATAAGGCCCAATTATTCTTTCATAAAGCAAACAAATACGATATGAAAGAGATTGGCACTTAACCCTGAAAGCGTAAAAAGAATCAAAAATCGCTCTCGCCAGTTTTTGGGTCAAAGAATCGGCATAGGGCATCGCAGAATCGATGACCTTTGAGGTGACTCTTAGGTTGGAATGACATGTTCTGCAAGTCACATTAGCATGTTTACCTTCAACTCCATGGAGCCCTTTGAGATTAAAGTGCCCTGAACTCCCCTTAACGAGTAACTTCTCATCTTCTAACCCATCAGAACCTATAGCTCGCTTGATCTCATCAGAATTCCTAAGGCTGTGTTGTCGAACATATCTGTCAAATAACTGATCAAAATTTTTAATACCGCTTTGATCAAAAAGGTCAGGATGCCCTGCTGCAAAGTCTAAGAGTCGAAGTCGCAACCCAGCATGCTTTGTCCTCTCACAGAAAGCAAAGCTACTCATTCGATCGTGAGGGTTTGAACTTAGTGAATGACTCTGTGAGCACTGAAGTTGCCACCGCGGCCCAAGCAAAGAAGCTGAAGTCGTCATAGCCCTATTCCTATTATTATACCAATTTGAAATAGCAAGCCGAAAAGCCCATTTCGAAGCTCAGCCCACTCTTCTTGATTAGGCAAACGGCGCCCTAGAATAAATGGCGCTGCATAAAGAACAATCATTGCGACCACGATACTCCCATGCATAAAACGTGCTACACTTTGTTTCCATTTTATAGGAGTCAACGCGAATAAAAGTTCTGTCAGAATCCAGCGATTTATATTCAGAGCACACATTAAAATGAGAAATGGGGGAAAGGCTTTTTTTCTCATCAGTCTTTCTAGCTGATTTAAAACAGAAACATAAGAATCAGGTAGTTGATAGCCGTAAGCTTGCGCGGTTCCTAATATCGTCTGCCAGATCATTACAGTCATATAAATGGAGCTGATGAGTGCCAGAGGGGATTTGATATAACTTTTTACAATGTCTGCACATCTATAATATGACTCTTCAACCTGAGAACATGTCCCACTTCTAAGATCTTCCCCAAACTTTTTAAATGCTGGGGCCGTCACCTGATTAAATTGATATTGAAAGGCATCGATTCTGCCTCGAAGCCGCTCCATGAGAGAAGGATCGGGTTCAGGACGATAAAAGCAGGCATTAAAGGCCAAAGATGTATAGATTTTTTGATCGGTCTCTTGGGAACACACTGAACATTTAGAATTGCTAGCTAATGCCTGAGCCAATGCGGCTTTTTCTCCAGCATGGAGCCCTTCAAAGCTAAACTTTCCATCTTTTAGGAGTCGACTTCCTTCAGGCCCATCTGGTCCAAGCGATTTCTCTAGATCAAACGCTTGAGGTGAGGGCATCCCCCATTTTGGATCCTGAACATAGGACCAGAAGAGTTCTCGGAAGCGGATTTTTCCATCCGCATCTAACCAGTGTGATGTGATATTTTTGTTTTGAAGCGAGGCATGAGCATAATCCCAAATACGGGTGCGGATTTCACCATGAGAGCAAGAAAGGAAGCCCCACTCATTAGAAGATCCCTCTTGAGTTAAGTCAAGAAGAGAAATTGGACACTTCAAGTCAAACTGATTGGGAAAAAGCTGTCTTGTTGTTAAGGAATTTATTGACATCGCCTTTCAGTCTCCTAAAAACTGACAAAACGATAGCAGCCTTCCACTTTTTAATCGACTGTTTCCACCACCATCATATTGGTGGTTCCACTCACACCAAAAGGAGAGCCCGAAGTCATGACAATTAAGTCGCCAGGGGAAGCAAGGTGGCAACTTTTCAAATATTGATTGGAAATTTTTTTCCCCTCTTCTAGATTCGATACTTTTGCATAGACAGGCACGACTCCCCAAATGAAGGAGAGCTGGTAAAACACTTTTTGATCGGATGTGATCGCAAGGATTGGCATCTCGGGGCGAAAGCGTGCCATCATCCGCGCAGTGAAGCCACTTGTGGTGAATGCGACCAAAGCTTTTCCGTTCCCGCTGTAAGCGGTTTTGATCGCTGCAAGTGCAACAGAGGAAGAGGTGTCGTAAGAAACGGTGCGCCCCATATCGCGCAGGAAAAAAGCTTGGTACTCAAAATCTTTTTCCGCCTCAAGAATGGTGCTCCTCATCAAGTTGACCGTTTCAATGGGGAATTTCCCCACCGCCGTTTCCCCCGATAGCATCACCGCAGACGTGCTGTCGTAAATCGCATTGGCAACATCGGAAACTTCAGCCCGGGTTGGGCGTGGGTTTTCGATCATCGACTCGAGCATTTGTGTTGCAGTCGCGACGGGCTTAAAAGCTTGGTAACACTTCCGGATCATCAGTTTTTGGAGCTTCGGAACTTGAGTAACGGGAAGTTCAACTCCGAGATCACCTCTGGCAACCATAATACCATCGGAGACGGCCAAAATCTCATCAAAGTTTTCAACGCCAAGTGCGCTTTCAATTTTTGCAACAACAAGAGCACTGGAGCCGTTGTGCTCCTTAAGAAGTTTTTTAATTGTGAGGATATGCTCTTTAGACCGAATAAAGGAGACCGCAAAGATATCGACATCTTCTTTCACTCCAAAGATAATATCGGCGATATCTTGATCAGTGACTGCTGGAAGGCTCAGGTCAACCCTCGGGACATGAACTCCTTTTGAGCTTTTCAAAACTCCAGAGTTTGCAATCTCAACGGTAATACTTGTCTCATGCTTTTCTACAACCTTGGAAGTCATGTAACCATCATCAAAAAGGACCTGCGCGCCAAGTGGAATGTCATCCACCACCCTTTCTGGTGTAAAGTAGATTTCTCCAGCCTTTACCTCTGCTTTGTTTTTGCAAATCGTTAAAAGATCACCCTGATTGAGATGGAGAGTATCTCCTTCGATTTTCCCCACACGTACTTCTGGTCCTTTAGTATCGAGCATAATGGCAAGAGAAGCCCCTTTCTCCTCCCTTGCTTTTTTCAGTCGTGTAATCGTCTCTCTATGGCTTTCGTGAGTGCCGTGACTCATGTTAATACGAGCCACATTCATCCCAGCATCGATTAACTCAAGAATTTTTTTATAACTTGAGACAGAGGGCCCAATGGTACAGATGATTTTTGTTCTCTTATGCATATGTCTTTATATACACGAAAAAAACTTTATTTGCTGTAGAATTGCACCCATGTTGAATCAGCCGATCATTTTAAAGAATGTCAAAGTTCACAATTTAAAAGGAGTCGACCTAGAGCTGAGTCCGGGAGAACTGATTGTTTTTACGGGAGTTTCTGGGTCGGGAAAGTCTTCGCTAGCCTTTGATACAATCTATGTTGAAGGGCAAAGGCGCTACATCGAGTCCCTTTCCACCTACGCCCGGCGCTATATGGGAAACCTCAGCAAACCAGATGCTGATCTCATTTCTGGAATTTCTCCAACGATTGCGATTGAACAAAAGACTGTAGGGAAAACCCCGCGATCAACTGTCGGCACAATCACAGGGATCTACGATTTTTTGCGCGTTCTCTATGCAAGAGTGGGAATTGCTCACTGTCCTGTCAGTGGAGAGCAAGTGACGCCCCAGAGCAAAACGCATATCATTTCGCGAATTGAAGCGTTAGGAGAAAAAACCCCTCTGATCTTTCTTGCCCCATACGTGAAAGGGAAAAAGGGAGAGTTTAAAGAGCTCGCTGATGAGCTCATCCGAAAAGGGTTTATGCGAATCCGAATCGATGGGGAGATTGTCGACCTATCGGAAGAACTCTCAGTTGATAAAGCTAAAGCGCACGATATTGACTTAGTTGTCGATCGTATCGTTTTGTCCAAGGAAGCGTCCCACCGCATTGCCGAAGCAGTCAATCAAGCTTTAGAGCTCGGTGAAGGAGTCATGTGCGTTTTAAACCACAAAACGGGGGAAGAATTTCTCTTTTCAGAGCACGCCTATGCCCCAAAATCGGGACTCTCTTACTCCCCACTTGAACCTCATGACTTCTCCTTTAACCACCCCAAAGGGATGTGCCCAACCTGTGAGGGAATAGGGAAGACTCAAGACTTTGATCTAGAGAAAATCATTGATGGAACGCTTAGTATCTCTGAAGATGCCTGCTCGATTGCGGGCTCCTATCAAACTGTCAAATGGGGAAACATTTACGATAACCTCGCCAAACAATATAAGTTTCGAGTCGATACACCTTGGGATAAGCTCACCAAGCAAGCACAAAAGGTCTTTCTACATGGCGTAAAAAAGAAGTGGCTCCGCATGAAATTTGTCCACCCTGTTAAGAAAACGACGTGGACAGAGTATGTGCGGTGGCGCGGCGTCCTCTATGAGGCGAAAAGCAGGCTCAGTCAAGCAACGAGTGAAAGCTATCGAACAAAGATGGAAGCGCTCATGCACGAGACAACCTGTCCCGATTGCCAAGGATCGCGTATTCAACCCTACCCGAGTGCGACAACAATTGGTGGAAAAACGATCCACGACGTGACACAGATGACGCTTGAGGAAACAGGAGAGTTTTTTGGAAGTCTTAAACTCTCACCTTCAGAGCGCATGATCGGCCAAGATCTGATTTTAGAGATCCAAAAACGGATCGCATTTCTACTCAATGTGGGACTCTACTACCTCACGCTCGAACGCACAGCCCCCACCCTTTCAGGAGGAGAGGCTCAGCGGGTGCGCCTTGCTTCGCAAATTGGATCGGGACTTGTGGGGACAACATATATTTTGGATGAACCCTCAATTGGACTCCACCCCCGCGACAACACAAAGCTCATCGAAACCCTACAGTCCCTGAGAGACCGTGGGAATACTGTCATTGTCGTTGAACACGATGAAGAGACGATGGAAGCGGCGGATGTGATTGTCGATATTGGACCTGGCGCCGGCACTGAAGGGGGAGAAATCATTGCGAAAGGATCGATTGACGATCTGATTAAAGAAAAACGCTCCCTAACTGGAAACTACCTTGGGGGGAAGCTTGCAATTGAAATTCCCAAATCGCGCCGTCAGCCATCTGAGAAAACGATTGGGATCATTGGAGCTGAGCACCACAACCTTAAAGGTGTCAATGTAGAGATTCCCCTCGGCTGTTTTGTTGCCGTCACTGGCGTATCGGGTTCGGGAAAGTCTTCTCTGATCAGCGATACCCTCCATCCCGCTCTCTCAAAAGCCCTCCACCGCTCGACACAAAAAGTGGGCAGGCACAAAGAGATCACCGGAATCTCGGAAGTGAATAAAGTGATTGCGATTGACCAGTCTCCCATTGGGCGGACTCCCCGCTCTAATCCTAGTACTTACATCAAAGTTTTCGATGATATCCGCGACCTGTTTGCCAAGCTTCCAGAAAGTGCTGCTAATGGTTTCAAGCCTGGTCATTTTAGTTTCAACGTTGAAGAGGGATCGTGCACAGAGTGTAAAGGGATGGGGATGATCCGCATCGATATGGACTTTCTCGATGACGTTTGGTCTCCATGCTCTCTCTGTCAGGGGAAGCGATTTGACACTAGAATTCTAGCAATTTCCTTCCGGGGGAAAAACATCCATGATGTTCTCGAAATGACTGTTGAGGAAGCTTTTGCTTTTTTCTCTTCCATTCCCACGATCCACCGAAAACTCAAGATGCTTTCCGATGTCGGTCTCGATTATTTAACTCTTGGGCAGTCTTCTACCACGCTTTCAGGAGGAGAAGCGCAGCGCATCAAACTCTCTCGAGAGATCATCAGGCCGGCAACGGGAAAAACCCTCTATATCCTCGACGAACCCACGACAGGGCTCCACTTCCACGACGTCAAAAGGCTCATCGATATCTTGCAACACCTCGTAGACAAAGGAAATACTGTCCTGGTGATTGAACACAATATGGATCTTGTCAAAACGGTAGACTGGATCATTGACTTAGGGCCAGAAGGAGGAAAAGGTGGAGGGGAAATCCTCAGCTTTGGACCTCCTGAAAAAGTCGCGAAAAAAAAGAGCCCAACGGGTGTTGCTCTTAAAAGCGTCCTCTCTCCTAAACAACATAAAAAACATGGGGTGAAAAAGGAACTGAGTCAAGATACCCAATCGATCGACGTGAAGGGGTGTTCCCAAAACAACTTGAAAAACCTCTCTCTCTCGATTCCCCGAGGAAAAATCAGCATTTGCACCGGACCTTCAGGCTCTGGTAAATCCTCATTTGCTTTTGAAACGGTCTATGCAGAAGGGCAGCGGCGCTATGTCGACTCCCTCTCTTCCTATGCGAGACAGTTCGTCCAGCAGATGCCCAAACCCAAAGTGGAAAATATCGACGGGCTCTCACCAGCGATTGCTATTGAACAGAAAAAGCATGCGGGGAATCCGCGCAGTACAGTCGGCACGATGACAGAGATCTACGACTACCTCCGCCTCCTTTACGCCAACCTGGGAACGGCTTACTGCCCCGAGACCGGAGAAAAAATCGAGTCGATCAGCAAAGAGTCCGTCACCAA
This sequence comes from Simkaniaceae bacterium, assembly GCA_030149435.1. Classification (GTDB taxonomy): domain Bacteria; phylum Chlamydiota; class Chlamydiia; order Chlamydiales; family Simkaniaceae; genus JASBRR01. The sequence goes on from JASBRR010000016.1 coordinate 77,589, forward strand.
AAGACTCATGGAGCTTCCTGAGAAAACGCGTCTTCAAGTTCTTGTCCCTATCCCGATTAGTGCCAAGCAAGGACTAGAAGAGATCAAGGAGATGCTCATGGCGCAAGGTTTTCTTCGCATAAGATTAAATGGGGAGTACTACGAGCTCGATAGTGAAATCCCCTTCTCTCCGCATAAGAAAAATGCTCTTTTCTTGGTCGTCGATCGCATTGCCATCCGAGAAGGGGTGGAAAAGCGTCTCCTCACGGCAATTGCAGATGCCTCCAAACTGACCGAAAAACCCTTTGTTGTGGCAACTCCTGAAGAAGATCTTTTGATTAACCTCTCCTTTGCAGTCCCGAGCACAGGGAAGACCTATCCCCCTCTAACGCCACATACCTTCTCTTTTAATGCAGAAGAGGGCATGTGCCTCGACTGCTCAGGACTTGGATATCAGTGGGGAGCTAACCTATTGCACCATCAAAAAATCATGGCCCTTTCCCCCTTCAAGCTCTTGGAAAAGTTTTGGAGAGAGGAAATCACAGATATGGCTGAAGATCTATTTTTCGCATTTCTAGAAAAAGAAGACATTGATCCCCATGCACCTCTATATAGCCTCCCAGTGAAACAACTTCAAATACTACTCAACGGGAGCAGTGAAGGAGAGACCTTCAAAGTTAAAGGGATGAAGCTCAGGTGGTGCGGGGTCAATACAGCTTTAGCTAAAGCGGCCCGCGCGGGACATCAAAAGATCAAAGAGACTATTAAACCCCTCCTTGAAGAAACTCCGTGTCTCTCCTGTAAAGGTGAGCGCCTAAACCCCCTTGCTAGACACGTCAAGCTTGGGAAGAAAACCCTCGGAGAGTTTTGTCGTCTTCCCCTCTCGGACGCACAGAGCTTTATTACAAAGCTGAAAGTCACGAAGAAGCAATCTGAGCTCCTTAAAGAGATTTTCGATGGGCTTAAAAGCCGCCTCCAGTTCCTCTGCGAAATTGGCCTCGACTACTTATCACTGGAGCGGAGTGCCCCCACCTTAAGTGGCGGGGAAACCCAAAGAATTCACCTCGCTAGGCAGCTCGGCAGCGGCCTCACTGGATGCCTCTATGTTCTCGATGAACCTACCATTGGCCTCCACCCGCACAACAATGCGCGCCTAAACCGAGCCCTTAAAGAACTCTGCCAGCTCGATAATACACTACTAATGGTAGAACACGATCCCCAAACACTCCAAGTTGCTGACACCATTTTCGATTTTGGTCCCTGTGCAGGCAGTGATGGCGGGCGCCTTATGGCTCAGGGAACCTTAAGTCAAATAAAGAAAAACAAAAACTCTCTTACTGGCGCTTACTTGAGCGGCAGAAAAACACAGCCCCACCCCAATAAAAGACGCACATCGAAATCTGAGGTTGTGATTGAAAATGCGAACACCCATAACCTAAAAAATGTCAGTGTGAACATACCCACCAAAACCTTAACTTGTGTGACAGGAGTATCGGGCTCTGGTAAATCAACCCTCATCCACAATATTCTGGAGAAAGGGGTCGAACTTCATCTCGCATCGCGCTCAGATGAAGAAACGCTCTCTGTAGGCTCTGCAACTCTTAGCGGCCTAAACCAGTTCAATAAGCTGATCTCCATCGACCAAAAGCCCATTGGTCATACGATTCGCGCCGATGTGAGCACATACTGCGAACTCTCCACACCGATCCGCCAATTTTATGCTGCACTTCCTGAAGCAAAAGCCAGAGGCCTTCAACCGAAACATTTCAGTTATAATCACCTCAAAGGGATGTGCCGCTCGTGCTGGGGTCTCGGATTTCGCACGATCAAACTTCAGTTCCTCCCTTCACTCAAAGTCACCTGCGACTCCTGTCAAGGAAACAGGCTGAACCCCCTAAGCTTAAAAGTGCGCTATAAGGGTAAGAACTTAGGGGAGCTCTTGAGCCTTTCTCTTACCGAAGTCAAAGAATTTTTACCCCCTATTCCCCAACTCATAAAGGGAATCGACACCTTGGTTGAAGTAGGCTTAGGTTACCTCAAGCTCGGGCAAGAGATCGCCACCCTGTCTGGAGGGGAAGCGGGCCGCCTTCGCCTCTCCCGTGAACTAGCCAAGCGCTCTACAGGAAAAACCCTCTACCTATTTGATGAGCCAACGATTGGTCTGCACAGCGATGATATCGCAAAGCTCCTCCCGATTTTCCACAAGCTCGTGGATAAAGGGAATAGTGTCATCATTATCGAGCATAACCTCGATGTGATCCAAAGCGCCGACTACCTCATTGACCTGGGACCAGGCGGTGGTTGCCAAGGAGGGGAGATTGTGACCGTAGGCACCCCAGAGGAGGTTGCTAAACATCCCACCTCCTATACAGCATCGTATTTGACCCCAATTCTTAAAAAATGATAGACTAATGCACGCCGGGGAACTTCTAGATTGGAGTATTCCGAACCAGGTCAGGACTGGAAAGTAGCAGCCTTAAGGATCCTGCTTTGATGCTAGAAGACCTCTCCGGCTTTTTTTAGGTTGGGGTATTAACTTTTATTCGTTGATCTCCAGGTCTCTTTTTCGATTTTTGACTCTTTTTCTCCTCATAAATAGCGCTTTGGCTATTCACTTCGTCGAAAAACATCCAAACCTCATAAAAATAGCCTCTGTTTCTCAACAACTAAAAGTTTCTACCCCAACCTTATTTCGCTAAAATTGGATAGCCCAGCGTGAATTGTAATAATTATAATGAGTTATTAGAAGTTAAGCCCACCGCCGATGGTGGCGCCGTGGTAAATGATGTGGCCAGTATGATTGAGATGATTTTTGTTTGGGTTTGTTCCTTGCTTGTCAGCCACTGCAATCCCTCCAACATAGAGAACCTGATAGTTGAAGAAGAAGGAAAAAGCCTTTCCAACGCGAATTTCTATATAGGGATATCCCTGAAAAAAATAGGCAAAATAGGCGCCTGATCTCAGACTATTTTGAATGACTATCGTGTTATTGTTATCTCTGATCTTCTTTTTCTGCTCTGCGAGATCTAAAAGAAAACCCCCTTTTGCAAGAAGCCCCCACGTTAAAAATGCATAGGGGTTGTACTCCAAACTCACCCCTCCTTGAGGACCGAAAGCGTAGTTCCAGACATCTGCTTGATATTTACTTGTGCGTTTTTCCTTTGTAAAGCGCATGCGCAGTGTTTCATCAATCTCAAAGTAGCGCATCCCCACTTGCCATGAAAAAGAAAAAGCGTCGATAAATCTAGGGGTCACATGTAAAATGAAGTTCCCTTCAACATTGAAAAGATCTGAAGTGTATTTTGCGTGAGCAGCATCTGCAAAGGTGTAGTCTTTCGTTTGATCAGATTTTGCTCCAGGAAGACTGATATTGCTTTCACTATGAATCCGTTTCGTTTCTTCCCAATCAAAGAAACTCGTATAGCGCAGCTCCCACGTTGCGAAAGTATCCCAATAAACCTTTAGAGCCATACTCGCTCCCGGGTCAAACGACATAGCATGAATAAGGGTTTCGGAGTTAATATGAGGACTGCGCGAATCTTTTTTGACAGACGGAATGGCAAGGGCTCTATGGGCGCTATTTGCACGCCTCAAAATCACAGCATCCCCTTCAACAGAAAAGTTGTGCTGATACGCCCCTTCTGCATGGGCAAAAAGATCTATAAAAAGAAGACCAAATAGCAAGAAAAATCGCATCATTTATCACTCCTCAGCAAAGTTGTGAAGCTATCAGATAACGATTAAAATTCAAGCCCTTTTTCTATTCGACTGAGAACCTCGCGCAAGGCTGTGTCCGCATCGAGGTTTTTCTCTTTAGCTTCTTGTACCAATTCTAGCAGCTTTGCTCCTATCTTCTCTTCGTCTGTCTCCGCCTTGGGAAGCTTGGGTAAAGCGAGCTTGTACTTTTCAATTCGGCTCAGCATCTTTTGCGCCCTTGCTAAAGTTCCCAGCGTTTTGGGAATTCTCAGTCCTTGGGGTTTTTCCTCATTTTTCTCCTTCTTTTTGATCTCTTCCCATTGATGCAAGACCTCTTCAGCTGTTTCAAGCCTAACCTCTCCAAAAACGTGAGGATGGCGCCTAATCAACTTTTCCGTCACGCCTTCCAAGATATCCCCCATGTTAAACCGCCCCCCCTTTTCTCCTAGGTTAGCGCAAAAAACGATAATGAATAAAAGATCTCCAAGTTCTTCGACAAGCATCTCACTATTATCTTCATCAATCGCTTCGATCACTTCATGGAGCTCTTCCATCAAATGGGGGCGCAGCGTTCGCAGCGTTTGCTTCTTATCCCATGGGCATCCATTCGGACCATTCAACGTTTCTGTTATCTCTATGAGCTTCTGAAAATCTTTCACTTACGCCCCTTTTCTTAACATAGTTTTACATTGTTTTTTTTGAATGTCTAAGCATACAATAACATCTAAAAAAAATTGAAGAGAGGATCTCATGTCGTCAATTTATAATGGAGCAGCTACTGTTTATAACGCGGCGGCTCAGGTCCTGAAAACGCTTAAAGAGCTCGACCTTCAACCCCATGAGCTTTTAGATCAGACGCACCACACCCTAAAAAGCATTCTAGAAGAAATTCATCAATGCCGGACAGTCTCCGCAGAGTCTGCACAAAAAGCTATCGGCTCAATAGAACTTATTACCCTTTTTAGCCCAGACCAGTTTTCTGAAGGAGCTAAAGTAGAAGAGATAAAAGCATCTCTAAAAGACTTACTTCACCCTCTCTCTTATTACGAGCAACCACATTTTGCAACTCACCGGCCTGATACAAAAGAGATCGAAACATTGTTCTCTGAGGCAGTTGAAAAGCTCGATCAGGAGAAAAAAGCCAAGGCAGGCATCGTATCAAAAACAATGAGTAGTGCTGCAGAGAGTGCAAAGCGTGAATGGAATAAACAGAGTGGCTACCTCTCAAGAACACTTGATGGAAAGAAAACAACACAAGTGGTTGCATCAGGGCATCCTCTGATGAAGCTCTCTTGTCTGATGGGTAACCTTTCAAGCCCTTCGAGCTTTGTATCTCTTGAAGACATGCAACATGAGCTAGAGCAAGCGGCTAACCAGCTCCTCTCGAGTAGTCCTATCTGTTCTGACTTTAAGATAACTGAGGCAAACCTATCTTCACCTTCTGCTCTATGGAATGCACTCACCTCATTCCTAAGGAAAAAAGTTGACAAAGAAGAAAAATCTCTACTCGCTCTGATCTACGACGTCGGGTTCGAGCAGGAAGTGTTGGAAGTGGTACAGGAGTCAACTGAAGGAAAGCAAGAAGAAGCACAAAACAATGTGTTAGACTTTGATGACCCATTCTCTGTATTGCAACCCCAAAGTCCACGATCACCTACTGCATCACATAACCTAGGAAGTCAGGCAGCTCTGAGTCAAGCTGAAATACCGAATGATACCAAAAGAAAAGGGCATGTCTTGTGGGTGGCTATTGCATTTCATGAAGAAAGCAAAAATGCGAAAAGACTTTATGAGAAAATTAAATCAGCAAAGTGCACCTCTCCTTCTGAATTATTCGAAAATCTTGAAATGGCAACAACCTTTTACGAAAAACACCCTGAATACCATTTAAATAAGCCAGAACTAGAAGAAATTAAGGGGTGTTTCCGAAAATGGTGTGCATACTTAAGTGGAGTTGTTAAAGATAGTCATTGGAACGAAAAGCAAAATCAAAAAAAGGCAATAGAAGAGTCACATATATTGATGGAACAGGGACTCCCCTTAAAATCCGTAGCACATCTAACAAACTTTTTCGAAGACACTCCCATAGGAATTGCGCGCTGGTCTCCAGAGCAAATTGCATCGCCTATAATTTCAATAGATACATGTTGCCGTGAACTGATGCAATCAAGCACAAGTGGTGTGAGTCATGGGGAAATCACAAAACAGACAATTACAGAACACAAAGAAAAACTTGTAGATACTTTAAGCTTTTATGCTGCGTTTGCCGCGTTCAAGTCGATGTTTGAGTTGCCCGATAAAGAGGCAGATGATTTGTACAAGCAATTATTGCAGGAAGCAAACGGAAAATCAGATTCTGAAAAGCGCATGGATGCTTTTTTTCAAGGCCTTGATAAGCAAATGAAAGAGAACGAGCACTGTAAAGAAGCTTCTGGTTTAAAACATCAGATGACACACGTGCTTGCAACATGGTCATTTTATGGGGCATCACTGGTTAGTAGTGCTGTTCTGGATGATTTGATTGACGCTTTTGGCAAACTCTCTGAGACACATCTAAAACCCTTTAAAGGGGTAACAAATGCATTCGTAGACTATCTTGATATCCTCGAAGAATGGGCAAATAGCAAAGAGGGGGGAAACCGCGAAGACCGGATTGATATCATTGCAAAAAGAAATAAATACCGACTGGGCCACCCCTCGACTCAAATTAACCAAAAACTCGGGAATTTTGTCGTCGATCGGTTTTTTTCCGTTTTCCGCTTTTGCGGTTCTCTAGATACATGGAAAGGGCGCATTATTGACTTTACAAACGATAATATTCATTCTGGTTTAAGCGACACTCACATCATTAATAAAACCGGTCGTTTTTTCAAACGAAGATTTTCAGTCCTTCCTTATGGAGTTGCAACGCTAATATATGGACTCCAAAAAGCCCTTGAGTATTCACTAAATTTTGTACTCAAGCAGATCATCAAATGGTACATTTCTAATGTCAATGTAGTTGACCAGCTCTCTTCAAAAGCGAGTCAAAACCTTACACATGCTTTGCCTATCCTCGAAATCATCCAGCGTCAACTCAAGGAAACGGAAGACAAACAAAAAAACGAAGAAGAGGCTGGGGATACGCAGCTAGCCAGGCGCGAACATACAGCTACTGAAAAGTCCCTAAGCGAAATGCTGCAAAATGCGCTCGAAGTCATTGAAAAAGACCAATACGATACAAAGGAATCGTATCGAAACAGGCCGAGTGACCCCATCCCTTTTCTGAATGAGCATGATAGAAAAATCGTTATGCAGGCAATACATGGAAACATCAAAAAAATCGGAGTGCCCGTCATTATTTCTGTATCAAAATCCCTTCTGTCAGAGAATCGAATGAATGAAATCTTACAAAAAGGACTAGAAAAGATTGACGATATCTTCCGAGGAGAGGACTCACAAGCCCTGACGAAGGATGATGAAGCTAATCTAGCAGAAACAATTAACAAAGTTCCAGATCAGTTAACAGCTGAAGAGAAAGGAAGTGCTTCTGAGAAAAAGATTTCTGATGCAGAACAAGCGATCAAAAATTCATTAGCCCAGATTGCAAAGAACAGTATTGACCGCCTCATGACACAAGTTTTTAGCAATATCACAGATTCGGCTTCACGAGTGCGTATGAATGTGATTGATTGGCTAGAAAAAAAGCTCCTCTCAACTGATCAATCCCAACATAACATCTTCGGTCAGTTAAAAGCTGAAATTCATGGAGAGAAGGACAAAAAAACCGCTCAGAAAAAAGTTCAGGAAAAGTTTCTACAGTTCCTTAGACAATTTAAAGCAAAACACCTCTCCTTGGGTCAGAAAAAAACATCTAGCTTACTTAAGCTCAATCAGCTGAATAATCGCCTTCTTCCAACGCTTCTGACCTTAAGTCAAGAGATCAAAGAGTGGGGAAACAATCCAAATGATTCTGAAAAAGCAAGTGCCTGTCTTCAACGAATAGAGACATGTCAAAAAGCACTAAGACATGATTATGCTCATGGGATTGCAGCTCTGAAAAAAGCTGAGGAGCGTAAAATTGAAGCTGAAACAGACAATTTCCTTGGCCGCCTTAAACATGAGTCTGCTCAAGTCATAGACTCAGCACGACCTGGGGTCATTAGTGCAGCAACTCAATACGTGACAGGGCTTCTTCAAAATAAAGCTGAAGCAACCATGACCGAGCTCCATAATCGCACACTCTTTGAATTGATTCTAGACCATCAGAAGCTCATGTTGCTTGGCATTGGACCTAAATGAAGAAAAAAGCCTTTTTTATCGCAGCTACGGGACAGCATGTCGGAAAAACAACCACCTGCTTGGGGTTGATTGCGGGACTCAAAAGGCGCTTTAAAAATGTTGGATTCATTAAGCCCGTTGGTCAGGAACATGTTGAAACAGAATCTGGGGTCAAGGTCGACAAGGATGTCTTTCTATTTAAGGAACACTTTTCCCTAAAAGATGCATATGGCTTGATGAGCCCTGTGCTCATTCCCAAAGGTTTTACCCGCAAATTCCTAGATGGTAAAGTCGTCACCCAAGAATTAGAAGAGAAAATCGAAAGTTCCTTTCGCGATGTTTCGGCAAACTGTGATTGTCTGGTAGTAGAGGGAACAGGACATGTCGGCGTGGGATCGATTGTGGGTCTTAGCAATGCTAAAGTTGCTGCCAACCTCGACCTAAAAATGATTCTCGTCGCATCAGGCGGTCTGGGTTCTTCCTTCGATGCACTTGCTGTCAACAAAGCCCTCTGCGAACATTATGGCGTCGAAGTGGCGGGAGTGATTCTAAACCGCGTCCATGATGACAAGAGAGAGATGGTTCTTAAATATATGGAAAAGGCTCTAGCCGATTGGAATATTCCCATTCTCGGGTGTATCCCCTACGATGCCTTCTTAAGCAACCCTTCGATGAAAGACTTCGAGATCTTATTTGGAGCCACCTTGCTCTCTGGCGAGGAGCATCACATGCGCCATTTCCGCCACATCCGTCTGGTTGCCACTTCACTGAAAAACTTTAGAGAGCTGATCCTTCCTGAGCAACTGATTATCACTCCAGCAAATCGGGAAGATATCATCTTAGCAACCCTTACAAAGCATTGGGATACGAAAATTGCAACTCCTAAAGAAGACTTACAGACAGGGATGATTCTCACCGGGTTGACTCCTCCAAAACAATCCATTGTCGAAGCACTGATCAAAGCAAATATCCCAATGATTTACGCTCCTGTCACCAGCTATAAAGCAATGGAAATGATCACCTCTTATACTGTGAAAATTCGGACAGAAGATAAAGAAAAGATCAATGAAGCCATCGGCCTGGTAGAAAACCATATCAACTTTGACGATCTGCTCAAAGCTACCGAATTGGCATAACTGCCTCCATCCACGCATCCACTCTTGGGATCAGCTCTTTTTCTGAAAGGTCTTTTAAGCAAGCGCCTGTTGGACAGATGCGCAGTCTAGGACACCGTTTTTTGAATGATACGCCATAAGGACAGGGTCCCTGCAATGAATGATGCTGCTGACCGATGGGGCGGTATGCTCTTTCAGATGAGGCACCAAAAAAAGAAAAAGTCGGAGTGGGTGTCGATGCAGCCAAGTGAAGCGCGCTTGAATCCACTGTCAATAGGCCATCCGTTTCAGCAATGACCTTTTGCCAGACAGCGATTTTCATTTTAGGAAGTACAATCCCCTGTTTCTGATAAAACTCTGAGAGATGCGCGCATTCTTCTAACTCCTTTTTCGTCCCCGCTACAAAGTAAAATGTGGGATTGTAGGTCTTGTACAGGTGATCTAAAACTTGCTTCCACATTTTCAACGAAAGCCGTTTATTTTCCCAGGTTGAACCGATACAGATCATCAGTTTGAGCGGCGCCTCATTTGACACGATGCTTTGGATCCAAGCTTGCTCATTTTCATTAGTCTCTAGACTTACCCGAGAGGGGTGCCACTGGAGCGCACCTCCCAGCGATTTCTGAACGATTGAAAGGTATTGCTCAGCCATAGACAATTTGGGATCGGGAGAGTACCTATTAGTGAGAAAGAGTGCGCTAGGCCACTCAGGAGCAGTGCGAAACGCCCAACCAATTTTTTCCTTTGCTCGAGCCAGTTTTGTAATCAAACCCGACTTGATATTTCCTTGAAGGTCAAAGACCATATCATAAACTTCTGAGCGAAGCGCTTTCCTGAAGCTTTGCACCTCTTGCCTGACCTTCGAACTCAGTAAATTTTTTCTCCAAGCCCGAGTGTTGATAAGCAAGATCCTTCTGAGGTCGGGATGTGAAGATAAAGCATTGACAAAACGCTCTTCAACTACCCAATCAATGACACACTTCTCATATCGGGACTTCAGAAATGCAATGACAGGAAAACACTGAAAAATATCTCCAAGTGCAGAAGTTCTGACAATAAGAATTTTTTTATCGAAATTTTTTGTATTCAAAATATGGGGAGATCCAGTACAAATGTTTTAGTTAAGTTTAACGAACATCCCGATATTTTTACAGTTGGACCTTTCTCAAAGGCCCCAAATGAGAGTTGCGACATGAGACGACAAGTCATCTTTTCGAGTAAACACCCCATTGAAATGTACCTCTTGTCACTGACAGAGATGTGCCAACGCTTCGCATATTGGGGCGTAGGCAATCTTCTTGTGCTCTATCTCATAAAACAATTCTCATTCTCAATAAAGAGTGCCACGCATCTATTCGGATTGTATACTGGAACAGCCTTTCTTCTTCCGATTTTGGGTGGCTTTATTGCAGATAAGTGGGATTATAAAAAACCTATTTTGTTAGGAATGGCTTTAAGTGCTTTGGGCTGTGCATTCATGGTGACAGTGCATAAAAGCTTATTGCTACCCGGTCTAGCTCTTCTTGCAATTGGGGGTGGGCTCTTCACTCCGAGTATTTACTCCCTCCTTGGAGCCATTTACGCACATAAACAACATATCAGAGAGGGTGGATTCTCCATCTACTATGCGATTGTAAACATTGGAACTCTAATCGGCATGGGAGTTCTGGGCTATATGCAAACATTTAGTTGGCCCCTCGTTTTTACCATTACAGCTGGCGTTCAACTCGTAGGCATTATTCCGTACAGAATAGCAATCAAAAGGCTCAAAAAGCTAAAAGTGCAGTCTCACTACTTTGTGTCGAAAAAAGAAGACCCTAAAGGTCTAGCACTAAAGCATCATGAGCGAGATCGAATCATTGTTATTTTAATTATGACCCTCGTTTCGATTGTCTTCTGGATGGCGTATAATCAAGCGCCCTCTTCGATGACACTATTTGCTTTGAAGTATACGAACAGGATGATTGGTGGATTTGAAGTTCCCTCTCCTTGGTTTTTTGCCTGTGAGACGTTCTTTTTGATTCTCTTTGCTTTTCCTCTTGCTCGCCTCCACCTATTTTTGAAAAAGATCAAGTCTGGAGCAAGCCCTCCAATGAAAACGGCTTTGAGCTTATTCTTTATGGGCCTTTGTTTTCTCGTGATGCAAAGGGCTGCTGTTCATATTCCCTATTGGGAAAAATCTGGATCTGTCAGTCCATTCTACCTAATCGCTGCCTTTGGATTGATGGCGTTAGCCGAGCTATTTTTAGCACCAATTGGCCTCTCCCTCGTCACGAACTTAAGCCCGCATAGGTATAGAGGCATGCTAACTGGTGTTTGGTTTGCGTGTATCGGTGTGGGATTCTATTTGGGAGGGCTAATTGCCGGGATGATGGAAACAGCGCAGCTTTCCTTCTTCTTTGATATCTTTGCCTTTACATCATTCATCCCTGCTCTGGTGCTTGTTCTATTCAGCAAAAAGCTTGACCAAATGCGCCACATCGACTCGCTCTAACCCAAGAAATGAGAAAACTCTTTGGGAATAGGAGCAGTCTGGGTCATGGTCTCCCCAGTTTTGGGATGAGTAAAAACAATCTGGTAAGCGTGTAAAAGCAAGCGGTGTAGTCCTTCAGGGAAGGGAACGTTTCTGCCATAAAGCAAGTCCCCTAAAATGGGATGCCCCATTTCGCTTAAGTGAACGCGAATTTGATGGGTACGACCAGTCACAGGTTGACACTGAAGCAGTGTTGTTTTTTTTCCTTGCTTAACTCGCTTCCAATGCGTTGTTGCTAATAACCCATTCTTTCCTCTGCCCCAGATCGATTGACCTTGATACTCCCTCTTTTTTTCGAGCATATTCTTAATCGTGCCTTCTGCCTCTTTCACTTTGCCTGAACAGAGCGCAAAGTAGATCTTTGTCACCTCTCTTTTACGAAAGCGAGCTTCTATCTCTTTTTGCATCCTTTGATTTTTTGCTAAGAGCAAAGCGCCTGAGGTCTCCTTGTCTAGACGATGGACTAAAAAGAGCTCCTCATCTACTAGCCGCATCAGGGCCCGTCGATCGGAAACAACCCCTGCAGGCTTATTACAAATCATTAGGTCCTGATCTTGATAAAGAATAGGAAGAGATTGAGGAGTAGAAGGCTTAGTGAGGAGGGTGTGGTCAAATGATACAGTATCTCCTTTCTGAAGTACCGTTCCTGCAAATCGCTCGATCACACCATTGACACGACACGCCCCACCTTCTAAGGCGCTCTTGAGTTTCTTCCCAGAAACCTCGAGCTCTTTCCTTAGAAATGCAAGGAGTGTCATCTCTTTATTCGCTTTCACTTCAATCGACTTAATAGATCAATAAGCAACCGGACACCCATTCCGGTTGCAAGCGTCTGGTGATAGTCTCTAGGTTTATCGAGAAATGCGGTACCTGCAATGTCGAGATGGATCCAAGGCATCTTACTCTCAATAAACTCCTGCAAAAAGATCGCAGCGGTAATTGAGCCTGCAGCTCTCACTTTAGATGCATTTTTGAGATCTGCAATGTCAGACTTCATGTAGCGCTTATAGTCGGAGTGAATCGGCATGCGCCAGACCCTCTCTCCAGTGACCTCACCCGCTTTCGTACAAAGCTTAGCTAAGTCCTCATCATTTGAGTAAAAGCCCGCATACTCTTCACCTAAAGCGACAACAATCGCTCCCGTTAGGGTTGCAAGGTCGATGACTCTTGAGGGAGAATAGGTTTTCTGTCCGTAAGCAAGAGCATCAGCTAAAATTAGTCTTCCCTCTGCATCCGTATTGGTAATTTCTACTGACTTCCCAGAATAGGCGCGGAAGACATCCCCAGGCTTGTAGCTCTTCGATCCAATGGCATTTTCTGTCGCAGGGATAAGACCTACAATGTTGACTTTGAGCTTCATGAGCGCAGCCGCTCGGATTAAACCAAATACAGCAGCCCCTCCCCCCATATCGCTACGCATATCCTCAATAAAATTCGTCGGCTTTAGGTTGAGTCCTCCAGTATCAAACGTCACACCTTTGCCCACAACCATCGTTAGGTCTTTTGAGCGAGGATTCCCCCTGTAGCTAAACTCAATCAATGCTGGGTCAACATCTGAACCCGCAGCAACCGCAAGGAATAACCCCATCTTCTCCTTCTCAAGAAAAGCGCGATTTCTCACTGTGACCTTGACAGACTTTAACTCCGCAGCCAGTTTTTTAGCCTCTCGAGCAAGCCCTTGAGGTGTAATATCCATTGCGTTCCCATTAACCAAGTCGCGTGCAAAGTTCACTCCAGACAGAGTTGCCTCTACCTTTGAAATCATCTTAGAGTCACACTTGCCAATAATGTGAATGGAATCTGTGTGGAAAGTACTTTGGTTATCTTTAGACTTCCATTTCTCATAGAGATATAAACAAAGTCCAATCCCCTCCATCATAGCAGTTGCAATGACATCTGCTTGAATTCCTTTCACGCTAGGCATGGGGACGTTGATCGCCTTCCACTTCTTGTCCTGACACCGCTTTATTAGAGCGCCATAAGCGCGTCTTATAGACTCGGGATCACAACTCAATTCATCACCAAGACCGAGCAAAATACAGCGCTTTTCTTTTTTCTCAGAAAGGTAAGCAAGCTGCGTAGATCCGAGCTTAGCAGAAAAGTCTCCAGATTCGAGAATTGGAGTGATTTCAGACTTGAGGTCAGCAGGCAAAGTTGCAGCTTGAGCTCCTTTTTTTCCCTTGAAGCAAGGGATGACAATAAGATCACCTTTCGGGCGACTTGAAACGGATGGAACTGCCTTAAACATCATGACTAAAACGGAATCTCATCTTCAGAAAAAGCGGGAGCATGATCATGGGGTCCCTGTCCTTGCCCAAACTGCTCTTTAGCAGAATCAAAAGAGCCGAGACCTCCACCATCGGATTCGCTTCCAGCCTGGCTAGGAGCTTGATTGTTTTCACGATCAGAACTACGACCAAAAGGGCTAAACGAGATGTTGAATGCAGTCAAGTTAAGGGAAACTTGAGGACGCCCTTCTCTATCATTGTAAATCTCAGGCTTCTGCATTTCCCCCATTACAATGACAGCACTTCCCTTTTTTAAATAAGGCATCAACTTATCAAACTGCTCGCCCCACAAGGTCACTCGCCACCAAAATGTCTCTGCTTTTCCTCCACGCTTTTGGTTAGCAGCCACTCTAAGCGTCGTGACTTTTTGTCCCGAAGAAGTAAAGCGAACCTCAGGATCATTTCCTAGGTGCCCCATAATTGTCATTTGATTCATCGTAATACCTCATGTGATCTAAATGTTACTTATTCTCGATTATAGCCCGAAATAAAAAAAATCCCAAGCAAGAAAAATCGCTCGATTTCGATTCGATTTTTATAAAAGTCAGAAATGGTTTTATTTTTTTATATTTTATTTGGACAAAAATAAATTGAGGTGACATAGAAGGAATAAACGGTTGTTTTGAAAAATTAACTCGTTAAAATCTTCACTAAATTTCAACGAGTTAATTTTTCAACACAACCGACATAAACATTCAATTAAAAGGACAGCTAATGTCGGGACTGACTTCTTCAGATTCATACCCCAATGAACCAGAGCCAAATATTGAGCAGAGGCGCACTCCTTCTCCTCTCGACAATCAACAAACACAAAGAGCTCCCTACCCCTATCACATCGATGAAGCAGAAGATTTTTACGACCCCTTTTCTGACCTTAACCTCTTTCTTGCAAATAAAATTAAGCGTGAAATCGAAGAACATGGCAGCGTTAAGAAGTGGTCGGGTAAAATTGAATCAAACCTCCTATCTAAAATCCTTCCTGACTTTAAGAAAAAGTTCCCTAGATACCGCTTGGGCGCTTCTGCCTTAAAAAAAGTATGGGAAAAAGTTACCTACTACTACGAGAAAATCCAGAAACAAGATGGCGCGTTGCAAAAGGATGGTAAGCTCAATATTGGTCTGATGATCAAAGAGAACTTAAAATCGACAATCAACCTCCCCATGAATCTGCCGCCCCATTCATTTGCGTATCAAATTGCCCTTAACCTAAGTGAATGTATTGCGACTCTTGAGGGAAAACGTCCCGAACTTACACAACTAACAAAAGTGATCTGGGGCGTGCAAAAGCACATGCTTCCCAATCTCTCTCCTATGGAAACGAAAAGCCCCTTCGAAGAGTATAACAAAGTTGATAAGCTCATTGTTAAAGGTCTACTCGAAGCAACGGCAAACGAATCTCATTTGTCTCCAAGCGAACTCAAAAGCGCTATTCTTAAAGAGTTTTTCCACTATAAACATGCCAAAAAAGCTGCAAAAAACAACCAGCTGACTTCGACACTTTCAATGATCCTAGCGAAAAAACTTTACCCAACATCTCTAATTTCTTGCCATTTTGCTCTAGCTGAAATCAAAAAAATCGAAGCATTTATCGAAACTCAAATTGCGATGAGCAAGCACAATGAGACATTAATATCAGACTCTCACCGTATCGAACTCATCCAGCGACTTCTTGCCCTATATGCAATTACGAAAGACCTTCCTAAAAACCTCTCCGACCTTCAATTACAAGCTGGTATTCAATATGTCTATGCACTCACTCTTCAAAAGCCCTATAACCATTGCCCTGTATTAGACCAAACGGCACTCGTATTCATCAATGCGCAAATCCATCTGATGGGTGAAGCAAAGTTCTCTCTTTCTCTAAAGGAAATTGAAGAGGCGATCATAACAACCTATAGAAGTGCAAGTGACCTCCCAGTGCTGACTCCACTGCAGTATGAACATTTCGAAATTTTGATTTGGAAACTCATTGAGGCAAATGACTCCTTGCTCTCAAAAATGGATCCTAACGCTGTAGAACTTTTTGAGACTCAGGTCGGAAACACCCTCATTGACAATCCCTCGCAAACGTTTCGCCAGGTTATCCGCGCCTCACTCCAGTACTTTAAAAAAGTATTGGAGCTCCCCCTTGATCCCAAAAACTCGCCAGACTTCTGGCTCAATCTCGAAGATAAAATCGAAGTTTGGACGGCGCAAAATGATATGATTTACCGCTCAATTCATGTTGATGAAGAGCATACCCTCTTTAGACTCGTTCAATCAGAGTGGAAAAAACATCCTAATAACGACTGTCACAATGCCTTCATTAACCAGTTGGAAAAAAAGGCCCTTCAGATGTACTCCTACCTCGTTCCATTCAAAACCCAGGTACGTACCCGTCTCTGGGTCTTCTACAAATACTTCTGGTATACATCTGTTTCAGATTCTACGACTTCAACTTACGAGCGCTTCTTGAAGTGGCATGAGAAAAATCTTGGGAGCTCTAGCCTATCTCTGAAAGAGATTTCAGAAACTGCTCTCCCTCTGATTCCGACTCAAGATTCTTCGTGCGCGTAAGCTATATAGAGTAAGAGCCACCCCAAAGAGAATCAAAGGGATGCTCAAGAATTGTCCCATCGTTAACCCTTGAGACGTCATCCAAATACTCTGCTCTTCTTTTAAGAATTCCACAAAGAAGCGAAAAGAAAAAATCACGCTAAAAAAGAGACCCACAAGCATCCCTGGAATGCGCGATAAACGCCTCACGAGAAATGCGAATACCACACAAGCAATGAGATAAAACCCCGCCTCATAAAGCTGTACTGGGTGTCTAGGTGTTGGAATGCTACCATCTATGGGGTGCCCAAATACCACCGCCCAAGGGACTGTCGTTTTGGTTCCCAAAATCTCCTGATTAATAAAGTTCCCGATTCGGATGAGAATACAGGGAAAAAAGAATGGAATAACTAGCAAGTCCAGGAGGCTAAAAAAAGATAGTCTTTTATCCTTTCGCAAATAGCGGGTGTAAAATAGAGATATCCCCAAGACCACTGCTACAGCTCCCCCATGGCTTGCTAATCCCCCTTCCCATACTTTAAAAATCAACCAAGGATGAGCTAAGTAGTAGAAAACATCTTCGTAAAATAGAATATGGGCAAGGCGTGCTCCTACTACAGCACTAAACATTATGTAAAGGAGAAGCTTATCAGCAAAATGTGCCGCCTCTTTTTTGGGGGAAGGAAAGTCGACAAACAATCCCTTCGAAAGCATTAGAAATACATAGTACCCTATGATAAATCCCGGCACAAACAGAATTCCATACCATGCGACAGGGTGATTGACGATCGGAATTCTAAATGCTACAGGATTAGGATCCCAAAAAAAATGGCTTATCATGATTTTATCCAATACAATTGACCCCTATTGTATCATAGCGAGAAAAAATTGAAAAATGCTTAAAATCAAAATTTACAGTGTTGGGAAAGGAAAAAACCTCTGGTTAGAGCCTGCAATCACCACTTACAGCGAAAGGCTTCACGGCACCCTCTCTTTTGAGTGGACCCTGCTAAGAGACGATACCGAGCTCAAACAGGCACTCAAAAAAAGCGGCTCCTATACATGCCTAACTCCCAATGGCAAGGAATATACAACTCCTGAATTTGCTAGCTTTATCGAACGGGAAACGATTGCCGGAGGTGCGCAGATGACCTTTGTTATCGGAGGAGCCGAAGGGATTCCCCCTGATATTCTCTCCCGCTCAAGCCATAAAGTAAGCCTCTCTAAGCTCACGTTCCCCCACCAAATCGCTAGACTGATCTTGGTTGAGCAAATCTATCGAGCGATCCAAATCCAGAGAGGAACGCCCTATCACAAATAATCTATGTAGCGTAGGCCTCACGCGTGTAGAGGATCCCACCATTAATCAGCGCCACACCGATCGTTGCATCAAAAAAGCCTTTTAAATCAATCGGGATTGGGAGGAACTTAAATACAATCCCTACACATGACATCGAGATCATTAATACATAGTAGCTTTTCCCATAGATATGCTTGATATGGAATGGGGAAGGAAACTGCCGAATCCTATTAACAATCCGATTCACCGTGTGACGCATGGCAAGACGTCCCTTTGCAATCCCCAATAAAAAAGCAAAGCTCAGGACCATATAAATTGCATCAAGAGGCTTGATCGTTAAGTGGCGGCTGATGAGCCCAATCACTGAAAAGGGAAGCTCCTGCCCTCTTAGAAAAACTTCAGAAGCCTGAGCGAGATATTGCAACCCTCGGAAAAGAAGTAGCATTCCAATGGCAAACCAAATGAATCCTGAAAATAGAATTGCGCTTCTGTGACGTATCTGCATACCTTCTTCTCCTAAAATATTTTCTTGATTTAACGATAGTAAAGCATATAATTATTTCAAAACGATTTTCTAAGGAATTAGCTCCATGAACGTATCACTAGTTTTCATACGTATCTTCTTTGTCATTATCTCAGTTTTTTTCATGACAACCTTTATGGTTTCAAGGCCAGAAGGCACTCTAACAGCCAATGCCTTAACTGGTGTTGGGATTGGCGTAGTATTTGGTCTTATACTCATCGGTTTTGACTCAATTTTCCGTAGATTTAATTTAAGGTCATTCAATATCGCTGTTATTGGGCTCTTTGTCGGATACCTTATGGGGCAAGCGCTTGTCCTGATCTTTAATGCTGTCCTCAATCTCAGCACGATAGGCTCTCTCCTTCCAACTCATGCTCTGGAAATGATTAAAATTGCCCTCTTTCTTTTTGGCACCTACCTCGGAACAATTATGACTCTTCGGGCCTCCGATGAACTCTATGTCAGCCTGCCTTTCGTTAAATTTGCCCCTACAGCACAAAAAAAACGGGATCTTCTCATCGACTCCTCTATTCTTGGTGACGCCCGCATTATTGATATGTGCTCGACAGGGATTGTAGACCACCACCTCGTGCTCCCCCGATTCATCATCAAAGAGCTCTATGCGCAAGTTGAGTCAGGCGATGAACATAGCAAGGCAAAAGCTCGCCGCTGCTTAGAGGTCATCAAAAAAATGGAAGATCTTCCTACACTTGGTTTAAGGTTCAATGATACAGACTTCCCAGAGGTAAAAGATTTAGGCAGCAAGCTCATACGCCTGTCTCGACTTGTCGACGCAAATATCCTCACGGCAGACATTAGCCGCGTGCAGATGGCCTCTATTGAAGGTGTTCAAATCATTAACCTCCACTCCCTATCGAATGCTCTCAAACCTCTGATGGAAACGGGAGAAATGATTAAAATCAAAGTGCAACGTTATGGAAAAGAGCCTCGACAGGGTGTGGGCTACCTAGACGACGGGACGATGGTTGTAATCAATGGTGGAGGAAACTTTATTGGCGACGTCATTGACGTCCAAGTCCTCTCTGTCAAACATACCACATCGGGCCGCATGATCTTCTGTAATGCCCTCGAAGAAGGTCTTGAAGAGCAACATAAAAACGTCAGAGAAAAGCAAGAGCACTATTACAATGATGAGGAAGACCTAGAGCAATAGGCGCCTCTGTGCTAAAATGCTGACTATGATTAAAGGCATTGGCACAGACATCATTGAGATCGATCGAATCCGCAAATCAATTGAGCGATTTGGTAGCCGTTTCTATAAAAGAATTTTCACTGCAAACGAACTCGACTACTGCTTAAAGCATCAAGACCCTGTTCCCTCCCTTGCTGCCCGCTTTGCAGCTAAAGAAGCCATTGCCAAAGCCCTTGGCACAGGCATCGGAACACACCTCTCCTGGCTCGATATAGAGATTCGCAATAACAGTGAAGGCTGCCCAGAGGTCTTCATTCCCAAAAATCGCTACCACATCAAGCTTTCAATAAGCCACTGCCATGCCTATGCTACGGCTACTGCTATCTGGACTTAACGGGCCTGTTGGGAAAATCCATTCCTCCATCTTTTGCGAAAAATGAGCAAAACCTGCAAAAAGCGACTTTCCCAACAGGCCCTTAAGCAAAATAGTGTTAACTTGGCACCACTCTAAAACAAAGAAAAAGGCAGGCGATACTCGACTAGAAAAGTGCTTGCTTTTTCTGGGAAGTGACGCGCGAAGATGCGGTAGGCATATTGGAATTTCAGATCCCCCCAGATTTTGAATAGATAGATATAGTTAAGGCCAAAGTCTAGCGATTGGTGTTGAATGTGGCCATAACCGTCGAACCTATTAATATTGAGGCTCTGCTCCGAGCCAAAACCAAAGTACCCTTCTCCAAAGAGCCCGAGCTTGTGATGCTCTGCCCATTTCACTTCTCCTGCAAGAATCGGTCTTAGCCAAGGATATCCTCGATTTGCCGTCCCCAGTCCCACAAATCCCCAAAAGCGGGTAACCCACTCAAAGGTGCGGTCGAACTCCTTCCCCACAGCAACGCCTAACTCAAAATTACTTTGGGCATGATAAGGAGAACTCACATCCGAGAGGTTCCGAGTCGTAACGTAGAAATAGGTAAACGAACCAACCACACTCACGGGAGCCCCAGCGATATCATCGAGAAATAAATAGCGGAGCTGAGACCCAAAGCGCTGCGTTCCCCAATCGAGTTTAGTCGTCTTGGCGCAGTCAAGTTCAAGCTGCAAGTCCCAGTTAGGAAGACATCTAACTCCAAGGTTCAGGTCGATGCGGTGATCATGGGAGTGGTAATGGGTTGGATTAAAACCGCTCTCGACATCAGGGTAGTAGCGGTAACTATAGCCGCTGCGGAGCTGGAACTCTGCAAGCGACGAAAACCAGGGTGTGATAACAAAAGCTTTAAGAGCTGTCACAGGTAAAAGAGCGAGAAGGAAAGCCCATTTTTTAATCATTGAGCCCTTTTGAAGTCAGCCATCTTTCAGCATCGAGCGCTGCCTTGCACCCAGAACCTGCAGCAGTAATCGCCTGGCGATAGACTTTATCTTGAACATCCCCCGCCGCAAAGACCCCTTCTACACTCGTATAACTACTATTGGGACGAACCACTAAGTAACCTTGCTCATCAGTTTCTAGTTGTCCCCCTAAAAAGCGCGTGTTTGGCTGATGCCCAATGGCAAAGAAAACTCCACCTGCAGGGTGCTCTGCCACCTGACCACTTTTAACATCTTCAAGGAGAACTGACGAAACGACTTTATCTCCCTTCACCTCTTTGAGAACATGGTTCCAAAGGATCTCAATTTTTGGGTGCTTTTCCGCATGCTCTGCCATGATCTTTGAAGCACGCAACTTATCGCGGCGATGAACGATATAAACGCGGCTTCCATACTTAGTCAGGAACATCGCCTCTTCAACAGCAGTGTCCCCTCCACCAACAACATATAGAGGCTTATCCCGAAAGATCGGCATCGCACCATCACAAACGGCGCAAGCAGTTACCCCTTTTTGCCAATACTCTCCCTCATTGGCCCCTGGAACATCGAGCCGCTTTGCCATTGCCCCTGTCGCGACAATAACCGTCTCAGCGCTGACCTCAGTTTTGCTTCCAATGACGCGGAAAGGATGGCCTTTAAGCTCGACCTTCTCTACGTCCTCAGTGAGAACTTCTGTTCCAAACCTTAAAGCTTGTTTTTTAAAATTTTCGACGAGATCAGGACCTGTAATTCCTTCGGGAAATCCTGGGAAGTTTTCGACATCTGTCGTAGTCATGAGCTGACCACCTGCAGTCCCTGAAAAAAAACCTTCATAGATTAAAGGCCTCAGATTGGCACGCGCAGCATAGATTGCAGCCGTGTAACTTGCAGGTCCAGACCCGATAATGACAACTTTTCGTTTATCCATAGGCAGATGTTCTTCAATAAAGTGATTTATTTGCAAGCTTTCAAAACCAAAAAAAAGATTTACCTGTGATCATGCTGTGCTAAAAACTTCCGCTAATGTTAAAATCTACGCCTATGAGAAATATTAAGTTACAAAACATTATTAAGTCTCATACTGATGGGCGCATTCTGAATAATATTAACCTGAATATTCCATCAGGAGAGTTTTTTGCCCTACTCGGCCCCAGTGGGTGCGGGAAAACAACACTTTTGCGGATCATTGCCGGATTCGAATCTCTCGACAGTGGTGTGATCTATCTAGGGAACCAAGATATTACCCGCCTTCCTGTCAATGAACGGAATATCAATATCGTTTTTCAAAACTACGCCCTTTTTCCTCACCTCAATGTTTTCGACAATGTCTCCTATAGCCTTGTCATCCAAAAGCGCCCCAAAGAAGAAATACAAGAGCGGGTGATCAAAATCTTAAAAGCCTTTCACCTCGAAAACTACATTTTTAAATTCCCTTCAAAACTCTCAGGAGGGCAGCAACAAAGGGTCGCTATTGCCCGCGCAATTATCAATGAGCCCGATGTCCTCTTACTCGATGAACCATTAGCAGCACTCGACTTTAAGCTTAGGGAAAAAATGCTCGTTGAGCTCATCGACTTGCAAGACAAGCTCCAAACAACCTTTATCTATGTGACTCACGATCAGTTTGAAGCACTAACTGTAGCCGACCATATGGCCATCATGAATCACGAAGGTGAAATCGAACAGTTTGGCACTCCAAAAGAGATCTACGAATTTCCCGTGTCGACATTTGTTGCGAAATTTGTGGGGACCACAAATATTCTCGTGGGAACACTCTCAAATCTTGACACATGTCCGATGATTGACATCCCCCATATCGGAGAATTTCAAGTCTATATCCCTGAAAAGCAACTTTGGATGAATGAGGGGTGTGAAGTCTCTATGAGCCTGCGACCAGAAAAAGTTTACATCTCAAAAAAAGAACCGAAAAACTTTCCCAACGTCCTCAAGGGGGTGGTTTCGCAGATCGTATACTACGGGAGGTCAACACAATACTCAGTGATTGTCAACAACCAGTTTAAACTCATCGTATTTGAGCAAAATGAAGAGCACTTCCCTGAGGAAAATATTGATTACGACGATGAAGTTTACCTTTACTGGCAGAAAGAAACCATTGTCCTTTTAGAAAAGTAAGATGGGGGTAAGAGGATGTATGCACTGATTGACAAAATCCAAAAAGCTTCCAGATCAGAGCGCTATTTTGCCATAGGCTCCCCTGCCATCATTTGGCAAGTCATTTTCTTTTACCTTCCCCTTGTACTCATGATGATGAGTAGTATCATCCA
Organism: Simkaniaceae bacterium; assembly: GCA_030149435.1. Classification (GTDB taxonomy): domain Bacteria; phylum Chlamydiota; class Chlamydiia; order Chlamydiales; family Simkaniaceae; genus JASBRR01. Next base: position 100,600 of record JASBRR010000016.1, read on the forward strand.
AGTATCGGATGAAGGGCATTTTCAATCCCTTACCTTTAACAACTTTACCCCACTACTCTCTAAACCCCATCTCTCGATCCTATTTAACTCCCTGAAACTTGCCTTTAGCACCGCTCTCCTTTGCCTTTTTGTAGCCTACCCTCTAGCCCACTTCATTGCCTTTCGGGGGCACAAACGGAAAACACTCTACCTATTTTTTCTTATCGTTCCCTTTTGGACCAACTTTCTCCTTCACGTCTATGCATGGTTTTTTGTCCTGGAAAGAGAGGGCTTTTTAAACACACTTCTAAGCACATTTGGGTTGATTCAAGACCCTATTCACTTTCTTAACTCCCGTTTCGCTGTGATGCTGATGATGGTCTATTGTTACTTGCCATTTATGGTGCTCCCCATTTTTTCTCTCCTTGAACGTTTTGACCCCTACCTCCTTGAAGTCTCCCAAGACCTCGGAGCAACTTGGAGCCAAACCTTTAGGCGCGTGATGCTTCCCTTGACCCTTCCAGCAATTCGCGCAGGCTTTTTCCTCGTCTTTATCCCCGCCTTTGGAGAGTTTATTATCCCCGAACTAATGGGAGGAGATAAGCAGTACTTTGTTGGGAATGTCGTGTCTCAGTATATTTTGGGAGATCAAACAGGGGGGATTGGGGCCGCCTTTACCATTGTAAGTTGCCTCGGGCTCATTGGGTCAGCTCTTCTGATCTATCTTGGATTTAAACAAATCGAAAAGCGTCTAATGAAGGTGGCCCTATGATCAAACGTAAGGCGCCTGTTGGAAAAGTCCATTCTCACAGCGTTTACACATTTTTTGGTAAAATCAAAAGCTTAGGAAGCTCCCTATACTTAGGTATATGTGCGTTTCCAAAGCTTTCAATTTTTCTCAAAAACTGCAGCAAAATCTGTAAAAAGCGATTTTCCCAACAGGCCCACAAGTGGCTACAAAAAACTGGGCGCTTCTGCTTTGTCTCCATGTCATACATGTTCCTCTATGTGCCTATAGGGGTCTTAATCATTTTCTCCTTCAACAGTGAGCGCTTTCCTGCCCCTTGGAGCGCATTCACGCTGAAATGGTACCACGAACTATTCCACTCCAAAGAACTCTGGAAAGCCTTTGTCCACTCTCTATTTGTCGCTTCAATCTCAACGTGTATAAGCCTTGCAATGGGAGTCTTTGTGATTTTTTTCCGCTCGCAGGGTGGGCAACTGAAAAAATCCCTTCCTCTCTTTTACGGAAACCTCATCATACCAGAAACTGTTCTCGCCATAAGCTTGCTCAGCTACTTTACTTTCTTCAAGATTCCCCTTGGCCTGACAACGCTAATTATCGCCCATACCGTTCTTGGTCTCGGATTTGTGATCCCCATCCTCTATACGCGCTATCTTCAACTCGACACAAGACTGCATGAAGCCTCTGAAGTCCTAGGTGCTGGGGCGAAACAAACTTTTTTCAAGATCACCCTACCGCTGCTCAAACCTACACTGACTGCCACTGGTTTGCTGATTTTCATTCTCTCTTTCGATGATTTTATCCTCTCCTACTTTTGCGCAGGAACCTCAGTTCAAACACTCTCCCTATACCTACTAGGAATGCTCAGAGTAGGGATTTCTCCAATCGTTAATGCACTTTCAGCCCTTCTCCTTTTACTCAGCAGTGTCCTTGTTATGATATTCTTTTCATCTAAACTCCGTAGTCGAATCTTATGAGCCTATCTGTACGCACACTGATTATTGTTACCTGGATCACCCTCATCTTCGCTCTCCTTTGGACAGCTTCAAGAGAGTGGATGCCCAATAAAGATGAAAAATCGATCCAAATTTTTGCTTGGCCCAACCAATTCTCCTCAGAAACAATCCGAGAATTCGAAGAAGAAACAGGAATCAAAGTAAAACTCAGTAACTTCACAACAAACGAAGAACTGATGGTAAAACTGAAAGCAGGCGATGGCAAAGGATATGACCTCATTACTCCCTCAGACTATGCGGTCGACATCCTCACTAGCGAGGGGCTCCTAAAAAAACTCGACCACTCTAAGCTTCCATTTATCAATGGTATCGATCCGAGCTTAGTTGGCCACGACTTTGACCCAGATAACAGCTACTCTCTCCCTTACCAATGGGAAATTTTTGCTTTTGGAATCGACCGAGACGTCTTTAAAGACACTCCCTTTCTTCCCGACTGGAAGCAAGTCTTTAATCCCAAAGAAATGGATTATAAAATCGCGATGGTCAACGACCCCATTGAAGCCATTAGCTTTGCCTCCTATTATCTCTATGGAAAACAAAGCTCCTTAGACTCCGATAAGGTGAGACATGTAGAGCAACTCTTAGCAAAGCAAAAACCCCTTGTTGAGGCCTATGCAGGATTGCGTGCAGACTATTTGCTCATGACGAAAAACTGCCCCGTTGCACTGAGCACGACCTCCTACCTCTTGCGTGCAGAGAAAAAGTGCCCCCGCGTTGCGTGCCTCATTCCCAATGACTGGAGCTTTATCTCAATAGAAAATGTATGCATTCCGAAAAACTCAACAAAAGAAGAGTGGGTTTATGAGTTCCTAAACTTTGCATATAGACCAGAAATCTTAGGGAGAGATGTAAGCATAGATTATCAGTTTCCAGCAACTCTCGACTCCCTTCCCTATTTGAACGTTTCAGAAAGCTATAAAATGTGCCTTCAAGACTTTCATAACCAAAAGAGAACATGTCATTTTATCAGACACCTTATGCCAGAAAAAGAGAGTAGAAAACTCTGGGTCAAAGTGAAGTCGTAAAAAAAGATAGCCTTTTCAACCCAATTATTTTATAAAACATTAGGTATGATCAGAAGAACCGGTACGTTTTTTTCGATTTTCTTGGTCTACTTTTTAGACTACTTTGGCTATGCCCTTGTTTTCGGGGTATTTGGTCCGCTCATACTCGACCCTGCGCACAAAATGTTCAACCCTGGCACTTCCATGGAAGTAAAAAACATTGCACTGGGTATACTCTTCGCTGCATTTCCTTTTGCCCGATTTTTTGGAGCTCCTATCTTTGGAGACATTGCAGATCTCTTAGGGAGAAAAAAAACCTTTTACTTTTCAATTTCAATCGGGACCATGGGCTACTTTATTTCAGGCTTGGCGATCTATTTCCATAGCTACTCCCTTCTACTTCTTGGACGCCTTGTAACTGGGTTCTTTTCCGGAAACCAAAGTACCTGTTTGGCATCGATTGCTGACCTTTCTCCAGATGAAAAAAGTCGCTCAAAAAATTACGGGATCATCGCAACACTCGGAGGTGTCAGCTGGGTGATTTCGATGATAGTTGGGGGCGTGTTTTCCAACGTTTCACTCCACCCCAACTTCAATCCAGCCATTCCCTTTTGGATTACGACTTTCCTTTCAATGATCAGTCTGTGGGCGATTCATCGGTTTTTCACTGAAACCCACAAAGGAGCTAAAGGGTTCAAGGTCGATTTACTCAAAGGAGTGAGACATATTGCACTCTGTTTCCGCATCAAAGAATTGCGCATTCTCTATACATTTTATCTCTTTCTAATGATAGGTTGGGGAATTAACCTCCTTTGGCTCAACCCGTATGTAATATCATGCTATAAAATTTCTCATACGCAGCTGATTACCCTCCTTGCATCAACTGGAGTCGTTTGGTCTTTCGGTAGTTCTGTTGTCAATAAACTGTGCCTTAAGAAGTTCTCAAGTCGAGACATTACCCGCATTGGTTCTTACGGTCTGATTGCTATTTTTACTCTCTGCGCCGTTTCCCATACGTTTTACACCTTTGCTATTGTAGCATTGCTTGCGTCTCTTTTTGGAGCCCTAGCATGGACAAATGCCCTGAGTACGATCTCCCTTGCAGCAAACGAACAAATCCAAGGAAAAGCGATGGGACTTTCTCAGTCTGTAGGATCGATTAGCTTTCTCCTCGCTCCGCTGATTGCAGGCTTTGCCTTTAGTATCAATAATGCACTCGTTTATCTCATCGCAGCAGGATTTGTCCTGATCTCACTTATCCCCTATGCATTGGCGAAAAAAACCGCATTGCTTTCAACTGAAAAATCTTAATTTAGCCTTTAAGAAAATCCAAGTTCAATGTAGCCTTACTTAAATTTTTATTTAGGAGACGAAGATGTCAATGAGTGATTTCGCCATTTCTGGCCCCTCATGTGAAGCCCTAACAGAATGGAATTTTGATATGCAATGTGCAGATGAAATTTCACTTCAAACACAACACACACCTTTTGATGATCAGAAAAGCCTTGCAAGACGCCCTTTAAGAGAACGGATTATTGAGAATATCAGCGCCCCCTTCTCCCTCGCTGTGGTCGATAACGTCGTACATGTTAAAAGCTTTTCGAAATCCTACCGAGAAGAAAAAGTCAACTTTTGGAAAGGAATGCGAAACGTTTCCATATTAACTGCAGGTGCTGGAGGAGTCGCAGTCCTAGTCGCTTTTCTTACTCAGCCCCTATTCTCAATCATCGGATTACCTATCGCGATTTTGGGTACGTATCGCTATGCTCAAGCACAATCACAACTCACTCAGTGGTCGAAAAACCTTCCTGAAGCAATTGCTAACCAGAGAACAGAAGGATTTAGCCAAGGCATACACCACATGTTTAAGCAAGACGATATCGAAGCAAAACAATATCTCACCCTCTTTTCAAAAGTCATGACTCAAGAGGAGTTAAATGGGCTTTATCTCTCCTACCTCGATAAGTATCAAGAACTCATGGATACAGGGGAAACATCCGGTAGTAAACCTGAGCGCAAATTGGAACTCCTTAGGGACGCAGCTAGTAATAGCCCCCTTTGCAAGAAATTGATCGAATACGCAAAACTCCCTTCGGGAACAAAAGAACTTTTAATGCCCTACAGCCAAGAGCATAGCAGATTTACAAAAGCCTTTCATTCAGTTGAAAGCATTATCAATGAAAAAAAGAGTGAGGTAGAGAAAAAAGCGAAGGCTGACATTGAATCAATAAAACAAAGCAAAAGCCAAGCGCTTACTATTGCCTATACAACTTACAACCTCTACAAAGAAAGAGAAGACAAAAAGCTAGAGGAAAAACTAAAAGAACTCCCTTCCAATAATCCAAATGACAACTATACGCTTAGCGCAAAAAAAGCGCACAAAGATGCGCTTAAAGAAGCAAAAGCGATCCGCGATGCTACAATTACAGCACTCTCAGTCCCCTTTGATGTGCAAATTGCAAAAATCAAGCAAGAAAGAGATGGCTATCTGAAACAACTCGAGCAAAACCGCAACACATACCTCCTGCCAATTTTTTCGCAGTTATCTAAACTCCACCAGGAAGCACACCTCGTTGTGACTGGAGTCAAAGAGCCACGCGACCTTAAGACCAATTCCTACACTCCTCAGCTTCCAACGTTCGCACCACAGTATCAAACACCCCAAGCTCCTTCGATAGAAGCCCTATTAAATAGTGAGCGCGATCGATACAACTCTCGAACGCTTGATGAGATGCTCAGCCTCTATCGTAGAGAAGCAGCTCTTTCCTAAGAAGAAGTTGATCAGCTCAAGTGAAAATCAAGGATATACAACTGTAGGGGCTAAATAAGCGCTCTCTTTTAGACCTAGACCCGCTCACCTCAAAGAAACTGTCTCTTTCACGAATACAAGCGCCCCCTCGATGTGAGTCATGGAAAGGGTTGTCTGACTACTACAACACCTCTGATGATTTCGGTGTGAGAGAAAAATTACACATTACACTTTGATAGGATGAGCTCCTTGTTCAGCAAACGGGGGCTCTTGATCCGCGCTCGGTTTCAAAAGTCTTCTTTTTGTTTCAGCTAAAGATGCATTGACAATCTCATTTATTTTATATAACTGAATCAAGGCATTGAGAGTCTTATCCAAAGCCTCACTGCACTTGTCAACATAGGCATCAAGTCTTTTAGGAGCACTCGGCTTGTTTTGAAAAGGTAAACTCCGCAAAAAGTTATTGGAAAAATTCTTACTAGAGAAATTTTCTTGCATACTCTTTTTCTGTTCCCACCAGTTTTCCACCCACTTGGGGTTTTTCTGAGTTAACATATCTGTCATGCGTTTTAGGTCATCTATAATTTGTTGCTCGCTACTTTCTTGTTTTGGCACTTCTGGGTTACCATTATAATAGTCTTTTCTCCAGCTGTCCCACACCTCCTCAAGCTTTTCTTCTTCAATCTGCCATGTGCTCAAAATGAACCTCTGCAAAGCCTTTCTTTTACTCTCAAGCTTTTCTAGTTTCTCTTTGCTTACTTGATCTTCCTGAGGTTTGATCAGCTCTTTGAGGGTATTCACACCAATCACATAAAAAGTATTGCGTTCAATACCTTCAATGATTTTTTTGATTAACTTTTGACTGAACTCTTGTGCCAAGAGCGGATTCATCTCATCAAGATGTAATAGCTGCCCGGCTTCTGGTTGGAAAGAGGCCAAGAGAGCCCTTACTAGACTATAACGCTTAATTTTTTCATAAAACTCCTCAAAGCGATCTGTAATGGCCACATCGATTTCTTTCTCTAAAAATTCCTTTTTAAACTTGTCACTTAAATCTCTGAAATCGATTGAAGCGAAGCCCTGTTTGTACTCCCAAGAACCTTCATTTGCCATTGCCTGTAGCTGTTGAAGCATGTTCTCCCGCCTCCCCTCTTTCTCCAGATCAAAAAAATGAAGCCTGTCTTGGACCTTCAACATCTTACGTATATTGTCTTCAACTTTTCCAAGGCTCTCACTTTCTTCTGTTATAGCTAGGGGCTGTTGCACTGAGGATTTTCTTTGCTGCTCTAGTGTTGCCAGCTTTACCTCTGCTTCTGTCAATTTTTGTTCCCAGGAGGGAACTAGAGCAGCTGGAAGCTCTGAA
>JASBRR010000038.1 GCA_030149435.1 Simkaniaceae bacterium
AATGCCTTTTTACCCACCTTTATCGAGGAATATAACGCTAAGTATGGAGTGAAACCTAGGGAAGAGGTCGATGGACATCGACCTCTTCCAAAAGAAGTGAACCTTGAGAGGTTATTTGCGCGGAAGGAAAGTCGAAAAGTAGCCAACGATCTAAGCTTTAGTCACAAAGGGATAAGCTATCAAATCGAAACAGACACCCCTCACCGCTTTACAAAGACCTACGTAACGATCCTAGATCGTCCCGGAAAACCCATCCTTGTTGAAAGGGATGGAAAAAGCTATACCTACAAAGAATGGAACAAAGGATATAGCCAAAAACCAAAAATTTTAGATGCCAAAGAGCTAGAAGCCTACTGGCCAAATAGACCTGTTAGAAAGCCAAAAAGGAACCACCCATGGAGATAAAAGTCGCGCGATCCCCCATGGGGGATCCAAAAAGAAGTGGAGGGGGCAAAGCCCCCTCGAACCCCTGTGCAGCTTATCCCCTTGTTGCACTAAAAGGTGACATTTTAACATTGCTCTGACATATTTATGACCGTTTATTTAGAGACTATAGATCTAATCCCTTAAGAAATTGCAAGCCTTTAACTATTTTAATCCCCTTTTCTACTTTCTCTTTTTTGAGCTCTTTGACAACTTGAACTGCCGGAATTTCGTACTTCTGATGAAAATAGCGGAGACCTGAACCCAAATGAGGATTGGAGTGTTTCACTTCAATCATTTTTTCGATCTCCTCGTCATGAACCAGTGCAAAGTCGACTTCATGCCTCTCTTTCGTTTGCAGGAATTGAAGAGAGTAGTTTTCTGCGCGATAATCTATTTTTGCATGGACATGTTTAAGGAGACAGTTTGCCACACAGTTTTCAAACTGAATCCCCTGATCTCCTTTTACCAGCCCATTATCAAAAAAATAAATTTTCGGCTCTTTGAGTAAACTCCTAGCAATATTTCGTGAAAAGGGAGTCACCCGAAAGATAATGTAGAGAGCCTCTAGTATGTGAATGTACTTCTTAACAGTATTTGGAGAAACACCTACATCTTGTGCGATAGATGAATAGGAAATAGGAGATCCCACTCGACTTCGAAGCAGTTCAAAAATAAGCCTAATAGCATTTAGGTCGTGGATTTTTTCGAAATCCAGGACATCAACTCGCAGAAGGCTATCGATATATTGAAGCCGCCATCGATTCGCATCAACAACATCTTCGACTAAAAACGGTTCGGGAAATCCCCCTCTTTCAATAAAGCGGTCAAGCGTATATTTAACTTTAGCCTGATCACACTCAGCTGGAGTCAGTGGTAATAACCTGTGCAAAAAATAACGTCCTGCCAGAGAATCGCCAACTTGATTAAAAATTTCTAACCGCGCACTCCCTGTAACCAATATTTTCTGGTGAGCAGCCTTGGTGTCATAAACACCTTTGAGGTAATTTTTCCACTGGGGCATTTTATGGATTTCATCGAAGATAATCAACTCAACTGAGGGAAGCCAAGACTCCGTTTGAATGATTTTACGATCTTCTAGGTGGTCATAGTTGAGGTAGGCCGAGGAATCAAAATCTTCTGCAATCTCTTTTGCAAGTGTGGTCTTACCCGCTTGTCTAGGTCCCGCAAGCAGTACCATCTTTTTCTTTAAGTCCTTTAAAATAAGTTTTTTTTGAACCCTTTCCATAACTGACTATTTTGCACGCTATTGCAAAATAGTCAAGACTGTTCCGCATTCCCGTGCAAAATAGTCAGAAAATTCGATCTAATTAACTGAAAAGGGTCTGCTCTCGAAAGTCCCCTTATCTACTTCCTTCATCACTCCGTATCTTCTAGCTTCCTCGATACTCATTCTTTTCTCCATTCACTCCCCTTTGGGTTAGTCCTGAGGGTGACATTTTAACTTTGCTTCCATCAAAAAAAAATCCCCTAGAAACTAACTGGAGGACCTGGTAGAACTTCTTGGAAAAATTTGATGGAATCATGAAAGGTTTTTGTCCCCTAGCTTCTGGATCCAAAGGCAACTGTATCTACATTGGAACGGAGAGTACAAAGCTCCTGATCGATGTGGGAATTGCCACAAGAACGGTTGAGCAGCGCCTCTCTGAAATTGAGGTCGATATTCAAGAAATTGATGCGATTTTAGTGAGTCATGAACACAGCGATCACATTCGGGGAATTGAGAGACTTGCAACCAAATATAACTTGCCAGTTTTCGCTAACAGTGAGACAGCAAAAGCGATTCTTTCATCCGCTGCGAGTCCCCTTAAGTTTAAAATTTTTTCTACAGGAGAGTCCTTTATCTTTGGGGATATCGAAATCCACCCCTTTAGTATCCAGCACGATACTCTCGACCCTGTTGCCTTTACATTTCGAATGGGAGAAATTAAGGTTGGGGTCTGTACCGATCTGGGACTCGTCACAACCTTAGTCAAATCCCACCTTCGAGAGTGTGCCTATCTTTATGTCGAAGCCAACCATGAGCCTTCGATGGTCTACGCTTGTTCGCGCCCTCCTGTCTATAAGCAGCGCGTGCTCGGAAGGCAGGGACACCTCTCCAATGAGAGCTGCGCCGCTTTAATTGACGAGGTCTACCATGAAGGCTTGAAGCACATCTACCTCGCTCACCTCTCTGAGGAGTGCAACAACCCCGAAAAAGCCCTAAAGCGCGTGCGAGAACAGTTAGGCGAGCGGCATGTGCCCATTTCTATTGCGTATCAAGAGAAGAAAAGTGATCTGATCAGATTTACATAGGGATCATCATGCCATCGTAGGCAAGGTCTACTTTCATCTCCACATTGCAGTCGCGGATAATATCAGCGTGGAGTTGTTGCTTGATATGGAGGTCGTGGTCGGAATGGTTGGGATCGTGGTGCGTGACAATCCACTCTTTGCAATTCGCATACTTGAGGAGGATGGTTGCATTGGTCATTGACGAGTGTCCCCACCCTGTCTTCCGGTAATACTCTTCGGGGAAGTATTGCGCTTCATGGACCACAACATCGCAGGGCTTTAAAAACTCAATCAGCCCAAGATGAGGCTTAAGTAGGGGGTGGTCGAGACTGATATCATTTGGGTGCCCATAGTAACCCAAAAGCACTTCGTTGTCGGTGATATACCCGATGGTTTTATTGGGAGAGCGGATCCGAAAGCCCATTGTGGGACCGGGGTGGTTTGCATAGTGGGAGTCAATGGTAATGTCCCCAACTTTTAAGGACTGGTCGTCCCGAAGTTCTTTAAAGGTAATGCGCGCCTTCATTTCATCGAGGCGCACAGGAAAATACGCATAAGCGAGCATGCTGGTAAAGAGCTCTTTCGTGCTTTGCTCAAAACCCACAGGTGTCCAAATGACAACGTGACAATTCTTTTGGTAGAGCGGCTTAAAAAAGGGAAAGCCCGTGATGTGATCCCAATGTGTATGGGAAATGACTAAGTTAACGGTATCGCCAGGGTTGACATTGATCTCCTCTCCTAACTTCCGGATCCCCGTTCCTGCATCGATGATCACAAGATCACGATCGTGACGCACTTCTAAACAAGAGGTGTTTCCCCCAAAGCGCATGTATTCAGACCCTGATACAGGGTTCGAGCCCCGCGTTCCCCAAAAGCGGATGTAAGAAGTGATACTCGAGGGGATCGGGCGGTAGCAGGAAGCATGGAGTTCTGGTTTTCCATTGTTTAAGTGGAAGGGATCGGGTTTGAGCTCCCCTTTAAAATAGAGGGCAACCAGATGCAACAGGTGATCCATCTCAAAGGGCTTCACGAGGAAGTAGTCAGCGCCCGCTTCAATCGCCGCGTGGTAGTTTTGGACCATCACATGATAGGTAGCAACAATGACACCGATCTCTTGCGTTTCGACATGTTGTTTGATTGTTTTCACGATTTCGATGCCGTGAATGTGTGGCATGATCAGCCCGATGATGAGAAGGTGAGGCTTAAAGTGTTTGATTAGGGATAATGTTTCGGGCCCTGTACGTGCAGGCTCCACTTCATAGCCAAGTGCCTTGGCCTCACGTATAAAGGCGTCGATCAACTCATCCGAAGGATCGGCAATTAAGATCCGGCGTTTGTCACTCATGCAATGAGCCCTCCCTACTTCCGTATCTTAACGATTTCGTTGTTTTAGTCGACCTCTTTTACTAGGACCTGTCTAGGACGACTTCCCTCTTGAGGACCAATGACACCGCGCGCTTCGAGTTCATCCATCAAAGACGCCGCTCGGGCATACCCAATTTTGAGCTTTCTTTGGAGAAATGTCGTCGATGCTGCTCTTGCGCTAGAGACAATCGTATAAGCTTGGTCGTAAAGGTCATCTTTGGGTTCGTCCTCTCCCATCATGGCTTCTTGCCCCATCTGATCGAATGACTTAATCAAGTAGTTGGGTCCCGCTTGTCGTTCTACATGTTCAATGATTCGGTGGATATCCTCATCGCGGATGTATACCCCTTGAGAGCGGGTGAGCTGTGAGCTTCCAGGAGGTAAGAAGAGGAGGTCTCCATTTCCAAGGAGCAGCTCGGCTCCATTGTCATCGAGAATAATCTGACTGTTGACACGGCTCGAGACCTTAAAGGCTATCCGGGTGGGGAAGTTGGCTTTAATCAGTCCCGTAATCACTTCACGTGAGGGTCGCTGCGTCGCTAAAATCAGGTGTATCCCAACGGCACGCGCCATCTGCGCAATCCGCGCAATCGGTGTTTCCAAATCAGAAGAGGAGGCCATCATCAGGTCGGCAAATTCGTCGATAATCGCTACCAAGAAGGGCATCTTCTCGGGAATTTTCATTCCGAGCTCTTCTTCTTTTTGGGGATTGATTTTGCGGTTATTAAAGGCTGTGATATTGCGCAAGCCCATCCGCTTTAAGATTTCATACCGCTCTTGCATCTCTTTCACTAAGAAATTGAGTGCGGCGTATGCTCCATGAGCTTCGGTAATCACCGGCGCAATCATGTGGGGAATGCTCGTGTAGGAGCTGAGCTCCACTTTCTTGGGATCGACGAGGAGAAGTTTCACTTCATCAGGGCGCGCAGTCATTAAGATCGACATCACAATACTGTTGATACAAACCGACTTTCCCGACCCCGTTGCTCCCGCTATGATACAGTGAGGCATTTTAGTGAGATCGGTGACGATGTTATCACCTGTGACTGTTTGCCCCAGAAGAATTGGAATATGGAGCTTTTTCGAACTTTTCTGATAATCGCTCAGCATCTCCTTGAACCCTACCTCTTGGGGATAGAGCGAAGGCACTTCGACACCCACTGCCGCTTTCCCAGGAATGGGCGCAATGATGCGAATCGATTTTGCTTGCAGATTGAGCGCAATATCATTCTCGAGAACTTTGATTTTTTGGACCTTTACTCCAATCGGAGGCTGCACTTCAAAAGAGGTGATCGTGGGACCGCAGTTGATCTGCCCAACTTTTCCATCCACTCCAAAGCTCAGAAGGGTTTCTTCGAGGATTTCCGCCTGCTTTTTGAGATCCTTTTTCAGAGTCGGCTGGTCGATTTTTTTCGCATCGGTTAGCAGATTTAAGGGTGGGAGGCGATACCTTTTGAACTCCCCCTTGTAAGGCTCATTGTGGCTTTTTTGTTTATTGGAAGCCACTGCCTTTTTTTCTAAGTGTGTGGAGATTTTTAGTGAGTCGATCTCCTCTTCATCCTCGGTTTCTTCACCCTCTTCAGGTGGCATAGGAGCCGCTTGAACAGGCTCAATCGGCGTCTGTAGCGGTGCCTCAGCAACAACGGTTTTTTGAAGGACCTTTTTCTTAGGTTTGAAATCGAGAGCTACTTTCTCCAAAAATTGATAAATTGTCTTGCTCATGTTCCAAGCTTTTTCTAACACTTCGAGAAGTCGAATATTCGTCAGCAACATAAACGACATGAGTCCAATAAGTGAAAAGGTAATGCCCACCCCAACATTGCTTAGAAGGTGAGAGAGGTTAAAGATTGGGAGATCTCGATAGAGATAGTAGAGCGGCACTCCCCCCAAATTATAGCGGACAATTCTGTGGGGATAAGGATAGGGATCGAGGTAGACTTCAGAGTAGGTATGGGAAGCTAGGATGGGGCTTGTTAGCTGGGATACTTCAGCAAAAAGATTGAGGAGCACGCCAAGCGCAAGGAGACAAATACCGAAATAAAGAGATTTGATTCCAAGCGAGTCGATATTTTTTTTGAGAAGGAAGTTCCATCCAATGAATCCAACGAATCCTGCAATCAAGTAAGAACAGAGTCCAAAGGAATAGAGCAACCCAAGTCCGACACTATACCCAATCAAACCGAGCACATTCTCTTCAGGACTTTGATGCACAAAAGTAAATAGAGAAAGAAAGAGAAAAAGGGTAAGCGCTAGGATTAATAGCCCTTTAATCTCTGGATGGGCACCCAATTTCCTGGGAGAGGGGTCTTTTGTTTGACTTGGCTTCATATTTTAGAGGATAGCGGAAAGGTCAAAAAGTCTCAAAAAGTATATGAAAATGAGGGCGAACGACGGGATTCGAACCCGCGACCTCTGGAACCACAATCCAGCGCTCTAACCAACTGAGCTACGATCGCCACATGATGGGACCGCTATCGAAAATTCACTCCGGCATCTTTTGTGCTTTTTTTGGCAAAATCGAAAATTTCTCATTCCTCCTATGCGCTTTGCATATGTAGGAATTCAAAATGTCCTATTTTTCTCAAAACAACTGCAAAATCTGCAGAAGGCAACTTTCGATAGCAGCCCCTTTAAATCTCCTAACTTTTTACCTGAGACTAGGGATTTCAGTCAATGCATTCAAAAACAGTCAAGTTAAAGAAAAGATGACAATTGGAGCTCTTTTGCGTTATGATCGATGATTATCAAAGGAGTTTCACGTGCTTGATATCAAATTGATTCGAAATGATCCGAAAGAGATCGAAAAAAGGCTCAAAACGAAAGATCCTGAAGTGAACCTAGAATCAGTTCTACCTCTCGATGAGCGCATCCGCCATCTCAAAACGGAAGTTGAGCAACTCAAAAAAGAGCGCAATAGCTGCTCCAAGGAAGTCGGACAAGCAAAGGGTCGTGGAGAAGATGTCACTCCTATCCTTAAGCAAGTGGAAGGGATCGGCGATCAAATTAGCGCCATGGACCACGAAATTACTGAGAAAGAAAGTGAACTCAAAGCGATTGTAGCCAACCTCCCGAACTTACCTGACCCCAAAGTCAAAGCTTCCTTTAACCTCGATGAGAATGTTTGTCTAAAAACCTTTGGAGAAAAACCCACATTCTCTTTTACACCAAAAAATCATGTCGAGCTCAGCGACTCTCTCAACCTATTCGACTTCAAGCGGGGGGCAAAACTCAGCGGTTCCGGCTTTGCGGCCTATCGCGGGATGGGAGCGAGACTCGAATGGGCACTGATCAACTATATGATCGACACCCATGTAAAAAATGGATTTGAGCAGTGGATCACTCCCCTCATGGGCAAGCCAGACATCCTTATGGGCTCAGGCCACCTCCCAAAGTTTGAACATCAGCTCTACAAAATCCAAGACGAAGACTACCAGCTCTACCTCATACCGACTGCAGAAGCCGTTCTCAACGGGTTGCATTGCGATGAGATGATTCCAGCAGATGAACTCCCCTTGAAATATGTGAGCTATACGCCCTGTTTTCGTCGCGAAGCGGGTGCCGCAGGCGCTCAAGAACGAGGGCTTATCCGCACGCATCAGTTCAATAAGGTGGAACTCTTCTGCCTCACCACTCCAGACCATTCAGAAAGGTTGCTAAGTGAAATGATCGCATCGGCAGAAGCAATCTTGGAATCGCTAGGACTCCACTACCGCAGCATGGAACTCGTTACGGGAGATATGTCTTTTGCCTCATCAAAAACGATCGATATTGAAGTGTGGCTCCCGGGGCAAAATCGCTACTACGAAGTCTCTTCCCTATCAAATTGCACCGACTTCCAGGCGAGGCGCTCAAACATCCGTTCAAAAAAGGGGCAGGAAAAAGCCGAGTTCGTGCACACACTGAACGGATCAGGACTTGCAACTTCGCGCCTTCTTGTTGGGCTACTAGAAAATAACCAGCAACCCGATGGCTCCGTTGTGATCCCCGAGGTGCTCCGCCCCTACCTTGGAGGGGAGACACACCTTAAGCTGACACCATCGCAGTTAGGGTGAGAAAAGGAATGTAGTTTATTCATTCCCAGTTGATTATAAAAAGTGCAGCCATGTTAAGGAAACATGGCGAGCAATTTTTAAGGGACTGTTGGGAAATTCCATCCTCACACATTTTTCGCCTTTTTTGGCAAAATCAAAATTTTTGCAAATCTCCTATACGTGAGGTTATGTAGATTTTCAACTCTTTCAATTTTTCTCAAAAAACGCCGCAAAATCTGCAAAGAGCGACTTTCGAGAGCAGTCCCTAGTTCTCAATAGTATATACTAGAAAAAATGCAATTCTACATGAGCAGGGCTTCGAGATACGAATCCAAAAAGTTCCTATTGAAAAAATCTACCCTTTTCTAAACAATATTCTCATTTTTAGGGTGCTATACAATGAAAAGAAGACATTTCCAATTGTTGTTTCTGTTAGCTTCCAGTCTATTTCTTGCGGGTTGTGCTTCAAGATATGGTTCTCGGGAAATCGCAAGGTTTACGCGAAATGATATTGAGTCTCACATTATCGATGGCCAAACGACCAAAGAAGAAGTTTTGGGAATGTTTGGTCCCAACTTTTATATCACCTTAGATGATGCTCAACGTGAAAGTTGGCACTATAAGTATGTGATGAAAAATGGACAAGAAACGCGTTTTGTCAATCAATTAGTCGTTTTGTTCAATGAGAATAACATTGTTCATCAACACCGGTTTTACTCTACGGAGGATAAAAATGGATCTATCGTCGCTCAATAATCGTTTTGTACGGCTGTTATTGTTATCTTCACTCTTTATTTTGTCTGGGTGTGAGATTGAAAAAACAGGATCAGAAACCAAGATTGGTATTCTTTCTAAATCTGAGTACAAAAAAATCCCAGAAAACGAAGACGTCCCTCTAATCGTCGTTAAGTCAGGCTATTAGAAAACTCTGGATTCTAGCTCTCTTTTGTATGAATGGGTAAAATACCTATCTACAATGCCTTCTTTATCAAATAGAAGCGTTAACTCTTTAGTGTTCAAGTCAAATCCCATGAAGAATAAGTTATATGGGATCATGTTTCTCTTCCAAGGTGTTGCATTTTCCAATGAGTAGACCCATTTTTCTCTATCTAAGGAGTCAAATACCACTTCAAAGTTGTGGCCAAAATACCTCAATATCTCAGCTTTCGTTGTTTTTCCTTCCGAGATTATTTCACTGAGGCTTTGTTCATGAATGCAATTTTCTAAATTGTATGAAGTTTCTTCAGAACGATTCCCGCAACCAGCGATTAGAGTCATGCTCGCTAGGAGAGTGGTGTAAACGATTAGTTTTTTCATTTCATCCAACAAAAATTATGCCACTCATTTTTAGAAGAAATTGGAATAACTTCAAGGGAAATGTGCGTTATTGTGGGAGCAAAGTTAAAATGTCACCCCCAAGATTAACCCAAAGGGGAGTGAATGGAGAAAAGAATGAGGTTGCTTCAAAAGCAAGAAGCCGAGGCGATCTAAATGAGGTAAGGAGCCACACGAGTTTCAACTAAGAATGGGACATCCTCATGAAGCCGCCGAAGTCTATTTCGTAGAATAAAGAAAAAACTTGGTGATGTTATTGAAGTCCAGACTTCTAAGAGTTTAGCATATGTTCAATATACCCATCAACACACCTCTCCTCCGGTATTTGGCAGCCTGGTCCGCGTCTTACAGGGTTTTTATGATAAAAGGCCTTCAGATGATGAGTTAGAAAGAATTGTGAAAAAACCACATAGATTTCAGACTTTTTGCCCTGTTTATCGTGTTGTGAATATTGGTTTTTGGAAAGAGTTGGGAACTTTTCGATCCCCGAATTTGCCCAAAAATTTCCTATTTTCAAGAACACTAATGCTCATCCAAAAGAAAAGATTTGGTCATTGTGGGACGGGGAAAAATCTTGGAGGGTAGGCAAGCTGTCTTTAGAAGATCAAATGACGTATCCTAGGTCGGGGATTAATAATGATACAGGTCTTGTAGGTGCCATAGAAACTGGCAGGGGACCTGGAGGCTTGAAAAGCTCTGTTAAGGGAATTTAATCGCGTTAATTCTGCATGCCTTATCGATTATCCCGCCCCTTGAATTTCTATGTGCTCTTTTTGAACTAAAACGCACAAAACGCATTCAACATCATGTTTTTAATCCCTGTATATCTCGACTGAGCGTGATCTGTCTTTACTGCAATGAAAAGCGCCTTCTTTGTACCTAGCAAAATAACTAACTTTTTTCCTCTTGTTACGCCAGTGTATAGGAGGTTCCTAAATAACATTCTATAATGGGAGGTGTGAACAGGAATGATCACGCATGGGCATTCGCTTCCTTGGTATTTGTGGATAGAGACAGCATAAGCTAGAACAAGCTCATCGATCTCATTGAAGTTGTAAGTAACACTCATTTCATCAAAGCAGACCTTGAGCTCTTGGGCCTCATGATCAATATGTATAACTCTTCCAATGTCACCGTTGTAAACCTTCTTGTCGTAGTTGTTCCTTGTTTGCATCACTTTGTCTTGCAAGTTAAACGTTCTTCCCATTCGGGAGATGAAAAGGTGTTGAGGATTTAGTTTTTGTTGCAGGATGTGGTTTAAATTGTCAGCTCCAATAATGCCTTTTCTCATGGGGCAAAGAACTTGCACGTCGTTAATAGGATGAAAAGAAGTCCTGTTTGGGATGTGCTTTTCAATAAGCTCTAGAGCTCTTTTTACAATGTCCTCTGGATCTTCAATTTGAAAGAAGGCAAAGTCGCTTCCTTTTTTCTGATCAATGTCTGGGAAGTATCCCTTATTAATCCGGTGGGCATTCGTTATGATGCGAGAACCCTTTCCTTGTCGGAAAATCTGGTCTAGTCGAGTCACAGGAACTTGATCTGAGGCGATTAGATCTTTTAGTACGCTGCCAGGTCCTACGCTTGGAAGCTGGTCCACATCACCGATCAGTAGAATCCTTGCTCCCATCGAAATCGCCTGTAATAGAGCATACATCAACTGGGTGTCTATCATACTGGCTTCATCAACGATGAGCAGCTTGGCATTTAAGGGGTAGTCCCGGTTCTTCTTAAATCCCCCTTTTTTAAAATCATATTCAAGCAAGCTATGAATGGTAAACGCTTTTTTTCCCGTAATTTCAGTCATTCTTTTTGCTGCTCTTCCGGTAGGAGCAGCTAGGATAATTTTATCCGTTAATCTTTCAGTAATCCGGAGAATCGCTTTAGTAATGGTGCTTTTCCCCGTCCCAGGGCCCCCAGTGATGATGTGGATACATCCCGAAAAGCTCTTTTTAATAGCTTCTTTCTGACACTCTGCAAAAGTCATCCTTAACGAGTTTTCAGCCCAGTTGATCGCATTGTTTTGGTCGATACTACCAATAGAGCATGGGCTATGGATTAAGCGCTCAATTTCCTTGGTAATTCCCTTTTCAGAGGCATAAAGGGGGGCCACCCAAATATAAAACACTCCATCCATCTCTTCTCGAATAATATGACGGTCTTTTTTTAGAGATTCGAGACAACTCTTTATTAGATCCTCGGAAACGTCTAGCATTTTTGCCGCTTCAGTAGTGAGCTTTTCTTCTGGATAACAAGTGTTTCCCTGTAAGCTCAGCTCCCATAATGTATGCTCGATCCCTGCTTGCGCTCTTAAAGGGGAGTCATCAGCAATCCCAAGTTTTTTTGCTAAAGCATCAGCAGTTTTAAACCCAATCCCATAGACTTCTTTCGCGAGGCGATAGGGGTTTTCCTGAACCTTCTCAATGCTTTTCTCTCCATACGTCTTAAATATCTTATAAGCAAATGAAATCCTGACCTCGTGAGACTGCAAGAAAACCATTACTTTTCGTATGGACTTCTGCTCTTCCCAGCATTCTCGAATTGTTTGGACCCGTTTTGCTCCTATACCTTCGATCTCTAGAAGCCTACTTACCTTTAGGTCGATTATATCTAAGGTCTCCTCCCCAAACTTTTTCACAATGCGCTTTGCATAGTGAGGCCCAATGCCTTTAATAAGACCTGAGGCAAGGTATTTTTCGATCCCAACTGCGTCTGCAGGTGCTTCCATCTGATAGGATGCAATTTCGAATTGCCTTCCGTGCTTAGGGTGGTACTTCCACACACCCCGGCATGAGAGTTTTTCTCCAGGCTGAACTCCTGGGAGAGTCCCCACAATCGTAACCAGGTCTTGAAATCGAGGAGCTTTTAGCCTTCCGACTGTAAACCCTGATTCTTCACTGGAGAAGACAATTGATTCTAGAAATCCCGTTAAATCTTCCAAAAAATCTCGCTGCGAAGGTTCTTTCGTGCGATGTTAAAGAAAAAGAATTTAAAGATCTAACTTCAGGTCTACAGAAAATTATGAAAAACAAGCGACTTTTGTAGTTCTTTTTCTCTCCAGTGATTGTCGTGTTCTAGGTGACAGTGAAGTAGTATCACATGTGCGGCATTTTTCAAAGCGTGGTCTAAAAAATCTGCTTGATAACTATCATTTTTAAGTGACTCACTTACAACATACTATAACGAAAGAAGATATGAAGGGTTTTCAATCTTGCCGTTTTTCGGGGTTTGAGGGTATGAGGCCTAGAGATGTTTATTCACTGGATGCTGCCGCAGCTGCAGCTGCTCCCTTCTCTTCTTCTTGTTTTCCCCCTCCTTGCGCTAGGGCTTTAGATCCAAAAGGTTGACGTTGAAGTGGGCTACGGAACCCACTTGATCCTGAAGTAACAGATGATGCAGAACTAGAACCCGCTTGCCTATATGCGATTCTGTGTCCTTCTAACACAAAGTTTCTACCATTCATATCAGCAAGTTGAACAGTTGGAGGAACCAAATAATAGCCGACAAGCTCATGATTTTTTAAATCATTTCCGTTCTCTTCAGAAGAGAAAGCTTGTTGCATTGATTCATTGGTTGTTATAGGAACCAATTTATGTATTTGCTTGCAACTTCTCTGTTTTAAGAAATCTTCTTTGCGTTCAAACCACCCTTCTCTGAAATAGCGCATGAAGTGGTAGTCCTGACGAGACGTAGACACGAAAGCTGCTAACAAATGAGACCCGGCCTCATATTTATCAGAAGTTGTTTGTTCAATAGGAACTAACCCGTCCAGGATTAAGAGCCTATGTAACCTATCTTTGGAAAAATCTTTACCCTCAAATTGAAAACCCTTCGTAAGAAATCCCAAAAATGTTGTCTTCTCTTCAGCTGATAGGGGGTCATAATTCTTTGCAAAATATGCTGTTGAAAACTTATTTATTTCAGATGCTAGGCTTTTGTCTTCATCACTTCCAGTTAATTTTTGAAGGAGTTCTACAACTTTTCCCTCATTCTGTCCAAGGCAGCTTGCTATTGTTTCTTTACGGGTTGGAAGAGTTAGTTTCAATTCTCTAAAGATTCACATCCTAATTCTTCTTTCCAAAAAAAGGGCGCCTGGAACGGAATCAGAATCGCCTGTTTCTGGTACACGCCCACATGCAAAAGCATAGCATTTTACTGATCGTGCTTTCCTATATGAGGCTAAGATTTGACTACTAGCATTAGAATGTGTGATATCGCCCGCTAATGCTAGGCTATCTCCTACTAACGTAGAAGATGCTAGTGATCGAGAGTCAAGCATGCAGGAAAAGCAAAATCTAACCTTGCTTTGAGTGGTTTCCTCTTGATCATCCAATGATTTTTCTACGTCGAGACATACGGAATACTTAATATAAGTTATTGGAGTTGATCGGGAATAGTTGGCATTTGCTAAAGAAATCTCATTTTCAGGTTTAATTGTAAAAGTCATTAGATACCCTTTATTGACTATTTAGAGTGTTCATAATCCCAAAACAAGCAAGAACCTGCACCACTATCTAAGTGCTCATGTAAAAAGTCATCTTTGCATGTGGTCAGTATATCGGGGAGATCATTCTCTTTTACAAACTGATCCCATACTTTTTCAACTTCGTCAAAAAAAGTAGTAGTAATTGTGATGCCTTTAGGTACCATCTTTATGATTTTTTGACTGTCATCACCTAGTATGCGGAAGGCCTTTTCAATTGCTTCCTCTAGAAGAGCCTCATGATGATTTACAGGTGTATCGGGATAGCTGTGGACTTCACCTGCTTGAGAATAGGAAGCTACTGCTCCAGTCATAATTCCTCCAAAATTGCGAAGATTATGCGTAATATTTTACCCCTTTTAAAAGAAAAATGGAAGAGCAAAGCTTAACCGATCAAGTAAGTTGCTGGGAAAAGTCAATTAGATACACCTAAAAAACTCTATATCAACTGGTTATAAAACATAAGAACGATTTTATCAGACGTATCCTGAAAAGGCACAAAGGAGTGAGAAAAGTGCCCTGAACCATCAGATCTTACAGGTGCAAGTCCTGTAGACAAAGGAAAAGCGAATCCATGTCTTAGCCAGCATTGCGGGAGTCCCGGTGACGGTCCTCTCGGAGCGTATGCAGCGAGTCATGCAGGCCGGAATGCCTTAAGTGGCGCGGGTGTGATCGAGCCTCGAAATTTGTGAATCCCGGAGAGGGCGACACGATTGATAACGTGGAAGCCAACACCTGGGCCAACCGATAAATCGCAAGGGTGGCCTAGGCCCGGCGGGGTCCAAGAGCCTGGCATACATGAAGAGGCCTGATGAGTTAACAGGATAGATCTCAAACATTCCCCTACCTAAAGCATCCTTAATTAGGTAAGGGTATTCATGCTCAAGACTGATACCCAAGAACTTAGAGACGATGTGTAAGAAGTCAGAGGAACCATAGTACTTGGAACATGGGAAAGCCATGTACATGGGGAAGGGTTCCAGTAACCCCAAGCGAAAGGCAAGGGAAACAGTGAAGCAACACAGCATTGCAACAAAGCTGAACACGAAACTTGACCGTATCGAACAAAGATCGCGGAAGTACCCAGAGGCGACGCTTAACAACCTTGGACATGCGCTTGATCTGGATCTTTTGCGAACATGCTACCACAGCTTGGATGCAAGAAAAGCTGTAGGCGTGGATGGCATCACCAAAGAACACTATGGAAGAAAGCTCGAGTCGGATCTTCAAAGCTTTCAATTTATCGCAAAAACTGCAGCAAAACCTGCAAAAAGCAACTTTCCCAACAAGGCCTTTAAAGACCTAACTCCGGTGTGATTGAATCTTGCAGTTTTGCCGTTTTTCGGGGTTCGAGGGTATGAGGCCTAGAGATGTTTATTCACTGGATGCTGCCGCAGCTGCAGCTGCTCCCTTCTCTTCTTCTTGTTTTCCCCCTCCTTGCGCTAGAGATTTAGATCCAAAAGGTTGACGTTGAAGTGGGCTACGGAACCCACTTGATCCTGAAGTAACAGATGATGCAGAACTAGAACCCGCTTGCCTATATGCGATTCTGTGTCCTTCTAGGATATAATTTCTTCCTACTTTATCTGCAAGCTGTGCACTTGGGGGAACTAGATAATAGCCAACAAATTCAAAGGTGTCTAAGTCGTTTTCGTTCTCCTTGGAACAAAATGCATCCTCCATGGATCTACGATCTGTAACAGCGAGCAATTTGTCTGGTTTTACGTGACCCCTTAAGCGTAATTTTTCTCCCTTTCGTTCAAACCAACCTTCTTTAAAAAAGCGCATAAAGTAGTAGTCATTTCCTGGAGATATAAAAGCAGCTATTAGATGTGTGCCTGGTTCATATTGCCCAGTTCTCGCTTCAGGAATAGGAATCAACCCATCTAACCTTAACTGCCTGTCCAGCCTTTCTTTCGTCATAAACTCAGGTGGGATTTGGAAATTTTTTGTAAGGAACTCGAAAAACAATTTTTTTTGTTGTTGTCCAGGTCCTTAAAAGGCTGATTAAAAAACGCCTTAGAGAATGCATTAATATTCTCTACAAGATCCTTCATGTCCCGGTTTTCGTCGATTTTTTCAAGGAATGGCTTTACAGCATCCATGTTTCGATCAAGAATACTCGGATTTTTTTCAGTATGAGATGAGCGAGTTAGTTTCAAGCATGTTTTGATTTCAGCTCTAATCTTATATTCCAAAAAATATGC
Source organism: Simkaniaceae bacterium (assembly GCA_030149435.1). Lineage (GTDB taxonomy): Bacteria > Chlamydiota > Chlamydiia > Chlamydiales > Simkaniaceae > JASBRR01. The sequence goes on from JASBRR010000038.1 coordinate 16,137, forward strand.
TCCAGGAACTGGATCGTCTCCATTATCGTTTGGTGCACGCCCGCAAGCAAAAGCATAACAGTTTACAGCTGCAGATTTGCGATAAGAGGATTGCGTACCATGCTTAATATCAGCAGGTTGCAAATCCCTTCCTACTAGAGTAGAAGAAGCAAGTGATCTAGAGTCAAACATGCAGGAAAAATAATACGCCATATTGCTCTGACTTCTCTGATCTTGTTCTTCAGAACTGATGGAATATTTTCTATAAACTATAGGTGTTGCTTTATTATGAAACACTTGCGCTACTGAGCACTCCTGCTCTGGTTTGATCGTAAGGAAAGACATGCTACCCTCTATTTTTCTACTTATTCATGTGTTTATATTCGCAAAATAAGCAGGCACCAGCTCCATTATCTAGGGCATTATACAAAAAATCGTCCTTACATTCGATCAATACATCGGGAAGATTATTGTCTTTTACAAACTGCTCCCACGCATCTTCAACAGCCTCAAAAAAGGTAACAGTAATCGTGATCCCTTTTGGCAAGAGCTTAATCATTTTTTCGCTATCTGTATCTAAAATCTGAAATGCTTTTTCAATTGCTTCCTCTAGAAGAGCCTCATGATGATTTACAGGTGTATCGGGATAGCTGTGGACTTCACCTGCTTGAGAATAGGAAGCTACTGCTCCAGTCATAATTCCTCCAAAATTGCGAAGATTATGCACATTATTTTACCATTTTTTAAAGAAAAATGAAAGACCAAAGCTTAACCTGCGTTAGCAATCGAGTTTTACTGATATTTGGTCATAATCGCTTTCAACGATTCTTCGTAACCACATGTCGGAGAGACCTTGTCTTGTTCAAGGGCTTTGAGGTACCGTTCGGTAAGCTGCGCAGCTTCTGATGAAAGCCAGATCTCTGCAGCGCGTTCAATCGCGGTCTTGATGATAGGATCGGTCCCTTGCTCTTGGCAGGCTGTGCGCATCTGACTCACTTTTTCTAGCTGTAAAACGAGGTGCTGCTTCCGAAAGAGATCATAATCGATTGAGCCCATAGCAAAGAGAGCTTCATTTCCAAGAGTTTTTAACCAAAACTCGATATCGATTGCGATCAGCCGATTTTCGATCGGAGACGTTCCCTCTCCTTTAAATTTGTTCTTTAACGCTTCGACGTAGTCAATCGCTGCTTGGTCTTCTTTGGTGGGCGTAAAGAGAACCATCTCTTTCACTTCTTGGCTCTTTAGATCATTGGGATGCAAGAGGGCACTATCCAGAAGCTCCCTGTTCCGTTTCACCTTGAGCGCACCTTCTTTTTTCAGCTGTTTGACAGAGTCTTTTTGATTTTGAATTGAACTGCGTAGGGCTTCTGATCGGATCTTCCGCTCTTCAAGCTTGGTATCATGCTCCCACTTTTTTTCAGACTTCTGATAGGCCTCATGACTCTCTTTTAGGAAGGAGCGGTAGCGTCCTTGCTGATAGTCAGTGGCAACCTGCTCAGCAAATTTTTGAGTATCAGCGGCGCCAGCGTAGAGCAAAAAGGGGGATAATACACCGATTAAGGATGTGTAAAAAAACTTTTTCATTGTGGACTCTCCTGCCATTTCTTTTGCTCAAATCATACCTGATTAATGGAAAAAAACCATCCATTCATAGTGGGAAAAGAAAATATTTTAATTGGAAAAAACTCTCTGTTGCATTAAATTTGATTACTTACGATTTGCGCCTGTAGTTCAATGGTAGAACAATAGCCTTCCAAGCTATTAGTGTCAGTTCGATTCTGATCAGGCGCTTATCTCACATATAATTAATGATTAACCAAGACCGAAATTTCCATGTAGTATGGAGATGCCGTCGTCAAACAAAAGGGACAAGGCTTGGCACAGCAAAAAGTACTCGTATCCATTAAAGATCTATTAGAATCTGGAGCCCATTTTGGCCACCAGAAAAAACGTTGGAATCCTAAAATGAAGCGCTTCATTTTTGAAGAGCGCAATGGGATTTACATTATCGATTTAGCAAAGACCATGAAGCAAATTCACGACGCTGTAGAAGTGGTTGAAGGCATTGTTGAGCAACACAAAAGCATTTTGTTTGTTGGGACCAAGAAACAAGCAAAAGTCGTTGTAAAAGAACTCGCTGAAAGGTGTGGAGAGTTTTATGTTTCTGAGCGCTGGCTCGGAGGGATGCTCACAAATCTAAAAACGATTCGCCAATCAGTTAAAACTCTAGAGCGCATTGAAAAGCGCATCATGAGTGGCGGGGATGGCCTCACAAAGAAAGAGATGACTCTTCTCAGCAAAGAAAGGGAAAAGCTCGATCGCAATCTCTCTGGAATCCGCGCCATGAGAAAGCCTCCAGGTCTACTCATTGTTGTGGATCCAAGCAAAGAACACATTGCTGTGGCAGAAGCGAATAAATTGGGGATTCCTGTGATGGCGCTTGTGGACACCAATTGCGATCCCGATCCAGTTGACCATGTGATTGCATGTAATGATGATGCGCTAAAGAGTATTAAACTTGTCGTTCAAGCTCTATCTGATACTGTAATTCAGAAGAAATTGGATCTGAATATTTCAATTGGTGAAAGCGAAGAGAGTACAGAGAAAAGCAAGCCTGTGGCATCAAAAGATAGCGAAACTAGCACTGCGGAGGGAAAAGAGTGAGTCAGCAAATCTCAGCAAGTATGGTCATGGACCTAAGAAAAAGAACTGGCGTAGGCATGAGCAAATGTAAAGATGCTCTTTTGGAAGCTGGTGGTGATATGGAAGAAGCGATTCACATCCTGAGAAAAAAGGGGATGGCTTCTGCTGTAAAGAAAGGTGCACGTGAGACAAATGAAGGTGTCATTGGCACAGCGGAAAACAGCACTTCAGCTTTCATCATCGAAGTCAATGCAGAAACAGACTTTGTTGTGCAGAACGATCGCTTCAAAGAATTCCTTTCAAATATCATGGAAGAAGCTCTCTCAACAACACCTGCATCTGCTGACGCTTTCTTGCAACAAAAGTATAGCAAGAATAGTGCATTGACGATTGACGAGTACCGGGCAGAAGTTGTCCACAGTTTGGGAGAGAACATCCAGATCAAGCGTCTACTAGAATTCAAAAAGAGCGACGACTATTCTGTTGGGATCTACTCTCACATGGGTGGGAAAATCGTCTCTGTTGTCGTGCTCAAAGGTGCCTCTGGAATGGAAGAAGTCGCAAAGTCTCTTGCTATGCATGTTGCAGCGGAAGCGCCTGACTACCTTTCACCTGAAGAAATTCCTGCAGATGTGAAAGCGAAGGAAGAGGAAATTGCTCGTAGCCAAATTCAGAACAAGCCACCAGAAATTGTCGATAAGATCGTTGGAGGAAAACTGAAGGCATTCTATGAGCAGACATGCCTTATCAATCAGAAGTTTGTCAAAGACCCTTCAATGACAGTAACCCAGGTTGTCGAAGAAGAAGGGAAAAAAGCGGGCAAAAAACTCGAACTTACGCAGTTTGTCCGTTGGCAAATTGGGGGCTAACCTCAGATGACCTTAACCCCCGCATATAAACGGATCTTGTTAAAGCTATCTGGTGAGTCACTGAGAAGTGATAGCTGCGGGATAATTGATCCAAAAGCCTGTGACGCCATTGCCGATTCCATTACCGAAGTTTATCATCTTGGTGTCGAGCTGGGGATTGTAATTGGTGGGGGGAACATCTTCCGTGGTTCTCACGCAAAAAGCTTTGGGTTTGCTCGAACGCCAGCTGACCATGTAGGGATGCTTGCAACTACAATCAACGGCCTAATTCTGGGTCAAGTTTTGACGACAAAAGGGTGTAAAGTGCGCGTGATGAGTGCGCTGAATTTCGATGGCATTGTTGAGCCCTATAACTGGAATCAGGCGCTTCACTCTCTGGGAAAAGGGCAGATTGTTATTTTTGTTGGAGGAACAGGGAATCCCTATTTCACAACAGATACAACTGCGGCGATGCGGGCAAGTGAAATCGAAGCAGAGGTTCTCCTTAAAGCAACTAAAGTTGATGGGGTGTATGACAAAGATCCTGTAGAATTTCCCGATGCCGTCAAGAGTGATCACCTAACTTATGGGGAGGTGCTTGAGAAAGATCTTCACGTGATGGATCAAGCAGCGATTGCTCTATGTAGAGAGAATCATATCCCGATTCACGTCTTTAACTTGTTTTCCAGGCAAGCGATGTTGGACGCAGTATGTAAAAAAACCGGGGGAACCCTAGTGACAGGAGAGAGTCAATGATGGACGAGACAAAACAAAATATGCAAAAAGCTTTAGACCACCTCCGTGAAGAGCTGAGCAACTTAAGAACAGGTCGCCCAAATCCGGGGATTCTCGACAGCGTTGTGGTAGAAGCATATGGCGCTGAAATGAAAATTCGAGACCTTGCAACTGTTAGTATTTCAGAGGGGCGTCAACTTTTAGTCTCTCCATTTGATCCACAAACTGCTGGGATGATCAGCAAGGGGATTGAAAAAGCGAACCTCAACTTGCAAGCCATCCTCGACGGGAATGTCGTACGCGTCCCCATCCCTGAGATGAGCGAAGAGCTACGCCAAGAGATTGTGAAAGATGCCAAGGATAAAGTTGAGAAGACGAAAGTCGTGATTCGCGAGCACCGCCGCAAAGCCAATGACCTGGCAAAAAAGATGAAATCGTCTGGAGAGTTTTCTGAAGACGAGCAAAAAAAGGCAGAGAAAAAGATTCAAGAGCTGACTGATGATTACTGCAAGCAGGCCGATACTCTGTTCGCAAGCAAAGAAAAAGAGATCCTTGCCGTCTAAGCGATTTCCGATTTAGCTTGTAGATTATGGGACTGCTCTCGAAAGTCGCTCTTTGCAGATTTTACGGCGTTTTTTGAGAAAAACCGAAAGGGTTGAAAATCTACATAACCTCACGTATAGGAGATTTGCAAAAACTTTGATTTTGCCAAAAAAGGCGAGAAATGTGTGAGGATGGAATTTTTTAAGCAGTCCCCATAGGGTACAAAAATCACAACATACGCAATATCAACATTATACCTTTTTTTTACCTCTAGCATATAGACTTACTGCTGTTGGTTCTTTTTGATTTCAAGTTGTTTTAGGAAGTCGATAAGAAGTTGGAATCTTGCTGGAGTTACTGCTTCCATCCGTTCACCAGTACTTTGCATTGCATCTTGAATATGATGAAAAAGGTCTTGAGCATGGCTAGGCAATTCATCCATTTCATTATGGCACTCATAATAGTCGAGGTCTTCACAGCCTCTTTTTTTACAAAGTGTTGTAAGTAGGTCTTTGAGCCCCTCGAGATCTCCTATCCATCTGGAAATATCTTCCTTTGAGGTTTCTCTATAAGTCTTTCGAACAATTTCAAAAGTCAATGGCAAAAGAGAGTCCTTGATCCGCTCTTGATCCATCCTGTCTGCTTCTTCGGTGCTTGTAGAACTTGTATGAAGCATTTCATTTAAAGTAATTTCTTGAATCGTATTCATAAAACCCCTTCTATTAGAATATAGTTGTATTTTATTTGATAGGATTTTAATAAATCAACATATAATTAATCTATATATAAACTATATTTTTGATTTTAATTGACGGTGATATGATGTGATTGTTGCCGTGCAAGATTTCCCTCCACCTAATGCAGCCCAAAAAACAGCTTTCCATGTCAAAGATTTTTTTCTCTTTTCAGCTATTTCTTCAATTTGGAGGCGATGGACTTGGCTAGAGTCGCCTATTTCTTGGAATGACAAAGTATCTGACGATGTGTCAAGGGAAACTGCTATTGCTCCTTTCTTTATTTGTAATTGTTTTCGAGAGCTTGTACCAATGGTTGAACCAGTTCTACAGTCTAGTCCCACAATATGATTGCAATTAGATAGAAGGTATGTTGTTACGTGCCCAATTGAGACCCAATTTTTTGATGCTCCAAAGTCAGACTGAGCTCCACGTGGGTCGTCAGCAAAATATATGCCGACTTTAAGGTTAGTAGCGGTCGTATTCGTTATAATATGCCAGGTATGAATTCCAGAATTCTTTTGCACTATATTTTTTGCAAAGGCGATGTGCAGTGGTCCTCCTTGAAAGTCAAGATATTTAATTGTTTGAGGGTTGCCTTTTTGTATTGCTAGATATTTATTTTTTGAGTCAGTCGTAAACACAAACTGTTCTGGCAGGTGAGGATGCGTTGGTGCAACGGAAGCCTGAAGTTTTGCAGCCAATTGTAGCATTCTGTTTTCAAAAGATGGGTCCGGTTCGTGAGCATATCTAGCTATTGAGATTTGATGTTTAGCAGGCGGAGACTCAGGATAGGTTGCCACCCAAAAAAGGGCCTCCCATTTTTTCCCCTCCGTTCTCAGCTGTTGCAATTTAGGAATCGCGAAGGTGTGGGTTTTTCCATAGCGTATAATCGTCCCTTCATCGGCGTTCGTATCCAATTTCATTACTATTGGCCCTTTATATGTTGGGCTTAATCTACCTTCAAGCCCTCCAAAAACGATTCCTGATGCATAGTCCAGCCCGAATAGCCTCTTGCTGCTGTTTGAGAAGAACTTGCTGCCGTCAAACCGTCCTTTTCCATAGTCACTTTGTAGCGACTCAGAAACTTCTCCAAAAATGCATCCAATTCTTAAGTTGTTTACAGGTGCGTCTGTGTTGATTTGCCAGGCATGTAGCCCCGTATCACTTTTGATATCAGCTTTACAGAAGAGAATCTGCCATGCTGAGTTTTGCAGGAGTCGGTGTCTTAGATAGGCGAAGCAGGAAGGAGCATAACAGCTAACAACCTTCGAGCTAGTAATATGTACAAAGGTTTGAGTACGATCAGAAGAAAGTGAAAATTGCTCGGATTCTTTTTCCGATTGAGGGACTTGTAGTAATTGCTGCTGGTTTAGGAATTCCCTGGTATTAGAGATAAAGCTCATATGCACCTTTGATATTTGTTAGAATGAGATAAGCAATTGTTTTGAAGTAGGGGATTTAACTCAAGCGTGCTATTAGCTACAAAATGCGCATATAAATGCGATGCCTGCAGAGCGGATGCAGCAAGAAAAAGTTAACCTGTTAACCTAAAGTGCGTTGTGAGTCTGATTCGAGGAAAAACGGCGCTTGTTTTTTCAATTTCCTTAACAAACAGTATGTTAGTAATTTAGGCGCTCAAGACAATCTGTTTTTTCCAATCTAAAGCTGGTCTGGATGTGAGCCTTCTTTGATTTCTATTGCTAATCATTTATTTTTTAGTTAGTTAAGAAAGGTTTTATTATAGTTTTAATTTTAATTAAATCTTATTTCTATTATAATTAAAAGCTTGTGAAGGGGGTTATATGTCATCTATCAGTGGTAAATTAGACAGTTTTTTTCGGCATGGAATTGTTCCGGGCGGAGTAGGTTCAGCTTCTCAAAGGCCCTTTGACCAAGAAAGTACCGAAAAGGCGCATTTAAACTGTGTCTCCAAAGTTCAGGGAATTGCTCTCTCGTTGTTCCATCCGGCGAAAGGGGGACTTGTAGACGCAGCTGAGGAAAAAGAGGGTAGCGGTGGTATTTTCGATTAAGCCTTAGAGCGAAATAGAAAACAAATAGATCAGAAGACTTCTGAATTCCTTTCTTCCCTTTCTGAAGGTCAAGCAGAAGGTACTGCCCCTTCAGAAGCAGTGAAAGCACAAGCACAGACAGCTGCAAGACATGAAGCACTTCAAGAGGATAAAGAGTTTGTTGCAGGCCTGTCTCAAAAGCTTCATCAGACTGCCTTGTTTGTGGTAGACGCTGATGTCCAACAACATGAAATCGACGATTCATCTGGATGTCGTGAGATTACGCGAACTGATCCTATTCCTTCTCAAAAATTTAAGCGCTTGATTATTAGCGAACAGCACCGAGAAGAGATATTAAAAGAATCGAGAGAAAGTGATAGCCTAGAGTCTAGTCATACAAGGCGTCCACGTAAGGCAGAAGAGGAAGAGTCTGCTGCAGCGGTAGCTCAAAATGCTCAAAGCGCTCAAACCGCTATGAAAGTGGAGCATGTTTTTGTTAGTACTGTCTCATCTGTAGTTGCTTTTTCATATAAAGATAAATCTTCAGACAACCACACTTTTGATGTGGAGGGTGTTGGAGTGCCCGACTATCAAAAAGCATTAGAAAAGCTGGCAGATTCACGGATTGGACAGATTGAGCTTCCCCCTGAGTTGAAAGAATCTGGAACTAATACAGCTCTTAGGAAGGAGCCTATTGTGACTCACATGACAAGGCTATAAGAGTTCTTTGTAAAGAGAAGATGCCGCTATAGGGTTCTGTGTGTCAGGAATGATTGAAACACCTCTTTCCACTCTCATCGATGGGACTTGCTCCAATGGTAATTCCATTGCTCTGGCTAAAGCTAGATGAGGAAAACAAGAGTAGAGTTGGCTTATTTTTGCAATGAGTGCTTCAGCAAATCCTCTGGTTAATTGTTCTCTTACAGTTTCATTTTGCAGGCTACCATTTAGCATTGCAAGTGTTGATCCAACCACACGATCCTTATGTTGCTTGGCAACACTATTTGTGATTCGACTAGCATGCAACATGTAGATTTTTTGTGCTTTTTCGGTGGTGGATAGGGCGGTTCCCATACTACAGGTTCTTAAAGCGGCACGAAAAACCAATGCAAAGTCATTTAACTTTGAGTCGTCGTGAAGGTGGGAGCATCTTTCTTCAAGTGTCGTGTGTGCCAAATTCATTTCTGGGGACATGCTTAAAAAAGTTTGGACCCGTTCTGGTGACAGTCCTGGCTGTAGGAGGTTTTGCTGAATGTTTAGTCCTGGTGAATGATCGTGCTGAAGTTGAGTGTGTTGTAAGGTTATTGCTGACATGTTGTCTCCTTAAGTTGAGGGGGTAGGATATAATCTGGTATTGATAGATTGCAAGTGAGTAGTGGTGAACACATATTTAAGGATTTCACCCTCTCAATTTTTGTTGGGAAAGAGAACCTCTTCTTTCGAGACCTTTCCTTCTGTTGCATTATGAATAGAAAGAGCAACATCTGCTTTGGGAATATGTCCCTTGTTCACTATTAAGTGAACAAGTTCGCGACTCTTTCCAATTCGTTTGGCAAAAGCAGTCTTACTTACACCATATATTTCTAGATACTCTTTAAGCAACATGTCCTGTAGAATCCTGTTTGGAGGCTTGAATGAATCATTGCACAGTACAGAGAAAAAATCAAAATTACATAAAGTTATTGAATAAATTACACACATGCGTGTAAAAAAGAGATTGAAAGGGGATTAAAAAAAATGCCGCCAGAGCAGCCACTCTGACGGCACGGACTCTTCAAGGAGCCCGGGCATTCCTAACCAGGAGGAACACCAGATGCAACTATACAAAAAATTGCCAGTACTTGGCAAACGTTTCACGCTACTTATCTTCTTTGCTGCCTTAGTAATCTTATCGGTCTATAGCTTTGATAGACGTAGCAAGGGTTGCCATATCACATTAGGTAGCCCCACAGCAAAACTCTCTGTGAAGCAACAATTTTCTTTGGGCTCAGAGGATTTCTTGAGCTTCGTAAAATACGTTTTCCCTTTGTTTAAGAGGGAGTTTGTGGACACAGGTTTTGTTTCTTGGACTTTTGCTCCAAACATCATAGATTTTGCAACGATCCAGTTTGTTTCTTGTTGCAATTTTCTGTCGGACAAAGAGCAGTCAGATTTTTTTCTTCGTGTTTTGAGTCATAATAGCTTTTCTTCTCCAGAAGAGATTACTAGAGTCCTTATAGATGAGTTGGACAATTCCTCGGTTACAGAAGAGCAATTGGATCGTCTCCAAGCTATGAAGCTAGGGGAGTTTTTTAGCAGGTCTCAAGGGTATTATGATCAAAAAATTTTTGCAGATCGTTCTTCCAATATCGAGATAGGGGATAAGCAGTTCAATTTGCCTCTCCATCCTGATGCAATCCGCTCACAGATCTTAATGCACCTCGGCATCAAAGCAAAAGAGGGGAGGTAGAATGATGTCTTTGCAAGGAAGACCTCTGAATGATTCAAGTATAGCTCGCAGAATCATAGCAGGTAAAAAACTTTGTAATTTTATTCGTCGAAGCACATAGTAATATCCAAGATTTTTCTTTTGAGGTTTACATGACAGCTCCATCTATTCAATCTAGACCCTTGCCTGTAGATCTTAGCCTCGACCTTCCCACCCAGTCAGGATGCCCCTGGGAAATCAGTGCCCGCGTCTTCGGCGATATGCAAACCCAGCCAGCAAACGCCCTCTACAAAAAAACACAAATCCTTTCCACAGACCCCGAATGGCGCTTTGTGTGGAGATACTTCTATGCAAACAAGCCCCTAAGGTATGGAATCAAAAAAATTCACTGCATTTTTGAGCGCCATCAGCAACAAGCCTTCGAGCTCAACCTCTCCTCGCAAGAGAGAGAAGCCGACACCTTTCCTCCCACATGGGACCAAGAACCCCGAGCAGATGAGCGCAAAGAAGCCATAGACCGCTGGAAAGAATCTGCGCAGATTTTCTCTCCCTTCCAAACCAAGGAGTCCGACGGTAGAATACGCACTTGGACCAAAACCAAAGTCCTACCGCTATGGCATGGAACAGCCGAAGCCGTTAGTGACTCCATCTGCAAATCTGGCTTCACCTTTTTTGGAAAAACCAGTATGGGCGGCGCAAAAGCTCAAAGCACCGACGCTGGCTTCTTTGGCTCTGGCATTTACTTCACTGACAGTGCTCGCTATGCCGGAGACATTTACAGCAAAGGGCATCTCCTGCTCTCATGGGTCTCCATGAGAGAACCCTTCCCAGTCGTGGGAGATCCTCAGCAACAAGATATGAGCACCCTCCGAGGACAGGGTGCCTACAAGACCTACAATTCCCACTACATTCCCGTTGTCTCCAAAAATCCCCAAGACCCTAATGAGCCGAACTACTATCCCACCATGCCTGGCACTCTTCCCCAATGGGATGAATACGTCATCTTCAACAAGAGCCAAGCCCTGCCCCGCTTTTGGGTCGAACTGCAGCTTGAGACCCCCTACATGATGAACCCCTCGAACATCCCCCAGTTTGTGGCTGAGATGATTCCTCACTTCATGAAACTCCTCGAAAATCCCAACGTCGACCGTGACCTCAAGCTTCGCAATCTCATCACCAAAGAACTCGCCGTCCTGATGAAATTGCAAGAAGATGACGACCTTGAAGACAAGTATGAAGAGCTCTACAAACAACTCACGCAGCTTATTGATAGCGCAGGCTGCATTAACAAAGCGATTCGCAACCTCCTAACGAAAGTCAACGCTCCTCAAGACAAAGCTCTGCCAGCGCTTGGTTCCCCTGCCGCCCAAGTTGCAAGCGCCGAAAGGCAAGTCCCTAGTCAACCAGCTCAAGCCATCCCCTTTCTGCCAGCGCCTCCATTCCAAAATCCCAATGAAGTCTCTCCACCACAATCCAAGGCCGCGCAAGTAGTAAGCCAAGGCGCTGCAAAAGCGGCAGCAAGTGCCCCTACACCTCCCCTTTCAACAATGATTCCGATGGCCTTTGGAGCGGAGAAGTGGAAAAAATACTTTGGAGATGTGGGAATAGAGCCCCCACTTCCTCCAAACATTCTAGAGATCCTAAGCAGCCCCTGCCCCTACTGGAGTGGAAAGACCGTAGCACAAACCCACATGCTCACCCTCATTCCAGCAACACTAAATGGTTCCCCCTACACCCTCAACCTTCTGGGTCAGATCATCAAAACTCCTCAAGGAGAAGGGCACACTGCAAAATACTGTAGCGAAGATACTACAACACTAAAAGAGAGAGGAGGCGCACCAAATGGAGCCGCCACTTGGTCCCTGATTACCAAGGATGTGTTGCCCGGTAGCAGAAACAATAGCTATAATGATCAAACAGCCCTTCTTAAGAGCGAATACTCCACCCCAAAAGCGCTAGAGCTCGCCACAGCGATCCTGATGCACCAGGTCCAAACAGGAGAGAGGCTCTATAGCGATAGCCCTCACACCTACAGTCGGTGCGAGGAAAAAGTACACAATAACGAGTGGCGGGTAGTCATTGGTTCGTTTGGGGCGTCTGGCCTGTACGTCCGCAACTGCCTCGACGTCCCCAGCCACGACTCCTACGGCCTCGCTGGTGCTAGGAAGTTCTAATTGGCTGTTGGAACTTGGTTTATTGGCGCCAGTGGCGTTGGCTTTTTGGGGCCTTGACAAGGGCCTTGGATAAAGCGAGGATAAGGGATCCTAGGAGGATGAGTTAGTGAGGTGGGGAGGTGCGATTTTTGAAAGCGTGATCTGAGGATGTTAAGAGCGGACCCAGTAGAGATTTTTTAAGTTCAGTGCTAGGGTTATCTGGTGAGTGTGGCTGAGCATTTCAAGGGAGGACTGGAGTTTTTGGTCGAAGGTGGTGGCTTTGATTCAAGCTTTGCTCCCACAGGCTTGCAGTTTAACTTGAATCAAATTTTGCAAAATACTAAACTAGATTATCTAGAATGATGGCCCCATCGTCTAGTCTGGCCTAGGACATCAGATTTTCATTCTGGCAACAGGGGTTCGAATCCCCTTGGGGTCAAGTTTGAGGCTTTAGCTCAGTTGGTAGAGCATCTCCCTTTTAAGGAGAGGGTCGTTGGTTCGAGCCCAACAAGCCTCATCTTTTTATTATAGTCAAATACCAATCATGACAAATCAAATCCAAGTGAGTTCTAAGCCTCCTGCAGGCTTTGTTTCTGATGTCGATGTTGCTGCTGTTTTTGTCGAAGTTGGAGAAAAAATTCTCTTTTTAAGGAGAGGGCCTTCGAATCGCATTGACCCCGGTAGATGGGGGCTTCCTGGGGGGAAGTTAGAGCCTGGTGAGTCAAGTGGTCATGCTGCTAGGCGTGAGCTGAGTGAAGAGACTGGGATTATTGTACCAGCAAGCTCAAGTTTTGTGAGTGTGGGTGCTCTCTACATGGTAAAGCCTTGGGTCCAATACACATTTAATATGTACCGCCTCAAACTCGATGATTTTCCAAAGGTTCAATTATGTACGGAGAATGATGCGAGTGCATGGCTCACGGTTGATGAAGCGCGTCAGTACCCTTTGATGTTAGGTGCAGAGGAAACGCTTGATTACTACTTATCAATCTAGCTCTTCCTCACCTCAAAAAATCCTCCAGTCGTATTTTCTTGCTTAAGCAATTGAAGAATTTCTGCTGCAACTTCTTGTGGTGAGAGGAGCGTTGCGGGATCTTCGTTGGGAAAGTTGGCTTTACGTAAGGGGGTGTCAGTTCTCTGGGGAATCACTGCGTTGATTTGTAGGTCGGGGCGCTCCTCAGCCAGTCCTTGAGTGAAGTTGACCAGCGCGGCTTTTGCACTTGAATAGAGAACATACCCTTTGCGCCCCCGTGAAAAGGATGAAGAGGAGAGGTTAATGATATGCCCACCTTTTTTGACTTTAGCAAAGCGGCAACTGTAAAGGATAGAGTGGAGGTTGTGTGTAATGGCATCGGAAATTTCTTGGGTTGAGAGGGTGTGAAAGGGACGAATGCCCAAGGCTCCGACGCAGTTGATGAGGCCATCAATTTCTCCATGTTCCCAGTGAATCCGCTCGAAGAGTCTCTCGCTACTTTCTGGGTGTGTGAGGTCCAGGCGGTACTCTTTTGCTGACCTAGAGATGATAAGAGGAGTGGCGCCTTCCTCTTTTAACGCTTTTGCGACAGCACTTCCAATGCCTCCAGTTCCTCCGGTAATCGCAAAGATTTTGTCTTTAAGCGTAGCTTCCCCTACGCCATGGGACTTTGATCGGATTCTGAGAAGTTGTTCAGCCAAAAATAGATCTTGGAGCGTTGTGATCTTGAGATTGTCTTCGGATCCGTTGACAATATGGACAGGGTGTCCCTGTTCGAGGATGAGTTGGCAATCGTCAGATGCATCATTACGGGAGGTTTGTTCATGAGCATTGAGAATAAGCGGGTAGGTAAAGCTCTGCGGAGTCTGTCCTCGAAAGTAGTGTGAGCGCTTGGGGATTGCATCGATGCTTTTTCCACCTTTTGACACAACGATTGTATCTGTCGAGGGAATACAAGTGTCCACCGCACGATGTTTTTGGAGGGCCTCAAGGTTAGCTTGGATAATGCTTCTAGAGATGAGTGGGCGCGCCCCGTCATGGATCACAACTTGGTCAGTCTCTTTTCCGCACGCTATCAGAGCCCGATAGGAGGAGGCTTGGCGGGATGGGCCGCCTGCAATGACGCGGACGCGTGGATCTGAGACCTCAGCTTCAACCATTTCGATCCAGTCGGACGGGCAGGCGAGGATGATTTCCTCAAACTCATTGAAAGAGAGAAACGTCTCCAAAGTGTGGAGGTAAACCTTTTTTCCCGATAGGTTGAGGAATTGCTTGGGAGTCTGACTTCCAAAGCGGACTCCGCTTCCTCCAACTAACAAAATGGCTTTAATCTTCATCGATTCGCTCCTGAATTCTCCTAAGGGGACTGTTGGGAAATTCCATCCTCACACATTTTTCGCCTTTTTTGGCAAAATCAAAATTTTTGCAAATCTCCTATACTCAGGTATATGTAGATTTTCAACTCTTTCAATTTTTCTCAAAAAACGCCGCAAAATCTG
>JASBRR010000018.1 GCA_030149435.1 Simkaniaceae bacterium
TAGAGGAGAAAAAAGTTGGTTTGAGGCCATATCATTCTCCTTTTGTTGTCAAACTTAAGAGAAATTGGTCTCAAACCATTTTTTTTGCAACCCCTGAGCTCTCTTCAGAAATTGAATTTACAGAAAAAAATTTACACTACCTATCAAAATATCAGGATCAACACAACTGATTGATTATTTACATGTTAAGGAAATATTAGAAGAAGAAAATTAATCAGAATTATATTGATAACCTCTATACCCTCGAACCCCAAAAAACGGCAAGATTCAAACACTCCGGAGTTAGACCTTTAAATTGCTGCAAGACAATCAATGGAACGAAAATATACTTTAAGCGTCATGACCCATTGATTTATGCAAAGGCCTGACACCTGCACTTATATCGATATAGGTTGTTCTTAATTAGTCAGATAAGATTTTTTGAAAATTTGAATTGTTCTTTTGGTACTATATATGGTACCATTTTAGTATGAGCAGAAAGCACGACCGTATTCTTAATTCGATATTCACATCTCCTCCGTTATCGAGCGTGAAATGGAAGGATATAGAATCGCTTCTGGTTTACCTGGGAGCTAAAGTTGAAGAAGGACGTGGTTCAAGGCTAAGGGTTATATTAAACAAGGAAGAAGCTGTATTCCATAGGCCGCATCCAAGAAAGGAAACGGATAAGGGTGCATTGGTTTCAGTTAGAAGATTTTTAGAAAATGCAGGGGTTAAGCCATGATGAAATACAAAGGATACTACGGGCAAGTCACTTATGATGATGAAGCAAAAATCTTTCATGGGGAGTTGGTTGGAATTAGGGCTGTAATTACTTTTCAAGGTACAACAGTGAAAGAGCTGGAAGAAGCTTTTAAGGATTCTATTGAAGATTATATAGAATGGTGCAAAAAGAGGCGGAAACAACCTGAGAAGCCCTTCTCTGGCAAGTTGAATCTAAGAATGAATAGAGATCTCCATGCAAGGCTTGCGGCTAACGCACATCAGCAGAAAACGAGCCTGAATTCGTACATCAATGAGTGCTTAAAAAAAGCAGTTTCTTATTGCAGAAGACCTTCTCCACCAACGTCTGATAACCGTCCTTATACTTAACTTATTGAGGGCTTTTCTTGAGGCTGTTGAGATTGGTTTTAGCATTACAGCTTTGCTCTAAATATGTTCTTGCCGGCAAGCCAATGCAAAACGTTAGAATAAATAAGGCAACCAAACAAACCTTTACCGCCTGACAATGCCCTCTAGTATCAGTTTCAATAAGCTTGGAAGAAACATCATTGATGCTTATTGCATCATAAAAGCGGTTTCTAAGGTTTGGCGGCCCCTTGTAACGCTGGAAAAAGTGTAGACTGTAATACGGGCTTCTTTGAGGTCAAACTTTTTGCTCTCAAGTTCCTCAAAGGCCTTTACCACAATATGGGCTCCATCTCCAATAGCCACTAAACTGAGTGCTTTAGGAAAACAAGTACTGCTAGATGCTATATATCCCTTAATCTGATCTGCTGACTCACTCCAGTGCTATCATTTATCGAACGCGCTTGGAAAGTATCCCCATGACTGTATCCCGAGCACGTTTTGACTGCGTCTACTATTGATGTGAAATAGTTGGCTTGGTGTTGAGTTCCTACATAGATAGTGGTTGGCAATTACATCTCCTCATTACTTTAGCTGACATTGAGCAGTTAGGGTGAGAAAAGAAATGCAGTTTATTCATTTCCAGTGGATTATAAAAAGCGCAGCTATGTTAGGCAAACATAGCGAGCAATTTTTAATTCTCTGGTAATTAATAGGATGCGTTAATTTTCCACGCTAACTGCTCAATGTCAGCTTTAGTATCTATTATCTTGAAATACATGAGTGAACCACACATCCTTCTTGGCATCTCGATCGGGATTCACAATTTCATAATCCCCATAGTTCTTGCTGTAATGACTTTTATTAATCACAACGCGTTCACCCACATTCCAGTACTGAGAGCTGCAAGCACCCAGATACCCAGTGACCCATAATTTTCCATCACTTGTCGTCATGGCATAGCCACTTGGGTCAACCTTCTTGATAAATAGTGCTTTAGCTACATCATCGCACTACTTGCTCAATGCGGCCAAGCAGCGGGTATTAGGCTTTTGCACATTTTTAAGAACGAATAAGTTATTTTTGAAACGATTTATTCGAACATCATCTCCAACCTTCCACTGCTTGGCAATGGATTGTAGAGCGCGCCCACCCTTATCCGGCAATTCCCAGCGAGACCCATCGCTTAAAACGATCACAGTGGTCGCTTCATCCAGTTTGCGTACAGACTCGAATGCAGTACAGATTTTTGGCCTAGCTTTTGATGAAATTGTAAAGTCTACCTTAGGAAGTTTACCCTCTCGATCGAGCTCAAAAGAGACTGATTCACTATTGGCAATACCTTCTATACTCATATTCACTCTCCAAATGGAATATTTATAGCGGACATTATGCATAGAAATCCAATAACTTTCCATGAATCTTCGACTACATGGCGCTCTAGTTCTTACCTGAGACATGCATCATATGATTGTGTACTATATGGCTTAGAATAGCGTTTGAAACTCCTCCAGTCCCCTGACCATTAAGAGCTTGCATACATAGCACAGTAGATATTGCAAACACACCAGCAGAGCGGCCTGGAGCGAGGTTTTTCCCATGGGCATAAGTGAAAGCTAAGGAAATGATAATCGTGAGAGCCACCTTGGTGACTAGTGCTGTAGTTTGACAAATCGCCTGCTTTTCAACAAGATGGTCAAGGTAGTGCCCTGCCTCAGCTAGAGGGAGCCTGTAGGCCAACTCTTCGACAATTGGCGCTGTAAATACTTTACTTACTGCGCTTTGCGAAAAGGGAGTGACACTTGAAATTCTTCTAGCAAGTCCAGCAGAAACATTAGCAACACGCTCTCCAATAGATCTTGAAAATTCCCTAAAACTTTCAGGAACCATACGATCGAGCTGAACTACACCTCGAGTACGAGCTGATATAGCAGCGCCCAAAAATTCACCTAAACTATTGATAATCAAAAGGCCCAAGGAGGAGATTTTATTATTGCTTATACTCTCTTTTGCATTTTTAGCCTCATTGGATACCCAAGCTAAAGGAGTATCTAAACTAACTAATTTTGAAACGCTCATTTTAATTACCTTTTATTTATATAATTAAAATTATACATAATAAATAATTAAAAATAAACGTATTAAGTCGAATGTATTTGCTTTATTACATATTATTCCTTAGGATAGAGGCCAAATAATGAGATTTTGAGTTAAATCATGTGCAGTGTTCAGCAAAGGGTCACATCATTTCTATCCGAATCGAATATGAGTAGGTTGCTGATAGAGATGGGGTTACAGAAAGAGTCAGAACTAACTCCGAATGAGTTTGATGGCTACCTAACTGTCGTTACATGGGTTGTCCAAAATGCTCTTCAAGATAAACTCTCAACAGAGGAAGCTCAGGAGAACCGACTAAAGCCCCTCGTTTCAGACATACTTGGCAAGACATTGACAGTAAGAGACCAGGCAAATGGAATAGCCGATACGATCATTCCCGCTATTTTTAGTAGAGCTATTTGGTATGCCAACCCAAATCTGCACTCCTTTGGAAGATCAATCACGTCTTAGCTCAGCTCATTCACTCAACTCCCTAGCATTCTAATTACAGTTTCTTCTATAAGAGAGCCTCTAAGAAAAAGGTGTGCGCGTTTGACCATATGATTTTTGAAGTTCTCAGTTTCTTGATTGTAGGGGCCTTAGCTGGGGTGATGTCTGGGCTTTTAGGGATTGGTGGCGGCATTGTTGTCATTCCTTGCCTATTGCTGATCTTCAATATCATCCATGATGTTCCTCCAGATTACACGATGCACCTCGCTATCGGAACCTCTCTTGCCTCAATGGTTTTTACAACTTTTTCAGCTGCGCGTTCTCACTACAAAAAAAGGGGTATTCAATTTTCAATACTGAAGTCTATGGGGATCGGATGCGCTTTGGGAGCACTGCTGGGAGCTTATCTCGCTACAGTCTTATCAAGTGCGTTTTTGGCACTCTTTTTTGGTTCATTTGAATGCCTGATTGGTCTCTTTTTTTTATTTCCTGAAAGAAAAGAAAAACACCCAACTCCCCTACCTCATTATACATTGTTAATGACGATTGGGCTCATTATAAGCACACTATCTGTTCTTTTGGGAATCGGAGGAGGCCTGATGAATGTCCCAGTCCTGACTCATTTTAAAGTTCCTATGCGTCGAGCCATTGGTACATCGTCTGCTCTAAGCTTTTTAGTCGCGCTTGTAGGTGGGATCGCCTTCCTTAGCATGGGAGTGACTACGGTAAAGGCGCCTGAAAGTATGGGGTTTATCTACCTTCCTGCATTTATTGCAATTAGCATCTCTGCTTTTATTACAGCGCCTCTAGGCGTCTATCTTGCACATCGCCTTTCGCCAAGTATCCTAAGAAGAAGCTTTGGAGTTGTACTTGTATCTGCTGGGCTATCGATACTTCTATAGTGGACCTACTACCACTTTTTTGACTGGGGTAGTATTCGGCTCATAAATTTTATTTTTTTGGTTTCCTGAAGTGGGCATACTTGGGCTCCCACATCGCTTCCTCAATCACTTTCTTTAAATCGCTAGGAGGATTAGCGCTAATACCCTCTTTAATCGCATACTGCCCAACTTCAAAAGCAATATGGGCACTAATTTTGCGCAGGTGATCAAAACCTGGGAATAGGGATTCATAAGGATCTTTCACAATGGGAGCATATTCACTCAGCACCTCTGCTGCTCGCAAAAACATCCCGTTTGTTACCTGCGTGGCTCTAGAAGCAATCACTCCTAGCCCAACTCCAGGGAAAATCAAAACATTATTACACTGGCCAATCGTGAACATGTGGTCCCCATGTTCGACAGGAGCAAAGGGACTTCCAGTTGCAATCAGTGCTTGCCCATCAGTCCACTTGAGAAGATCTGCAGGCACTGCTTCTGTTTTAGACGTTGGATTAGAAAGGGGGAAGATAATCGGACGTTTAACATGCTTTCGCATCTCTTGCACCAGCTCTTTAGTAAACGAACCAGGCATTGTTGAAGTCCCAATGAGAATCGTCGGACGCGCATGTTTAACGACTTCGAATAAGGAGATGTTTTGAAGATCATTAACCTCCCAGTCTGCTAGATCAGAAGCGGACTGTGCAAACGGCCGTTTCTTTTCGTCTAACCATTTGGATTCAGTATGAGCGAGTCCATTGCGTCCAAGAATATAAATCCTCTTTTTTGCCTCATCAGGTGACATCCCCGCTTTCACCATTGCTTGAGTGATGAGCTGAGCCACACCGATCCCAGCAGAACCTGCACCAAATAGCACCATGCGCTGATCTTTAATATCTTGGTTTGTTCCTCGAAGGGCTGAAAGAATTCCAGCGACCACTACCCCTGCAGTGCCCTGAATATCATCATTAAAAGAGCAAATGGTTTGCCGATATTTTTCAAGTAGAGGTTGTGCTATTGCTTTAGAAAAGTCTTCCCACTGAATGAGAACCTTTGGAAACTTCTTTTTGATGGCGTGGATAAATGCATCAATAAACTCGAAGTACTCACTCCCTTTGACTCTCTCGTGACGCCATCCAAGATAGAGAGGGTCATTTAATAGGTCTGGGTTATCTGTTCCGATATCGAGCTGAATCGGCAAGGTGCGGTCAGGGTGAATTCCTCCAAAGAGTGTGTAAAGGGAGAGTTTTCCTACTGGAATAGGCATTCCCCCAACACCGAGATCCCCGAGTCCTAAAATCCGCCCACCGTCGGTGACAACAATCACATCAACCTGGTCTTTAGGAATCTGATCAATAATCGCATCGAGATTATCTTTGTCGGGATAGGAAATATAAACTCCGCGATTCTGATTGTATAGTGAGCTATAATGAAGAGAGGCATCCCCTACAGTTGGAGTATAGATGTAGGGCATCATCTCTTCGGGATGCTCAGAAAGTAAGCGGTAAAAAAGGACTTCGTTACGATCTTGAAGTGATGTGAGAAACTTGTGTTTTGCAATCGAGTCATGTTGGGCAACAAAGTTTGCGTACCGCCTCTTGACTTGGTCTTCAATCGTCGAAGTGTGATAGGGAAGCAATCCTTCAAGTCCAAGCTCTTTTCTCTCCTCGCGCGTGAAGGCAGTCCCCTTGTTTAGGATTGGATCATGCAATATGTCTTTAGGTTTCATATCCACTTCAACATACTCTTCTCCATTCGAAAATGACCGCTTAACCTCTTGCATTGAATACTCCTAATGTTCTAGAGGAACGAGAATATCTATCATAGGGAATATCATCAAGAGACTTGTTCCTCTAGCGTAGGATTTGTCTCAGGGATAGCAAAATCTCCCTCTTTCATAAGAAAATAGACTGAAAAGATCCAAGTCGTCGCAAGGATCAGTGGAACCCACATAAATGCGTAGGGCAATCGTTCAGGAAAGAAAAACTGCAATGCCAATACGCATAGAGAGGCTCCCGCTTTGGCGCTTCTGTAGGCAAATACATCAATAATCGCTTTGGCCTTGAATTTCTCTACTTTTTTCAAAGGGAGATAAAGCATCTCTTTAATAATATTAAAAATGGAGAAATCAAAGGTCTTAATTACAACAAATGAATAGGTCACAAAAGCAAAACCGGGATAGAAAAGACATCCCACTGCGTTGATAAGAAGAATCACTGGCACCAAAAAGTGACTTCTTTTGAGTCCAAAGAGGTGAACAACGAGGAACGTGGCAACAAACTGCAAGCAAAGGTTTAGAGTATTGATGGTTCCAAAAAGGCGCCCAGAAAACTGCGTGCGCACATCTTGCTCGGGATAGCGCATAGCAAGAAACGTATTGAACTCAAAGTCCATGATTGTTGCCATCACCTGCATTAAGACGACAATCAGCAGAATAAACCTTAGTGGCTTAGATTGCCGAATCAGCTGAAATCCCTCTAAGAAATGACCTTGCTCTTTTTCTTTAATCGACTCCTTCAAGAAACCACTTTGTTTCAAGAAAAAAAAGTAGGCAGTTGCAAAAATAAGATAAATTGGAAGGGTCATCAAGAGCAGGTGTTCTGATCCAACTGCAACCGCGAAAAAACCAGGGACAACACTCCCCATAATTGCTCCCACTCCCCCAATGCCAAATAAAAAACCATAAAGATATTTGGCGCGATCAGACTTAATCACAGAGTGAATCACAGACCACAGCTGCTGAAACATCAGCAGAACATAAATATCTTTCCACACATAGAGAAGGAAGGCGAGTGACGATGGAAAAAAAGCCGACGACAGGTTCACAACAAGCGTCACACCGATAAAGCAGAGACACATCCGGAAGGATCCCAAACGGTTAAGCAAACGGTTATAAAAACTCACAGCAAGAAAGTTGAGAGGAACAGTCGCGAGCCATGCGTATGGGAGATAGGTGACAGGGTAGTGGGCAAGAAAAATCGAGTTGCTCGCGGGTTTAGTGATGGCATACTCTGAGGTGATACAAAAGCTGCAAATCATTGCAAAGAGCAAAACGAGCTTTTCCTGTCTGCTGTAACTTAAAATCTCTTCCCAGAATCGGTGCAATTTTGTAAGCACAATGACCCTATATATTTTTTTCTATAACAGCCATTTTACCAGGAGGATGGGTTAAGTTTCACCCCAAAAGGGCTCTTGATCGAAGCTCGTTACGTGCTTCGGATTCATACTGAGGAGAAACATAGACCCAGCTTCGCGCCTGGGTGGGAATGGATATCTCTGAGAACTCCTCTCCCCAACCTATACGACCCTCTTGGCAAAGCACCGGAAAGTTAAGCCCCAGCCGTTTGCCTTGGCTTTTAGCAATTTCCCATGCGATTTCTTCTTGGGGAATGGTAAATTTTTTTTGAATTTCAAAGAGCACTTCCTCATCCGGGATGGCAGAAAGGGGGATGGCAGAAAAGCGTTGATTGCGTAGATACAAGCATGCTGCATCGAAATGGCCTGGATGTGAGGGCTGAAGAGCCGCAACACCTACATCGCAAAGAACTTCATTATCAGTCATCGCAATGTAGTGACTCAGATCCTCTCCTATCCCCTTATACATTGTCTCCATAAACCGTGCGAGATGGAAGGAGTAAGATTTGACAGAAGCATATTGATACAAACGTTTATGCATATAGTGACGAGCAAGTAGCAAAGCTTCACACGATTCAATCCCATTTTCTAAAGCTCCAATACTCAAAGAGGTCCCCTCTTCTGCCGGAATGATTTTAAGCATTTCAATGAGTTGGTGATAGTCAAAAAGGCCATAAGTCAACCCAGTATACTTGGAATCTCTGAGAAGGTAGTCGATGCGGTCAGACCCAAAGAAGTCACCCGTGATGATGCTAGTAACGATTCTTTCCCAAGGAGTAAATGGCGGGGCATCAGGATTCACTTCAGCATACTTTTTCTCTCCAAGAGCAAGCTTTGTTACATCTTCCTGAACGCTTTCTTTTTTCACCTCTTTTTCTAGCATCTCCCAAATCGGTTTCAGAAAGGAACTTTTAATGAATTCAAGTGTATAGCGCTCATGTCCCCCTTTGCCTAAAAGGCGATGTTCTGCAGTGTGGGAAAATGGGAGGTGGCCGAGATCGTGGCAGAGAGCTGCCATCCTCAAAACTCGACGCCAATATTGATGTTCAGGAGATCCTTTGGGTGGGATATGCTCTTGAAGTAACTTTTTCCCTTGCTCAGATAAAGGCTCTGTCTCATCAATCGTGGTCACCCCATCATAAATCCGGGTCGCCAGCTCCATCACACCCAAGGAGTGCTCAAAGCGCCGGTGGGTTCCTCCAGGATAGACAAAATAGGTCACACCCAATTGGTGTATATAGTGAAGCCTTTGAAAGGGGCGCGTATTAATCAAAGCACTCTCTATTGGATCAATGTGAATGAACCGATGTACAGAGTCATAGATTTTCTTTATGGTGCCCATCCTCTCAACCCTTCTTTTGAGTTTTTCGATATTTTTGCCACTCCATGAGTCCATAGATAGGAATACTTGTAAAAAGCAGAAGCGTTCCATAAAAGACAATCTCAGTGCCAGCGCTCACAACAGCCCAAAAAGCGTAGATGAAAGCAAGGGCAGCGATAGTAAGAGACTTGACGACTGTGCGCTTTTCGATCTTACTAGGGTGCTTAATGTAAATCACAAACTCAGCAATCGCCGTATAGAGGTAAGCAACAAGAGCTGCTAGCGTTGCTAAAGAAATGATAAATGTGAACTGGTCAACAAGGTTCTTATTGAAGTTCATCATCAATAGAATCGTGATGAGCAGAGAGGAGAAGACAATTCCAAAAACAGGCGCTCTTTTCTTTGAAACCTTTGAAAATCGACGAGGGAAAAGTTGATCCTTAGCTGCAGCAAGAGGGATCTGCCCTTGAAGTAAAATCCAACCATTTAAAGCACCGACACACGCAATCACCGCAACAGCTCCCATCACAAGCTTGCCCCATTCCCCAAAAATAACCCCTGCAAAATCGGAGAAAGGTGCTGCAGAATTCTTTAGACTTTCAACTGGAATCACTCCCATGATCGCTACTGTGCTGATAATATAGACACAGGCAGCAAGGAGCGTTCCTAGTATCGTTGCTCGAGGAATCGTTTTCTTAGGATTTTTCACGTCATCAGCTGGAATCGAAGCTGATTCCATTCCTAGAAATGCCCACAGTGTCAGCATGGCTCCATTGGAGAGAGCCGAGAAATTAGAAGCACCACTAATGTTAAATGCCTTTAAATTATTCAAATCGATGAAGAAAATTCCAATGAAGGCAATAACTAGAAGAGGAATGAACTTAAGAACTGTCAATATGACTTGAAGAGCGCCAGCAAAATGCACCCCAATCACGTTAACTAATGTGAAAAACCAAAGAATCCCTGCAGTAATGAAAAATGCAAGGAGGTTATTGTCAGCAAGCGGCGGAAAAAACGTACTTAAGTATCCGGTTGTGGCGACTGCAATCGCAGCATTGCCCACCCACATATAGATCCAATAGTTATAAGCGACTTGGAAGCCTACGAAGTTCCCAAACCCCTCTTTGCAATAAATGTAGGGACCGCCAGTCTTTGGAAATAAAGAGGCGAGCTTAGCAAAAACTAAGGCAAGTAGCATAGCTCCAACAGCAGTGAGCACCCAGCTAAAAAGCGTAATGGTTCCATATTGAGCCAGTGATGCAGGGAGTAAAAAAACTCCAGAACCAATCATATTCCCGACAACAAGTGCGGTGAGCATCCACATGCCCAATTTTTTTCCCTGACTCATGAGACTCCTGGACGTGGTTGACTTTCTTGGAGGTACGCTGCTGTGACCTCTACAAACTCTGCTTTTCTCTGCAGTTCCTTTATGCTTCGGGCTCCCCCGTAAGTTAAGCCACTGCGAATTCCTCCAAGGAGCCCATCGATTAACTCCTGTGCAGGACCAGAAATTGGAGCCCAGAAATCGACACCTTCAGCAACTGTTTTTTCCTTCAGTCCTCCATAAAAGTCAGTCTGAAAATCTTTGCTGGCCTGCCCTCGATATTTTGCTTCTGTGCCATACTCAGTTTTTCTCTTTTCTGCTGCGCTCTCAGCTGTTAATGCAAAGAGTTTGCCAACCATGACACTACTTGCGCCTGCGGCAAGAGCCAGAACAACGTCCTTACTGCTACGGATTCCCCCATCGGCAATAAGTGGAACGCGAAGTTTTTCAGCAACTTTTGCACACTCATAGATCGCGCTAAACTGTGGAACCCCAAATCCAGTCGTCACTCGTGTAGTACAAGCTGCTCCCGGCCCAATGCCTACTTTAACGCTGTCAGCTCCGGCATTAACCAAATCATGGTAAGCCATCGCAGTACAAACATTCCCGGCAATGATCTCTTTATCGGGATGTGTTTTCTTGAGAGCCTCAATGAATCGGAACATTTGATCAGAGTGTCCGTGAGCAACATCTATACAAACGCCAGTAGCACCTCTGTCGAGAAGATCTCTTACCCCATCAATCTTATCTTTTCCAATGCCACACGATATAAAAGTGCGATTTTGAAAGTGGTCCACCCACTCCTCTTGTGCTGACATGGACTCAGTAAAGCGGTGGAAAATAGGGATAGAGCCATTCTTTAAGAGCACTTCAGCAAGCTCTTTAGAAATGGTGGTATCCATGTTTGCACAAACAATCGGAATGCCGATCTTACGCTCTTTCGTTAACCATGACCCAAGACTCGGCTCTGTTCGTGAGGGTACATTATTAAACTGGGGGACAAGGGCAACATCATCAAAGGTGTAGCTCTTTGCAAACTGATAACTCTTATTCATCTCATTTCACACTGATTCAAAAATGTCTTTAATATATCGCGCCTCTATGAAAAAAGAAAGATTTTTATCCCTTTAACATGCTAAAGTTGAGCCATGATTAGTGTGACAATTTTGACAAAAAATGGAGGGAAAACCCTCGAGCAAGTTTTGAAGTCGGTAAAGTGTTTTGATGAAGTGATTATTCTCGATACGGGGTCTACAGATGAAACTCTGGAAATAGCGAAGAAATTTTTCAATGTTCGAGTACACATGACCTCTTTCAATGGATTTGGCCCACTCCATAACACCGCTGCCAATCTTGCAAAACACGACTGGATTTTATCAATTGATTCCGATGAGGTTGTCACTGAGCCGCTCGCAAATGAAATCCTCTCCCTTGAGCTCGACCCGAATAGAGTCTACTCCTTCCCCTTTCACAATTTTTTCAACGGAAAGTTTATCAAGTGGTGTGGGTGGTACCCCGATCGCCACGTCAGACTCTACCATAAAAAAAGCACATCCTTTTCAGATAATTTTGTTCACGAAAAAGTCTTAACTGAAGGGCTCCAAGAGGTAAAGCTGAAAAATCCCGTTCACCATTTCTCGTATAACTCCATCTCTGACTTCTTAAGAAAAATGCATAGCTACTCCGACCTCTTTGCAGAGCAGAACTGGGGTAAGAAGCGCTCCTCCTTCACTAAAGCACTCCTCCATGGCTTCTACGCTTTTTTCAAGTCTTACTTCATAAAAAGAGGTTTCCTCGGCGGAAAAGAAGGGTATATTATTTCTGTATACAACAGCCAAACTGCTTTTTATAAATATCTTAAACTCGCAGAGCGAAACCAACATGCT
The DNA here is from genome assembly GCA_030149435.1 of Simkaniaceae bacterium. Lineage (GTDB taxonomy): Bacteria > Chlamydiota > Chlamydiia > Chlamydiales > Simkaniaceae > JASBRR01. The sequence goes on from JASBRR010000018.1 coordinate 12,160, forward strand.
CCTGACAATCGCCTACCATCAGATCGGTAGTGGAAAACATGCTACGCCTTTACGTGACTTTGAAAAACACCTACAGTGGGTTGTAGATCGCTACTCTTCAGCTCTTCCTGGAGAATCTATATCTAAAGGCCTAAAAGTGTGCTTGACCTTTGATGATGCCACCTTCGACTTTTACTACTACGTCTTCCCCCTTCTCAAAAAATATCAACTAAAAGCTGTACTCGGGGTGCCAACAGGGTATATCCTAAGTAAAACAACGCTGTCCACTGAAAAGCGGCTAGAGCAAGTCACTGACCTATCTCCAATTGCCTCGCCTACACCTTCTCCAGCCTTCTGCACCTGGGAGGAATTAAAAGAAATAAACGACTCACCTTTGATCGAAATTGCCTCTCATTCCGTCAATCATAAACCAATGACTGACCTAGAAGTGGACCCTGAGTATGAGCTTTCTGCTTCCAAACTCATTCTACAAGCTCAGCTAGATTTCACGCCGCAAACCTTTATCTACCCTTATGGCCGGTTTGATAGTGCTGTCCATGCACGCGCAAAAATGCACTACCCCTACATCATGCGGCTCGGGAATGCTATTAACACAAGCTGGTTCAATACGAATCAGCTCATCTATCGAATTGTCGGAGATCAAAAATCAGACCTAAGAAGTCTCTTCTCTATTCCAAAGTATTTTGTTTACGCCGGGAATTATGCGCTAAATGCGTTGAGAGGGAGATAAAAAGAGTGATTTTTATGAAAAGTAGCGGCACACGGACTCGAACCATGGACCAACGGATTATGATTCCGCTGCTCTACCAACTGAGCTATGCCGCCCCAGATAGTTTAAAAAATAGCGGGGGTAGGACTCGAACCTACGACCTTTGGGTTATGAGCCCAACGAGCTAACCTACTGCTCCACCCCGCGATATTCAAAGTATATCCTACAAAGATTGCGATTTCTTCTCAAGCAGAAAATTCCAGCTTGTCTTTTACGTCTTTACCCGATTACGTTAATTTTTCAATTTCAGCTTTAAGGACCTTGCGAGCAGCCCCAGTCTCTTTGATAAAGCCAAGAATAATGAGGGAAATCAAAAAGCCAATGGGAAAAATAGAGAAGGCAGCTGCAAAGTCTGCCATTGAATAGAACGGCACTCCATCTACCATGGTGCCATCCCACCCCCAATCTAATAAACGGCCTGTAATGGGCTGAAGAGCCGCTGGCATCCCCATAATAATGACTGCAGCCACTCCCATAGAAGTCCCCGTAAGATGCTTGGGGCTACTCTCAGTGATCACTGGATAACCAATCACTTGGCTGCTTGTAAAGAAGCCTAGGGCAAAGAAGAGAACCGTTAAAAGAGCTTCAGAGTTAAGTGGAACAAGTAAGATAGCCACAATCACAAGAGTCGATGTAACTGCCCCAAAAAACATTGGCCCTTTTCTATTCCCCATTTTGTCAGAAACCCACCCATATATTGGTGAGCCAACGATCGTACCAATGCAGATCATACTCACAATCATAGAAGCTTTGAGCATTTGCAGATGGTGAACCTGCGTTAAAAATAGAGTTCCCCACACTGCGCTGATAATCATAAGAGGCAAATTGAGAAAGCAAGTGTAGAGACCACAAAAGATCGTCTGAATATTGGAAAAGGCCTGTTTAATCCCTGTCCAAAAGGGAAGCATTTCGCCTTTAGCACTATCGTCAACCGCTCCTTCAGGCCTCTCTTTTACAAATGCGAAGATGACCCCTAAAATGAGCATCCCTACAAGGGCATCAACCAGCAGAGCCCCTCTCCAATCGAGCTTTTGTGCAAGAAGTGAAAAAGGAACTTGAGCAATCACACCACCACACATTCCAACAGTCACCATAAGCCCCATGACAAAAGCCTGTCTTTCCTTTGGAAACCATCGAGTGATGAGAATCATGCAGCTCAAAAAGCAAAATGCATTTCCAATTCCCGATAGGAAGTGAGCACATGATGCAAGAGCAAATGAATTTGCGCGACAAAGGCCTATCGTTCCAAGTATGCACAGAAGAAGGGCGACCATAATCACTTTTCTAACAGAAAAGCGGTCTAGAATCATTCCAGCAGGAAGGAGAAACGCGACATCAGCAAGCAAGTAAGTCGCACTCAACGCTCCAAACTGTGCTCCAGAGAGTTGAAAATCCCTCATGACCATTGGCGCAATTGCATTCATCACATGGAGTTGTAAAAGCTCGTAAGCAAAAAACAAAGATGCCGAGAAACATACGACCCATGGAAGTATTTTACTTTTTACGACTAGCTGCATACAGCTCCCTCCTTTTGTTTTGATAAATCCGGGATGCTACTGACCCCCTCAACATAGTGCTTCATACATACCGAAAGATAACGATCGTTTCCCCCAATATGCACTTGTTCTCCAGATGTCACCGCTCTCCCCTCTTCATCAATACGCATATTCATAGTCGCTTTTGAGCCGCAATGGCAAATTGTTTTGATCTCAACAAGCTCTTCAGCCCAAGCTAGAAGATATTGACTTCCGGGAAACGTTTCTCCGAGAAAGTCAGTGCGTAGCCCATAACAAAGAACAGGTAAATTCAGCTGTTTTGCAATCATAACAATTTGAGCAACTTGCATTTTAGTTAAGAAGTGAGCTTCATCAATTAAAACACATCTTAAGGAACCGCTTTCTTCCTTTTGCTTTTCAGACTCTGCAAATAAGTCAAAGTTGGCATCAAAGAGGGTCGCATCTTGCTTGAGGCCAATGCGCGAGTAGATTGCAGGCTTACCAAAACGGTCATCGAATTTAGGGGCAAATAATAACGTGCTCATTCCCCTTTCTCTATAGTTATAACTCGACTGCAAAAGGGTCGTACTTTTTCCAGCATTCATTGCTGAGTAGTAGAAGTAAAGCTTAGCCATCAAAAAAGCCTTGAGAAACTTATGAAAAAGGATAATTAAAACAAATCAGCTTATTTCAAGCTAGAGCCGCTTCGAAAATTTTCGACTGGATGGTTTTCCATGTTCGCTCCGCTGATCCACTCACTTCACTCTCTAGCTGTTTTCCGTTTAGCCCCATCTCTTTTCTCTTTTGATCATTTGCTAGAATCTGAGCAACACAGTGCCCCAACTCCTCCAAATCCAATTGTTTGCCTGCACCAGCATTGGAGATAAGATCAACTAGAGCCAACTGATTTTCCATAAAAGGTCCAAAGAAAACAGGGACCTGAGCGATTGCTGGTTCAAAAATATTATGCCCTCCGACCTCTGGAACAAAACTTCCCCCCACTACAGCTAAATCAGAAATTTGATAGCAGCGCATCAAAATCCCCATCTGATCGATGATGAGAATGGGAGCATCTGTTTCCTTCCTGCTGTAAAGCCCATAGGTGTACCCACTTTTTTTAAGCTCTTGTTCAACTTCTGTAAAACGTTCGGGATGGCGTGGAACAAGCAGAATTTTGACATCTGATCTTTTTGAAAGGATCGGCTTTAGCTCTTGTAATAGAAGCGCTTCTTCCCCCTTGTGCGTCGATCCAATCGTTACAACTTGATCTCCTGGAGCTATTCCTAACCGCTCTTTAAAGTCCTTTCTCTCTTGATCTGATAATTCAGGTAGCGCACTATCGAACTTTAAGTTTCCCGTAACAAATAGCTTGCTTGCGGGAATTCCCATCTTTTTCATTCGCTCTTCATCAATCGCACTTTGCATCCCAAACAGATCGATCCCCGAAAAGAAAACTTCAACTAAAGGCTTAAAAATTTTGTAGCGTTTCATCGATTTTTCTGATATTCTTCCACTAGCAACAGCTACTTTCCCCCCCTCATCCTTAACACTTTTGATCAAGTTAGGCCAATAGTCACCTTCGATCAAAATTAAAAAGTCAGGTGATAGACTTCTAACAAAGGGGCGAATAATCGACGAAAAGTCAAGAGGCATGTATACAAACTCATCTGCACCCTTAACTGCCTTCTTGGCACATGCTTGCCCTGTTTCGGTAACAGTAGACACAAGGATAAAGCTTTTTGGATAGGTTTTGCGAATTAAGGGGACAAGAGTAGCCAGCGCCTTAACCTCACCAACAGAAACTCCATGAAGCCAAATACAAGGAGCCCCCTTCGGCGCAGGACCCGTACGTTTTAGACGTGCGTATCCACTTTTGCGATACTTTTTTCGAAACGTCCAATCAAATAAGATTTTAGGTGAAATGAGCAGAAATCCAAAGAAGAGCAAGAGACTATAAAAGAAACGACTCATTTGACAACAATATTAAGGAGCTTATTAGGAATATAAATGACTTTGACAATCTCTCCTGTTAAGTGAGCAGAAACCCTCTTATCTCCTTTCACAAGTTCTAGGATTTCATCCTCACTTTTTCCCTTTGGCAACTCCCATCTACCGCGAAACTTCCCATTGACTTGAACAACATATGTTGCGTGACTATCAACGAGTAGCGCAGGATCAGCATCTGGATAGGCGTCATAGGTGAGGGTTCCTTCCCTACCAGTCAAAAATGCATAACACTCTTCTGCAAGGTGCGGAGCAAAAGGAGCTAGTGCTTGCGTAGCCATGATTAGCCCTTTCTTTGGATAGCTTTTCAGCTTAGAAAAGTGATTCACAAACTCCATAAATTTTGCAATCGCTGTATTAAACAACATCGCCTCGATATCCTTTTCCACTCCATGTACAAGGCGGTGCGCAAGCTTCATTCCTTCTTCACTCTCATTGTCAGAGACTTGATCAGAATAAACCAAAGCATAAAAACGGTCTAAAAAGCGCCGGCACCCACTAATCGCATCACTATTCCAAAGTTTCTCTTTATCAAAAGGACCCATGAACATTTCATAAAGCCTCAGAGAATCTGCACCATACTCCTCAACAATCTCATCGGGAGTCACTCCATTGAGTTTAGACTTTGACATCTTCTCTACAAAATCATGCAGCTCTTTCCCCTCATAAAACGGTTTTCCATCCCGATCTTCAACAAGACTTGGGCTAATATACCCTCCTTCAGGGAGCTTATAAGCTTTTGCCGTGACTAGTCCTTGATTGCGCAAAGTCTGGAAGGGCTCTTTCGTCGAGACATAACCAGCGTCATACAGCACCTTATGCCAAAAACGGGCATAAAGAAGATGAAGAACAGCATGCTCCACTCCCCCAACATACATATCGACAGGCATCCAGTAGTTTTCTTCCTCTTTTCCCCATGCCTTTTCTCGATTATGAGGATCGCAAAAACGGAGATAGTACCAGCATGAACCTGCCCACTGCGGCATGGTATTGGTCTCTCGAAGTGCTTTTTTCCCTGTTTTAGGGTCGATGACCTCTACCCACTCTCTTATATTATCTAGCGGTGTTTTGCTCTCCCCTTGAGGTTTATATTGCGTGAGCTCAGGAAGCGTTAAAGGGAGCTCATCAATATCTAAAAGGCGCTTGGTTCCATCTTCAAAATGGAGAACTGGGATCGGTTCTCCCCAATAGCGCTGTCTAGAAAAAAGCCAATCTCGAAGTTTGTAATTAATGCAGCGCTCACCGACTTGATTTTCCTCAAGCCATCCAATCACCTTCTCCTTTGCCACTTCAATAGAGAGACCATTGATATCGAGATGCTCACTCTTACTATTCGCCATCACTCCGCCATGGCCCCAACAAGCCTTTCCCTTTAAAACATCAGAGCGAAAATCTTCAGCGCTTATTCCCTCAGGGATCTCTTCTGAAAATGTGTTCAAGTCGGGGTCTATGGGAGCAACGACTGAAAGGTCGTACTTGCTTGCAAATTCGAAGTCTCTCTGATCTCCCCCAGGAACAGCCATAACCGCGCCCGTTCCATAGCCCATGAGCACATAGTCAGCAACCCATATGGGAATCTGCTGACCATTTATCGGGTTTGTTGCGTAAGCACCAGTCCATACCCCACTTTTTTCTTTGTTAAGCTCAGTTCTTTCGAGGTCACTTTTACGAGCTGCTTGCTCAACATATTTCTCAACTTCAGCACGGCGCTCCTGCTTCACAATTTTAGCCACCATCGGGTGCTCAGGAGATAACACGATAAACGTGACGCCAAAGAGTGTGTCTTGCCTAGTCGTGAATACTGAGATTGGCTCCTCAGAATCTGTTTCAATAAAGGTGATTTTTGCCCCTTCACTTCTCCCAATCCAATTTCTTTGGAGCGTTTTGAGATAGTCGGGCCAATCTAGCAAATCTAGGTCTTCAAGCAGTCTCTCTGCATAAGCTGTGATCTTGAGCACCCATTGCCTCAGTGGCCGCCGCTCCACAGGATACCCCCCTTCGACAGACTTCCCATTATCTACTTCTTCATTAGCGAGTACTGTTCCCAGCTGAGGGCAATAGTTAACCATAACCTCAGCTTCATAAGCGAGCCCCTTGTCGTAAAGCTGTGTGAAGATCCACTGAGTCCACTTGTAGTAGCTCGGTTCACTTGTCTTGACTTCTCTGTCCCAGTCATAACTAAACCCGAGAGACTGAAGCTGCCTGCGGTAGGTGTCAATGTTTTTCTCTGTCGTCACTTTGGGGTGAGTCCCCGTTCGAATGGCATACTGTTCTGCTTGAAGGCCAAAACTATCCCAACCCATCGGATGTAAGACATTAAACCCTTTCTGCCTCTTATATCTCGCAAGGATATCTGTCGCTGTATACCCAGTCACATGCCCCACATGAAGCCCTGCTCCAGAAGGATAAGGAAACATATCCAATATATAGTACTTGGGCTTAGAGGGATCGAACTCACATTTGAAGGTTTGCTTTTCTCTCCAAAAAGTCTGCCACTTCTTTTCAATCTGCTGATGGTCGTACTGAGTCATGACGTGTAATATCTATCCGAAACACTTCAATTTAGCAGCTTCGACCAAAGCCCCAATCCCTGACGATACTCCAGGGTTGTTAAAAGGTGGAGATCCTAGCTGGAATTTCGCATTAAGCTGTTTATTCAAATAGAATATAGCTGCAAACCCCATAACTTTGGATATCAAGCTAAGAACCAATCCATCCCGTTCATCTTTGTTATCAATTAAGATGCTCTCTAAGCCCTTTAAAGCAGTAAAGCACGTAGCAGCAACTCCTTGATAGACAAACTCTCTTGCAACTGCATGAGTCCATGTCTCTTGACGAGCAAGGGCTGAGAGGTTTTGATGAAAAATAGAGTTTGCAAGCACTCCAATGAAAGTTGCAGCTACTATGATTGCTAATAGTGGAGTTTCATTATAACGATCTAAAAACTCTCTTCCTACCATATATAGGGGATAATACAAAGGAATTTGCCCTGGAAAATATTTCCGTGCAACTAATGCAACACCCACATGCAAAACTGGCCGAATCAGATAGCTATTGAGCTGATCATTGACCAGAATAGCTTTGTCTCGAATTTGTGAAGAGTAACTTCGGCCTTGTGTTTTCGGAGGCAATGTATAGTTCAGGCCAAGCTGAACAACACCGTCTGCCAGTTCAACGGCGCATGAGTAAGCTGCTGCTGGCTTCAAAAGAGGCAAGGAAAAGTTAGCAACTTTTTCAACGATGTTTGATTGGCGAAGAGCCAAACCTTCTGCTGTTGACAATGCTGTTCGCAAAATTCCATTCTGAACAATACTCGAAAAAGCTGTCACGTAAACCTCCAATGATGTAAATCTTGAGTAGTATATTGAAGCTGACTCATTAAAGCAACTCTCCTTTCCGTATGTAGCTTAAGCTCTTCTTTTCCTCAGCCTTGGATGCTTAGGAGGAACAAGGCTGTGTTTCTTTGCATATTCCGTAAGCTGACACCATCGCAATTAGACTGAATAAAGAGACGTAGTTTATGGGACTGCTTAAGAAAGTCCCTTTATTCATTTCCAGACGATTAAAAAAAGCGCAGCTATGTTAGAAAACATAGCGAGAATTTTTAATTCTCTGGTAATTAATAGGATGCGTTAATTATCCACGCTCACTGCAATGGTGTCAGCTTCTGAATATGAATCTCTAAAATCTTTTTGTTAGCTCAATGCTTCCCGAGTTTAAGGCTTGATTTGAGCCAAACTCACCTGAGTAATTAAAGGTTACAGCCAACCATCGTAGGTCATATGGTACAAGGGAGAGAGCTAAAATGACTCTTCCTAGATTTTGGACTCGATTTTTAAAGACCGTAACACCCAGAGAAGGCCCACCGGAAGCAAAGACAAATGAGTTGCCTGTCCCACTAAGAACAGCCTGGTTGACATAGCTTCCTGACTCTAAAAATTGAATCACACCCCAGTTTTGAGTCATTGTTTGCAAAAACCTCAAGCCTATCGTTGTTCTTAAAATTCCTGAGTAGAAAGAGTCTATACGAATATTGTCTCGATATTTCTCGCTCTCTTTCAATTCTCCCATCCAATTATTGATTATGTTCAATGAACCAAATGGAGTAATGGTATTACTTCCTTTCTGAAAACTACGATAAAGTTCAAGGTTTGCAGACAATACTCCCCCATTGATACTCGATGTTGCTGTTCGACTACCTGTACGCCTCTTATTGTCAATATGATAGCCTCCTCCAGAAATAGAGGATTGCAGCTGAAGTGCATCTCCATACCATGCCCCGAAAATCGTCGCTAATCCCTGCTGTATATCATTTGACCCTCGACTTTTGCCATATTTATTCCATAGAGAGACATAAGATAGGGTCCCGCCAATCATTCCCTTTTGCCACCCTAGATAAGAAAAACCTAGCATCCCTCCTAAAGCTCTTACCCTTGTGTAGGGAGCGTTACTTTCCGATCTAGTTTGACCTATGATCCCAAGTGGTGCTCCCCAAACAGCATACTTTGTCGTATTTGGCATGACTTCCTGACCATCAATTGTTGGCTTGCCGTAAACTGCACTCTCTTTGCTGTAGCGCTGAGAGCTCGCAACAATGTCATCACGGGCAAGTTCTTCACTAATTGAGGACTTAGCAATTCCAAGCTCAGCGACTCTAGGCTGCTGATCTATGCCTAAAATATTTCCACCTTTCCGTCCAAATAGCTCTAACTCGGGCAACTGTATGCCATACTGATTTGATGACTGAAACTGCGTACCGAAAAATGGGAAAACCGAACTGCTTCCTCTGTCAGTTCGCCTTTTCGGTTCAAATTGTTGCTTATTAGATCCACCTTGTTCTTCAGATATTAAAGGCCCCCCAACATAAGGCGTATTGTGGGGATCCGTACCATTGGTGGGGCCCTCATTATCAGGAGGTAGCAAGGGACCATCGCGCTCATCGAGACTATTCATGTCATTATTCGTAACTTCTGTAGTGACTCCCGTTATCGCTTCTATCTCTTCTATAGTATTGACGATTGCAGCAGTGCTTCCAGATAACACATTCTGTGCTATTCCCAGGTGGACATCATATGCAACTACACGATGAATATTTGGGCTGCTCTTTCGACCTTGGGTTCCTGACGCAGGGGCCTCTGGCTGTGCTTCTTCTGCCTCTGGCTCTGCCTCTTCTGGCTTTGTAGCTTCTGCCTCGGTAGCTTCTTGCTGTTTATCGTCTTGGGGTTGCTGGCTATCTAGATGTTTTATGTTTGCTTCTCCACCACATGCAGTAGTGATGACACAAAAAGAAAGTGCAGAAAAAGTTATTAGGGCAATCCGAATTGTATTGAACTTCATTATTTTTCTCTTTAAGTAGTTCTAAATCTGAGCGTGACAAAGACGCTTTCTATAATAAACATTTATCTAGGGAATTAAGTTTTTTATAGCAACATTATTTTATTTGAATTGAGAAAGCCTATTGATCATGTAGAGAAAGCATTGTTCAATAAAAAACGTCCAAATTAATTCAATACTTGAAATAAAAAAATGCAATCAATATTGTTTTCAATTGAGCGCTCGATAAATTCTAATTTGTGGGATAAACAAAAAAAATGCTTGACGTCACCTTTAGTAAAAAGAATAAAGTTAATCTGAAAGATTATGATTATCAGAGAGATATAAAGAACCGCCTCTTGATGTCCAATTTTTCTCCAGAAGATATTGAAGTCCTAGAAGAAATCATTTACAGCCCAACTAAGTTTCAAGTTTCCTCACTTGTTGAGCAACTCGATAAGCCCAAAGAAAAAATTTGTGCAAGCCTAGATAGGTTGAAACAAACCCAGCTCTTTAAGCTAGATGGAGACACTGTCACAGTAGATAAAGAGCTTAGAAAGTACTTTGAAAATCAAATCGTTAAGTTTCAAGAAGGCTTTAACCCGGGAATGGAGTTTCTTCAGACTCTCCTCAAGAAAGTCCCCATCCACGTCCTTCCGACATGGTACCCAATCCCCCGTACGTCCAACAATATTATGGACTCTTTAATAGAGAAGTACTTAATTACGCCGCAAACCTTCCAACGCTACCTAACTGAGCTTACCTTCGGTGACGAAATGTTGACCAAGATTATTGAGGATCTTTTCCATTCTGATAGCTACAAAGTCTACTCAGCTGAAATTAAGAGCAAGTATGGCTTAGACGATGAGACATTCGAAGAATATATGCTCAACCTCGAGTTCCACTTTATTGGCTGCCTATCTTATGAAAGGCAAGAGAGTGAGTGGGTTGAGGTTGTCACATTGTTTAGAGAATGGAAAGACTACTTAAGCTTTATGAAGGAGAGTCGGCCAAAGGGTATTAAAGAAGATAGCGAAGTTCAAAGGGTGAGACCAAGCGACTTTTCTTTTATTCAAGATATGGCAAGTCTCTTAAGCCTTTCAGCTGACTCACCTATTGCACTAACGCTGAACCGAAAGGAAGAGTGGATTCCGGAAAAAGGAAGTGTAAAAAAGATCGCGAAACAGTGTCAGAGTTTTGACCTAGAGAGTGAAGAGGGTCAGTCCTTCTTTTATGACTATATGGGAAAAGTGATCAATAAACTCATCTCAATGAAACTTGCTGCTATTGAAAATCGCCACCTAGTTGTCAGAAATGAAGCAAATGAATGGCTTTCTCTTCCTCTAGATAAAAGAGCTTTAAATACTTATAGGTTTACCCTTCACTCTTATCCCTTTTCTGAGTTTTCGGAAGAGATCTGCACAGAAAGGAATATTCGCGAAATAGAAAAGAGCGTGCAGCGCATTGCTGGAACGAGCTGGGTGCTATGCGATGAGTTTATGAGGGGAATCATTGCTCCTATAAGTGAAAGAAGCAAGATGGTCTTACAAAAGCAGGGGAGGTACTGGAAATACTCTACCCCTAATTATTCTGAGGAAGAACAAGACCTGATCCGTTTAGTTACCTGTGATTGGCTATTTGAAGCGGGCATCATCGCTCTGGGTTCCTACCAAGGGAGAGAGTGCCTACGCCTTACACCACTTGGGGAATCCATGTTTGGATAATGGGACTATTGAGAAAGTCTAGAAATTGATACAGTCCAAAAGCACCACTCAATTAAACCAATAGGCCATGCTCGGACAAACCTTTTCCTTAATTGATATCCCCCGCCTGGTTACCCTTATTTTTATGGAAGGGGCTCTTTCAGTAGACAATGCCCTTGCAATCGCTCTTATTGTTCGGGGGCTTCAGAAAACAGAAAAGCAGCGCGCCCTATTTATAGGAGTTATTTCTGCTCTGCTTCTAAGGGCGCTGGGAATTCTCTGCGCTCTCTATTTGCTCGAGCTTTTTTGGGCACAAATCTTTGGCGGGCTATACTTACTATATCTATGCATCAAACACCTGATATCAAAAGTCCAAAAGAGGTCCTCTGCCCCCCTCCCAATAAAGCGGAAGTTTTGGAAAACAGTGGCTCTTGTGGAGCTGACTGACACTGTATTTGCCATTGATTCAATCCTTGCGGGGATTGCTTTGATCGGTATTGTCTTCCACCCACCAACTCTTCCCCCAAAGATATGGATTGTCTACGTCGGAGGAATTATCGGTCTGATTCTCATGCGCTTTGCAGCTGGAATGATCTCCTCCCTATTGAGCCGTTTTCCAAAACTTGAAACAAGTGCCCATCTTGTGATTGGATGGGTCGGCTTGAAGCTCATCGGTGAAGCTTTGATCAAAGGGGTGGGAAAAGAGCCCTATATTGGACTCCCTATCTGGAGCGAAGTTCTTTTTTGGATCGGGATTGTTCTTTCAGCGACATGGGGCCTAGCCTGGAAGAAGCGATAAAGCCCCGATTGCTCTTTTTTTTTATGTTTTCTAAAAGTAAAATCGATCTATGGCTAAATTAGAAAAAGGTGACCTTGTTTCAAATCGAAAGGCAAGGCATGATTATGAACTACTCGAGACCTATGAAGCGGGAATTGCTCTTTTAGGAACAGAGATTAAGTCTCTAAGAGATCACGGAGGATCTCTCCAAGATGCATATGTCGTGATCAATAAAGATGAAGCCTTTCTTAAGAATGCCTCAATCGCCCCCTACAAATATGGCAATGTCTTTAATCATGATGAGAAAAGAGAGCGAAAACTCTTATTGCACCGCAAAGAGATTGAAAAAATCAAACGCTCAGTTGAGCAAAAAGGACTCACAGTTGTTCCCCTTTCAATGTATCTTAAAAAGGGGTATATTAAAGTGAAAATCGCAATTGCACGCGGTAAAAAACATTACGATAAACGACAAGCGCTTAAAGAGCGCGAACACAAAAGGGCGATAGATCGCGCCCAAAGAGAAGGATAAATTATGAAAGGGATCGTTTCTAGACCAGAACTCGTCGCGATGATTGGGAAAATACAAAGTGTAGTTCCAAGCAAACCTGCGATTCCCATTCTTGCGAATATTTTAGTCGAGGCCTATGGCAATCACATTACACTTTCGGGAACCGATTTAACTGTCAGTGCAAAAGTTCAGATGGAAGCCCGTATTGAAGAAGAAGGAGCCATCACACTTCCAGCTAGACGCTTCTTCCAGCTTGTGCGAGAAATGCGCGCTCCTGAAGTGGAGATCGAGTGTGGATCAGAGGAAATTGCAACAATCACTGCTGGAAGCTCAAAGTTTCGCCTCAATGGAATCCACAAGAGTGAGTTCCCGGCTCTTCCTAACCTATCCAACTCCACATCTTTCAGCATTGATGGCGCGACTTTTAAGGAAGTCCTAGCAAAATCAGTTTTTGCTGCCGCAAAAGAAGATAGCCGCCACGTGCTTAATGGTGTGCTTATGCATATTCAAAATGGTGAAGCCACTTTTATTGGAACCGATGGAAAAAGGCTCGCCAAAATTTTGACTCCTGTTGAATTGAGTGAGTCCCATACTCATGACTATCTACTTCCTCTGAAAGCTGTCGATGAACTCGTTAAAATAATGGAAGATAAAAACTCTGTAACAGTGAGTTTACTTCCAGATAAAATTGGGGTTGAAATGGGGAGCTATACTCTGATCACCAAACTCCTATCTGGAGATTACCCCGACGTTGAGCGCATTATTCCTGAGCACTCAGACCTATCCTTTACTCTCCACAGAGAGGAACTCATGTCTCTGCTCAAGCAAGTCGCTCTTTTTACAACGGAAACAAGTCTATCAGTTCAGTTTGTCTTCAATCCGGGAGAACTAACTCTATTAGCAAATACCAGCGAAATTGGAGAGGGAAAAGTGTCAATGCCCGTAGACTATTCTGGCGAAAGCATGCAAATTGCCTTTAACCCCTTGTTTTTCCATGATATTTTGCGCCACTGCAAAGATGAGACGGTTTCATTTTCGATCACCAATGCTCATAACCCCGGCTTAATCACAGACTCTTCAAAAGCAAAGTTTGTCATTATGCCAATGAGGCTCAGTCAAAGTGGATGATCACGTATTTGGTTTTACGAAACTTCAGAAACTATACTGAAGAGCAGATCCATTTTACAGATGGACTTAACCTTATCCATGGCCCCAACGGTGCTGGTAAAACTACAGTTTTAGAAGCAATTTACTTCCTAAGTACAGGGCGCTCTTTTCGAACGCTCCATTTAAAAGACCTCATCCAAAAGGGAAAGTCCTATTTCTTTGTAGAAGCCCACTTTACTAAGGATGGAGTCGACCAAACTCTCTCAGTTGGATTTGATGGGGTGCAAAGGAAAATTCACCACAATCAAACAGCTTTCTCGAGTTTATCTGACTTACTGGGCATTCTCCCCTCAGTTCTATTTGCGCCGAAGGATCATGCCTTAATCACGGGATCTCCTTCTGATAGACGCAGATTTCTCAATATTCAACTCGCACAAACAGACCCTTTGTATGTGTACCACCTCATGCGCTACCACAAAGCAATGAAGCATCGCAACGCCCTCCTAAAGAAACGTACAGAAACTACAATGAAAAGTTTTGAGGAAGTGATGGCTATTTCTGCGCGTTTTCTTATGATAAAACGGAGAGAACTGCTTAGCACTTTGCAAAAGAAGTTAGAATATTACTGCCAAATACTTTCTCAAGAAAATGATCAATTTAAGCTGTCGTATGCGCCTTCTATCGCCATACACAAAGAAAATGAAATCGAAGCTCTATATAAAAAGTCCCGAAGCAAAGAACTCATTCTTGGCACTACCCTGTTTGGCCCTCATCGCGACGACTTTTCGATTGCTTTTCACGGGAAAGAAGCAAAAACGTATGCCAGCGAAGGTCAAAAGCGCACAGCAATTGCCGCACTAAAAATGGCTGAGTGGGATGTACTTGCAGAAAAGTCAGAAGCCACTCCGATTCTATGTATTGATGACTTTGGAATCCATCTCGATCGAAATCGAGTCTCTGCGCTCCATGACCAGCTAAAAAACTTTGGGCAAATCATCCTTACTACGCCCCTCGACCTAGGCCTAGAATCAGCCATAATTTCTATTTCAGAGGGACAGGTTCAAAATTCGTCTAAAGCTTTGAGGTAAGCTGCACCTAGAGGAAACTCTTTTTCGTAATCTTCGTTTCCACGCTTCTTCTGAAATTGCTCTATGATCTTGTTCGCTAGCACTTTTCCAAGTTGGACACCTTCTTGGTCAAAGGAGTTAATATCCCATATGAAACCTTGAAAGGCGACTTTGTGTTCAAAGTAAGAGAGGATCGCCCCGATGGTAAACGGGTCGCACTGCTTTGCGAGTAGAACGCGATTCGGGCGATTCCCTGGAAAAGATTTATTCGGATTATCGCTATGCTTCCCAGTCGCAAGGCCAATCGATTGTGCAAAAAGGTTCGCCAAGAGTTTTTCTTGGGAAGTCGTTCCATGAAACTCGATATCCTTTCCATACTGATTTTTTGCAAAGCCGATAAACTCTACAGGCACTGTGATTGTACCTTGGTGAATAAGCTGATAAAAGGAGTGCTGTCCATTCGTTCCAGGTTCCCCCCAAATGATCGGCCCTGTCCAAAAGTCTACGGGTGTACCTTGCTTATCGATTCGCTTTCCATTGGACTCCATATCACACTGTTGTAAATGCGCGGGAAAACGGGACATTGCCTGAGAATAGGGAATAATTGCTGTTGTAGGCAGGTGCAAAAAGTTGTGGTTCCATATACCGAGAAGCGCAGACATTAAGGGAAGGTTATTCCTAGGATCTTTTTCGAGAGCGACTTTGTCCATCGCACTCATGCCTCTTAGAAAATCTAGAAGCTTTTCCATTCCGATAGAAAATGCCAACATCACACAGCCCACCATCGAAGAGACAGAGTAGCGCCCACCAACATAGTCCCACATATAAAATGACTTTCGATACCGTTTCGGGTCATCCATCGGACTCCCCTCTCCCGTAACAGCAACAACATGATTTTCTGGAGAAAGCCCCAAATCGAGAAAACGGCGGCGGATCAGCTCTTCATTCGTCAGAGTTTCTAAGGTCGTTCCAGACTTAGATACGACAACTACGAGGGTCTTACTTAAGTCGAGCTGTTCTGTAATGTTTGCGGCATCATCGGGATCGACATTAGAAATGAAGTGAACGCGACGCCCCGGCTTACGGAAGGCTTCTAGCGCTAAGTAAATTGCCTTAGGCCCAAGTTCTGATCCCCCAATACCTACTTGAATGAGATCTGTAAACCCTTGCTTATCGATCTCTTCAACGAATCCCTTGAGTTTTTCGAGTTCATTGTAAGCTGTCTTTGCAGCATCTTTCGCGATTTCTGCTTCATTTTGACGATCGAAGAAGTCTCGCATTGCTGTATGCAAAACACTGCGGTTCTCACTTTCAAAGCCCTCGATGCGGTTCAGTTTTTCACCACTTTGCATCGCATGCATTTTCTCAAAAGTTTCCGCTTCATCGCTCAAATGGCAAAGGGTATCAATGACTTTATCATTGACACGCTCGGTTCCATAAAATAAAGTTAAGCCTAAGCTTTTTTGGACCATGTGGGATAGACGCTTAACAGATAGGTTCCCATCCTTAGAAAGATCGATTGGGTTCTCTGCAAGTTTGGTCAACTCTTGATTAGCCTGATATTCTGTAAACGCTCCCATTGTGCTCCAAAAGTAAAGGACAAAAACCTATACATACAAAGTGCTCACAATAGGAACAAGTCTTTTATGCTACTTCCGCCCTTTTTTCTTAGAAGTTGGGGGCTCAGAAGGGTGATAGGGAGCAACTTCAAGTTTTATCGCTAAATGATCAGAGAGGCCAGTATCTAAAATATCTGACTTAAGTGTTAACTTTGTCTCTTTTTGATGTACTAGAGCATAATCCACACGCTCTTTCCTATCCTTATCAACGCAAGTATGTTTAATATAACTCGATTGCTGTGGATCAGAAAAGCCGCGGTTGATCATCTTCTGATACTCTTGAGGTTTTGAAAGGTGATCAATATTGAGATCCCCTAGGAGAATAAAGGGTTTATTTCCTTTAGAACGCTTCTTAATCTCTTCCATCACCTCGTCGAGCTCTTTCTGTCGAATTTGATCAGCTGTGTCTGAATCTTTTGGATGCAGGTGCGTATAAATATACCAGCACTTCGGAGTTTCAAAAATCAATGCCCCACGGTTCATCAGCTTTTGCTCCTCTTCTGCTGGAGTTTGAAATGGAACATAGGTCGGCGGAGTTAAAACTTGATCGCGACATGCAATGAATAAAGCCGATTCCATTCCTCCTCCATTGAGACCAATATCGACAAAAAACATTGGATAGAGATCTTTCAACTCATCATAGAGTGGGGATGAAAAAAGGCGACTGACCTCACTGAGACAAAGGACATCCGGACTTTCCTTTTTAATAATAGCGATGAGGCGATCCATCCTATGAGATGCTGGGGTTTGCCCCCCAAAAGCGAGAGGAAGGCCTCCTGGAAACATACAAGTGTTTAGATGAAGAACCTTTGTTTCGCTTTTTTCGTTATTCTTGCCCTCTCCCTCCCAAAAGGTGTAACCTCTCGTGTTCAATACATTCGCTATCGCACTAAAGCTGTATGCTATAGCTGCACAGGGCACTCCGAGTATCACCGTAGGAAGATAGGCAATCCCAATCAAAATACGCTTTGACACTTCAACTGTTTTAGCTGTCATTGTGGATGGAAGGGGGTCGGTTACTAGCAAATGATAGCGCTCCTCACCAAACCAAAAAAGTCGCATCAAGTGTGTCGCACAACGCTGCACCTTTTCTGCAACAACATCCTTAGTCAAAGTGGATTCAAATTCACATTGCGAATTGTTCGCTTGAGTATTTGCTGTAGTTTCATTTATCGCGGTCATTCTATCCTCAAAGTGAAATTGTCAAATGGCTAAGGAATAGTACCAGCTTTAAAGATGAAAAGAAAGAGTTTTTCTGTTTGTGTTTAAAGGACGGTTTTAATTATCATACATAATTCGATTCCGACGGGGTATAGCGCAGCTTGGCTAGCGCGACTGCTTTGGGAGCAGTAGGTCGGGGGTTCAAATCCCTCTACCCCGACTTTTTAAGAATCTTTCTACCGAAACTTCACGATCAAGCCCCTGCACTTTGCCAACCCAAACAAGCTGACCACCAGCTGCGACAAAACCGCGAGCTTTTCTTTCCCCCTGAGGCGAAAGATAATTCGAAAATAAGATTAGGTCATCAAGACCACACCACTCTTCGGTTAGATGGGACTCTGGAACCAACCTAAACAAAAGATCCAAGTCATTAAGTCCTTCTAACAAGGCATCGATATCAACAAATGCTTGCTCCTCAGCAAAGGCAAGAGGAGGAAAAACCACGCCAACCGTTGCTAACTCCTCTCGTTCAGGTGAAAAATAGGGATGCCCTTCAACCTCAACTTTTATATAGGGAAAGTGCTCTAAGGAAGTCATTTGGGCGATCAGGCTGGGACTATCATCTGATGAGACTTGAAAGTGAACATAGGCTTCAAATCTATCTGGAAGAGCCGCAGCCAAGCGGTGAAGGTATTCTGAAAAGACCTGGATTGCATAAAAATCACGCAAGTTGTCTGTCAAAGGGTGTTCCCCTTTCCAAGACTCGAAGTCCTCTTCAAAGCCCAGAGACCAAACCATAGAGCAGGCATGCTTTAGCGTCCCTCTAAAAAGGTAAACCTTATTGAGCTCCTCGCACTCATCATCACAAAATCGGTTCAAAAACTCATCAATAGCAATCGCATAGCTAGAGAAAGGGGTCTTTTGGTCAAAAAGGGGCAACTTGTCATTAAAACCAAAGTCAAGGAACCAGTCTGTACCTTTTTTAACCCCTTCCCACTTAAGATCTGATTGAATGGATGTGTCAAGTCTTATCATAGTGCAAAAAGTAAATGTCTCTACCTAAAGAGCGCCAAAGTTTTTCAAAGTAGGAATTGCCATAACTCTCTTCAAAAGGACAAGAGACCTTTTTCCAGGACATAGAGCTTTGCATTACACTCTCCATCTGCCCAATATAAGGAGCGCTATCGCTAACCAACGTCAACGTACCATCCTTTTTCACAACGCGGGAGACCTCATCTACAAAAGGGTCTTGAATGAGACGGTGTTTTGCGTGGCGGTCTTTGGGCCATGGGTCGGGGAAGTTTACATACACCCCCTCCACCGATTGACTCTGGAGGTAATTTTTTGAAAAAGTTAGCGCCTCGCCAGAAATAATGATCAAATTATCGATTTGTTCATTGGTGCGCTTAGAATAGATTTTTCGAACGCGTTCAAATTTACGCTCAACTGCAACCCAGTTTTTTTCAGGGTGAGACTGAGCTTGAGCAATGATCCAATCCCCGTTCCCGCTGCAATACTCAATGTGAACAGGTGCAGAATTGCCAAATATCTTCTCCCAAGATGGAAAAAGTCCTCTGTCATGCTTTTCGTAATAGTTGGGGACATAAAATACCCCATCCTTGAGTAAAGGGACCCGTTCGTTCCACTTGTATGGCGATTTAAGATCTTTCGGTTTCATAGCGGGGCTATTATAAAGTTGTGCGAAAATCTTGATCAATAGAAATCGATAGTGCTATGTTACAAAATAAAAATTGCATAGACCTTACACCCATGAAAAAAGCCTTTTTTACCCTCCTTCTTTCTCCCTTTTTCCTATTTGGAGAAGAGGGAAACACATTATTCCAACAAGCCTCGATTTCAAGGCCTAATCCCTTAAGAGAGAAGGTACAAGTCGATTTTCATCAAGTCTTTCAAAGTGCACCCATCATCTATACGATTTTGATTCTGCTCTCTATCTCCGCAGTGATGATTGCATTCTATATCCTCTTTTCCTCTCGAGAATCGAAAATCCTACCTAAAGAGCTTAGCTTAGCGCTACTAGATGCCGATAAAGATCAGTCTATTGAGTTATGTGAGAATGCACCCTCACTCCTTGCAAAAATGGCTTTGAGTGGAATCAAATCAAAAACAGAAGATCATCAAGAAGTTTTAAATGCGATGGAAGCTTGCGGAAAGCGAGAGACTGCGAATCTATGGCAAAAAATTGCACTACTTGGTGAAATCGCCGCCATTGCACCAATGATTGGTCTCTTGGGCACAGTGATTGGCATGTTTTATGGATTCTACGATATGGATCGTTCCGCTGAGAAGATGAGCGCCCTATTTGATGGCATCGGCATCTCTGTCGGGACAACCGTTGCTGGTCTTATTGTTGCCCTCGTTTCGATGGGATTCTACACCTTTTTAAAATTCCGCATGGTTCGCCTTTTAAATCATGTCGAACACGAAGTTGCGCACTATGCAGGGAGATTGTCAGTTGGACCTCATTCCTAAAGATGCTCTGCGTCCAAGCTTAGGCTTTAACTTTGCTCCTATGGTGGACTTTCTTTTCATCATACTCACAGTTTTTGCTGGAATCCTTTTAACGCGAAAAGCTTTAAACGATTCTTCCATTACTTTGCTCCAAGCAGAACCTCGCGAAAATCATACAGCCTCTTCTCCCCCAGCTGATCAAGAGGCAATTCACTTGAGCATTTCATCAAATGGTGAGTACCAGTGGATGGATAGCCCCTCTTCTCAAATAGTATTCAGCTCTATCGAACAGCTCCAAAATGAACTCGATAAATCCGTTTTTGATAAAGAGAAGACCCATGTTCTCCTCCATATTGATAAAGATGCAGCATGGCAATCTATTGGAAATTTGATCGTTAAAATGAGTCAAGCTGGACTCACTATTTACCCCGTTTTTAAGAGCAAAGAAAAAGAGCCCTTTATTCTAACGAATGAAGATTAGTCTTACTATCTCTGTGAGAGCAAAGTTAAAATGTCTCCTTTTAGTGCAACAAGGGGATAAGTTGCACAGGGGTTCGAGGGGGCTTTGCCCCCTCCACTTCTTATTGGACCCCCATGGGGGATCGCGCGACTTTTATCGCCATGGGTGGTTCCTTTTTGGCTTTCTAACAGGTCTATTTGGCCAGTAGGCTTCTAGCTCTTTGGCATCTAAAATTTTTGGTTTTTGGCTATATCCTTTGTTCCATTCTTTATATGGGGACTGCTTAAGAAATTCCATCCTCACACATTTTGCAACTTTTTTGGCAAAATCAAAATTTTTGCAAATCTCCTATACGTGAGGTTATGTAGATTTTCAACTCTTTCAATTTTTCTCAAAAAACGCCGCAAAATCTGCAAAGAG
>JASBRR010000007.1 GCA_030149435.1 Simkaniaceae bacterium
TTCCATCCTCACACATTTTTCGCCTTTTTTGGCAAAATCAAAATTTTTGCAAATCTCCTATACTCAGGTATATGTAGATTTTCAACTCTTTCAATTTTTCTCAAAAAACGCCGCAAAATCTGCAAAGAGCGACTTTCCCAATAGTCCCCTAAGTGCCAGATGTGGGGATTTTGACATAAAGCCTTTTGATGTGAAACAATTAAGGGGAAAAAAAATAACTTTTAACCCTCATCTCAACTAGTTTTTCTATGATTGCCTTTCCACAACTCTTAGCGATTGGATGCTACATCACTATTCTTTTAGTGATTGGATTCCTTGCCTCGCGCCACCACCAAACTGCGAGTGATTTCATCATCGGAGGTCGTTCACTCAACTTTTTTCTAACGGCCTTAGCAGCACAAGCCAGTGATATGAGTGCATGGCTATTTATCGGCTTTCCCTTTCTGATTTTTACGCGGGGGCTGTTTAACGTTTGGAACGGTGTCGGAATGGTTTTATTTATGTTTTTGAACTGGGTCTTCGTAGCCAAACGCCTGAGAATAAAAACGGAAGAGTATGCAAGCCTAACGCTTCCCTCTTTTTTTGAAAGTCGGTTTCGAGACACAAGCGGCATGATTCGCATTTTCACATCCATTATCACTCTTGTTTTCTACATCATTTATGTCACAGCTGGAATCATTGGAATGGGGCTAATTATAGAGACTCTATTCGGAATTGACTATCGTGTTGGCATTACAATTGGCACTTCGCTGACCGTGGTATACTTGTTCATCGGTGGGTATCGAGGGCTCGCTTGGGTCGACTGTTTTCAAGCGCTGTTCTTGCTTTGCGTGATCATAGCTGTTCCTGCGATCATATGGCCAAAAGTTGGAGGATGGGCGGGAATTTCCATTGCTTTTGCAGAGAGGTCCCTACCGATTGATCTGCTTCCAAATTTCTCTCTAGCGACAATCAGCAGTTTGCTATTTATTCTTATCCACTGGGGGTTAGGCTACTTTGGACAGCCCCACATCATCACAAAATTTATGGGGATCAAAGATCCAAAGAAGCTTTATAAGTCGACCATTGTTGGGGTGAGTTGGCAAACAATTGCTCTGGGAGCTTCAACGCTGATTGGAATGATAGGCGTTCCCTATTTTTCAAAAGGGATTGCAAACTCTGAGCTTATTTTTGTGAACATGGTTAAGGAAAACTTTCCCCTTGTTGTGATGTCTTTCATCTTATGCGCGGTTTTTGCTGCGATCCTGTCCACTCTCGATTCCCAGATTTTGATTTTAGCGTCGAATATGACCGAAGACTTTTATCGAAAAATTATCCGCAAAAAGGCAGGGTCTAAGGAGTTGCTATGGGTCTCTCGGTTTTTTGTTTTATTAACAGCTGTTGTGGCTTACGCCTTTGCTTTGGGCAAGGTCGATACGATTTATCGATTGGTGTTTTATGCTTGGGCCGGGCTTGGCGCTTCGTTTGGTCCCATCCTCCTTTTTGCACTCTTTTCCAAAAAAACGAATAAGTATGGAGCGTGTGCTGGGATCCTATCAGGGGCGGTCACAGTCAACCTTTGGTACTTTCTCATTCACGACGAGTCTGCTCTCATCGCCGGTTTTCTGGTAAGTTCTATTTTTATATTCCTAACGACGCAGTTCACCCAACATAAAACTAGACATCAGAAGATAACCTGAAACTTTTTGACGGTAATAGGCTATGCTAAGAAAGAATCTGGGAACGATAGAGTGGCTCGAATTTGAGCTATTGCAAGGTCATAGAGTAAAACATGCTGTTTTTCTAAAGGGGCAGGATTTTAGTTTGAGGGAGAATGCGCCTTCTGAAAATGAAGCACGCGCTCTAGAGATTTTAGATCTAGAGAGTGGAGTCAAACTGCTTCAGGTCCATCGCGATTCCATCTACGAAGTTAAAGAATTTACATCGGGGTGGACATTGCAAGAGGGGTTTGATGGAGTGATGACAAAGCTGCCACGAGTGGGGCTTATGGTTCGCCATGCAGATTGTCAGGCAGCTATTTTCTATGACCCTCTAAATCATGCCATTGCCAACGTCCATTGCGGTTGGCGAGGAAGCGTTCAAAATATTTATCGGCAAACAGTAAAAAAAATGGGTGAGTGTTACGGAACTGCGCCTGAGAATCTCATTGTTTGTATTTCCCCAAGCCTCGGGCCTGATGCCGCCGAGTTTATTCACTATAAGGATGAGTTTCCCCCTGAATTTTGGCCTTTTCAGGAAAAGGCAAATCGATTTAATTTTTGGGACATCAGCAAATATCAGTTGATGAATCTCGGAATTCAAGAAAAGCATATAGAGATTGCGGGGATTTGCACCTTTTCAGAGCTGGAAATGTGCTACTCTTACCGTCGAAACAAAGAGACGGGGCATCATGGGACAATCGCAGCGTTGTCAAATTAAGATTGTGCAAGTATACTCACCCCATGCAAGTCGAAAAGCTTTCCCTAAACGGGCCCCTTCTAATTTCACCCGATCTATGGCGGGACAAGAGAGGATTTTTCCTCGAGTCCCATCAGGATGAGCGTTACGAAGCGTTGGGTATTCCCACCTCATTTGTCCAGGACAATCACGCCTACTCTACGTATGGAGTGCTCCGTGGCATGCATTTTCAATCAGGTCCAGGTCAAGCAAAGCTCGTCCGAGTTGCAGTTGGCAAAATTTATGATGTGATTGTCGATATTCGCCTCGACTCACCAACATTTGGGCAGTGGGAAGGCGTTCTTCTCGATGATGAGAAACATCAACAGCTCTATGTTCCTGTGGGGTTTTCCCACGGGTATGCAGTCATCAGCCCAGAGGCTCATGTCCTCTACAAGGTGAGTACACCTTATAACGGTGCAACAGAGAAAGGGTTTCGGTTCAATGATCCTAAGATAGGGATCAAGTGGCCTCTGAAAGACCCCATTGTCTCTGATCGAGACCAGACAAGTCCCCTATTTGACGAGATTGAGTGGAGGTCAGTATCAAGCTCTGGATTGTAGGAAAAAGCGGTATGTTATCGCAGGCTTTTGCGCGCATTGCCCAGGATCGCAATGTTCCCTTCGATGCAACCAGCCGAGATGAGGTGAATCTTTGCAATGCCTCTGAAGTCGAAGCCTATTTAAACAAGAGCGATGCGACACATGTGATCAACTGCTCGGGTTACACCCAAGTCGATCAGGCAGAAAGTGAGCACAAAGACGCTTTTGCTCTGAATGTGGAAGGGGTTAAAAATGTTGCTGTAGCCGCGGCCAAATATAGAAAGAAGCTCATTCACTTCTCAACAGACTATGTCTTTGATGGGGCTGCTTCTATACCCTATGATGAAAGTTCAGATATTTCCCCTTTATCTGTTTATGGAAAAACGAAAGCAGAGGGGGAGCAGGAAGCTTTTAAATATGCTTCCGATGCCTTAGTTATCCGCACCTCTTGGCTATTTGGTAGAGAGGGCAATCACTTTGTCAGCAAGATGCTCTGCCTGATGCAGGAGAGAGAAGAGCTTTCTATTGTCTCAGACCAGAGGGGTAGGCCAACTTTTTGCGATGACCTCGTTCTTGCTACATTTGCCTTAAGCACAGAAACTGGGCTGTTTCACTTCGCGAATGCAGGAGAAACAACTTGGTTCGAGTGGGTAAGGGCGATTAAAAAATTTCTTGAGAAAAAAAATATTCCTATCTGCTGCAGAGAATTAAAGGCAGTTGATACAATGGAGTACAAAACTCCTGCTAAACGTCCTCTTTACTCAGTGCTGGGGACAAAAAAATATGAAGATGCCACACAGCTAGCCCCTAGGCATTGGAATGAGGCGCTGGTTGAATACTTGGAGGAATGCCATGTCATGCACATTTGCTAATCACACGTTTTTAGTCACCGGGGGAATGGGGTTTATGGGGTCAGCGTTTATTCGCCACCTTTTAGCCCAGGATAACTTTCGAGGGAAGATTATCAATCTTGACCTCTTGACCTATGCGTCACATCTGGGAAATTTGGCTGCAATTGAAGAAGATCCCCGTTACTTTTTTGTGAAAGGGGATGTGGGAAATGGGTCTTTACTGCGCAAGATTCAAGAGATGCATCCGATTGATGTGATTGTTCACTTTGCTGCTGAGACCCATGTCGACCGCAGCATTCACACACCGCGCCCTTTTGTAGAGACCAACACATTAGGTATGACTGAACTTCTCGAATTTGTAAGAGAAAATCCAAGCATACGCCTCCACCATATTTCGACAGACGAAGTGTACGGCTCTCTTGGAGAGACAGGGCGCTTTGATGAAACCTCTCCTTATCGCCCAAACTCCCCTTATTCAGCATCAAAAGCTGCTGCCGACCATTTTGTATTGGCTTATGGGAAGACTTATGATTTGCAGGTCACCATTTCTCACGCCTGTAATAACTATGGACCTCACCAATTCCCTGAGAAATTTATTCCGCTGATGACGCTCAATTGCATGCAGAAAAAACTGCTGCCGATCTATGGGAATGGGAAAAATCAGCGAGATTGGCTCTACGTTTACGATCATTGTAGTGCGATTGAAACAATTTTAGAGAAAGGGGAAATGCAAGAGGTTTACAACATCGGAAGTGGACACGAGTGCACAAACCTCGAGCTCCTCGAGAGGATTATCGAGTATGTTGCAGCGGCCCAAGGAGAAAGTGTGTCTAGGTATCGCGAACTCATTGCATTTGTCCCCGACAGACCTGGACACGATTTCCGCTATGCTCTAGCTACAGATAAAATGGAGAGTCTTGGGTGGAAACCAACCGTCTCCCTTTCTGAAGGGATAAAGAAAACTGTGGAGTGGTATCACACCCATGAAAAATGGGTAAAAGAAGCTCAGTCAGAGCAGTACCACGAATGGGTCTCAAGGCAATATCCCCAAGCTTTTGCGGAGCAGGATGCCTAATGAAAATCACCTGTGTCATTCCAGCCAGACTCGAATCGGAGCGCTTCCCTAAAAAAGTGCTCACTAAGATTGATGGCAAGCCAATGCTCCAATGGGTATGGGAAGGAGCTACTGGCGCAAAGCTTTTTGATGATGTGGTATTTGCGATCGACGCAGAAGAGACTGCAGAGCTCATCCGCTCTTTTGGCGGGCGCTACATCATGACCTCACCGCAGCGCCAAAGTGGAACCGACCGCATCATTGAGCTTATGCAGAACGGCTTGGTGGATGGCGATATCTGGGTGAACTGGCAAGGAGATGAGCCCTTTATCCGCAAAGAGATGCTCGAGGATCTGTTAAAAACAGCTTCTAAAGATGGGGAAATTTGGACCCTGAAGAAAAAGATTGAAAAGCCTGAGGAATTTGAAGACCCCAACATCGTCAAAGTTGTTTGTGATGTTCAAGGGCAGGCGCTTTACTTTTCCCGCTCATCGATTCCCTTTCATCGGGATCCAGGAGAAAAAGCAGGCTATAAGCACCTTGGTCTCTATGCCTACACAACAGAGAGCCTAAAAAAAATCGCAGAGCTCCCGTATGGAGTGCTAGAAAGTGCTGAACGGCTAGAGCAGCTCAGGTTTTTGGAACATGGGATGAAGATTGAAGTACACGAAACCCAATACGAAACGGTGGGGATTGATCATCCCGAGGATTTAGAAAACGCCCATTCTTGGGCTCTTTCTTTCAATCGATAGATTGTTATTTAATCAAATAATCTTTACCATCACTTGACATTTTAAAGCTCATTTTGGAGAGATGTTATGTCACTATCAACACAACCATCCCAAGCCCTACAAACGCAAAACAGCGCATGGTTTGCATGGCTGAATCCAATCGTTCAAACGGGGAAAAATACCTGGAATTCGACATGGAACTTTGGAGCCTACATATTACAATCTGCATACGACTTTTTGACTCAACCAGTTCAATCTCACGTATTTACACAGCCTAATGTAGATCCATTGGCTTTACCAGCAGCGGGTGAAGCTAGAGATAAAAGAAAAAAGGAAGAAAAAGTAAAGTGGGACCAAGGACTAGGCCTCTCTTTTTCTAAAGATCTCAACGGCGCCAGGGTGAGCCTAAAGGAAGGGAAGGTTTTAACTGATATGCATCCACAGTTGATCGAATGCCCTCTTTCTCTACGCTTTGGCTATGAGGCTTCGAAGCCCGAGCCTAACCTCCTTCAAGTTGAGCTCTCTAGACGCGCCCTTTTTTCCGCATTTCCCAAGGCAATGGTTCCTCTTTTGCAGACGTACCTTGATAATGAGCTCTCTCTGGACCTAATCGTTGTTGAGAAGCCCGAAAAAAATGAGTTCGAACCTCTATTGCATGCTCTTCTTTTTCCAAAATTCCAGGAAGGGAATCAAACAGCAAATATCGATATTGGGGTTTTTGCAGACGAGGGAGTTTTTGACTCTGGAAAGAGTTGTCCTTTTGGTCAGATTCATCGAGAGAGTGTTTCTGTGAACTCACCTAGTACAGTGGCTTATGAGTTGTCTGCTATGAGTAAGGTCAGGATGGCAATGACACCTGACACACCCTTTGCGACCTTTGGGATAGCAGTACGAGTTTCAGACAAGAAAGCTTTCGGAGCCCTTGTTCTCGTTGTCAACCGAGACCAAATGGGTTTTATTGATGGCAAGCACGAGTTTGTCACTGTAGATCAGGGTTCAGCTTCTGTTGTTGAAATGTTGATGAAGGAGAAGTCAATCGGTGGGCTGATCAACAAAGTTAAAGAAAAAATTGCTGAGGAACAAAATACAGGGGCTGCCATAGCTGCAAGCCAAACAAATAGTGGGGAGCAGAAACAAGGTGCAGCGACTGTTGCAAGTCAAAAAAATGTTAGTAGTTTGATGCAATTTTTGGAGAGAGCGCTCACCTTTAATGAGGACTACTAGAGATTGACTTCTAGGAGGGAAACGGGTAGCCTTTTAGGGTATGACAGCGTCCACTGAAGAGATTTTAGAAAGCCGCGAAGAGTATAAGTATGGCTTTCGCACAGAGATTGAGTCGGAGACCTTTCCTAAAGGGTTATCTGAAGAGACCGTTCGGGCGATTTCGGCAAAAAAGAAAGAGCCCGAGTTTCTTCTAGACTTCCGCCTGAAAGCTCTGAAAAAGTGGCAGGAGATGACCGAGCCCAGCTGGGCCAAGCTCAATATTGAGCCAATCGATTTTCAAGAAATCAGCTACTACTCTGAGCCCAAAAAGAAGCAAGAGCTCAGCAGCCTTGATGAAGTTGACCCCGAGATTTTGCGCACGTTCGATAAATTGGGCATCCCACTTGAAGAGCAAAAGCAGCTCACTGGCGTTGCTGTCGATGTCGTGTTTGATTCTGTCTCTTTAGGAACGACATTTCGCCAGGCTCTTGAAGATGCGGGGGTGGTTTTATGCTCCATGTCTGAGGCAGCACAAAAATATCCCGATTTTTTAGAAAAGTATTTAGGGACGATTGTCCCGGCAAGCGATAATTTTTATGCGGCTCTGAACTCTGCAGTATTTTCTGATGGATCATTTGTCTATGTTCCCAAAGGTGTTCACTGCCCGATGGAACTCTCAACTTACTTCCGTATCAATGAGCAAAATACTGGGCAATTTGAGCGGACACTCATTATTGCCGAGCCTGGATCTCATGTCAGTTATTTAGAAGGGTGCACGGCTCCTGCCTATGATTCCAATACATTGCATGCTGCCGTTGTCGAGCTCGTTGCTCATGAAGGGGCTGAGATCAAGTATTCGACTGTGCAGAACTGGTATGCAGGGGATAAGAAGACAGGGAAAGGGGGGATTTACAACTTTGTGACTAAGCGTGGGAAGTGTGCGGGGCGTCGCTCGAAAATCTCTTGGACGCAGGTCGAAGCAGGAGCTGCAATTACGTGGAAGTATCCCAGTTGCATTTTGCAGGGAGATGACTCTGTAGGGGAGTTTTACTCTGTGGCACTCACCAATGGAAAGATGCAGGCGGACACGGGGACAAAGATGATCCACCTAGGGAAAAATACTCGGTCGACCATTGTCTCAAAGGGAATATCAGCAGATGAGTCTCACAATACCTATCGGGGCCTCGTGCATATCGGTTCCCGGGCAAAAGGGGCGAGAAACTTTACCCAATGTGACTCGATGCTCGTACAAAATCGCTGCTCTGCTAATACATTCCCCTACATTGAAGTTCACAACAACCAATCCGAAGTCGAGCACGAAGCGTCAACTTCGAAAATGAATGAAGAACAACTCTTTTATCTCAAATCTCGAGGAATATCTGAAGAAGATGCCATCCACATGATTGTGAATGGTTTTTGTAAGGAGGTCATCAAGGAGCTCCCTCTCGAGTTTGCAGTTGAAGCCCAAAAGCTCTTAACGCTGAAGCTGGAAGGTTCTGTTGGATAATCAGCGATAGTACAAGGACTAGTGAAGTATGTTAACGATCCGAGATCTCCATGTTTCTGTGGAGGACAAGCCCGTGATACAGGGGCTTAATTTAACAGTGAAGCCTGGTGAGATCCATGCCATCATGGGGCCCAATGGCGCAGGAAAATCGACCCTTGCAAAAGTTTTAGCGGGGCATCCCGACTATACAGTCGACAAGGGAGAAATCCTCTTTGAGGGGATAAACTTACTAGAGGTGGAAGTTGAAGAGCGCTCCCATCAAGGCCTCTTTTTAGGGTTTCAGTATCCGATTGAAATTGCTGGGGTCTCTAATTTTCAGTTTTTACACGCTGTCGATACAAGCCATAGAAAAGCTGCGGGTCTTGAGCCTAGAAAAGAAGAGGAGTTTCGCACACTTCTAATAGAGAAAATGGATGAGATCAAAATACCTCATATTTTCATGGATCGCGATATCAATGGAGGCTTTTCTGGTGGGGAGAAAAAGCGCAATGAGATTTTACAAATGGCGGTGATCAACCCCAAGCTTGCGATTTTAGATGAAACCGATTCAGGGCTCGATATCGATGCGATGAAAGTTGTTGCAGAAGGGATTAATCGACAGATTACTTCAGAAAAAGGGCTGATTCTTGTGACACATTATGAAAGGCTATTAGAGTATGTCTCTCCCCACTTTGTGCACGTCATGCAAGAGGGTCGAATTACACGCTCAGGGGGCAAGGAGCTCGCGCGTCAACTTGAAGAAGAAGGTTATGATTCAGAGGCGCTATGACAACACTTGCATCCATTCAAGAGCTCTATGAACAAATAGAGACATCTGCTCCTCAAAAAGATCAAGCCTTTGAGAGGTTTAAAGGATTGGGACTTCCGACAAAAAAGTGGGAAGCCTACCGCTACGCGCCCCTAAGCAAAGTATTCAATGAGAAGTGGCAGCTTCCTGGAAAAAGAGGGCAAACAACAGTCGATCGATCTGCAGCTGTTTTTATCGATGGAGTTTTCTCTCCAGAGCTTTCAACGCTTCCCAAGGAGATCATCGCCCTGCCCTTAAAAGATGCGATGAAGTCCTATGGAGCGCTCTTAAATCGACGGTTTGAAACGGAAATTCTCAGCGACACAGATCCTTTTGTTCTTCTCAACTATGCGCTCTACCAAGAGGGCTTATTTCTTTACTTGCCTCCAAAGGTTGCATTGAGTGCTCCTTTAGAGTTTCACTTTGTTCAGCTAGGCCAAAACGTGGTTTCAACTCCACGCATTGACCTTTTTGTAGGGAAGGAAGCATCGCTCACAACATTGACGACATTTGCTCCTGGAACAATGCGCTTTTGGAACAACAGCGTTTTCCATGTATCTCTTGAACAGGGCGCATCTCATTCACACTATGATGATGGAAGCGATGTGGTCCAGGGCTTAAGTTTCCAAGCGACTAGAGCCACGCTAAAACGGGATAGCTCGTTTTCCCTTTTCTCGTTTGGTGGAGGAGCGGCTTCGACGCGTCATGATATTTTGGTTAGACTCACTGAGGAAAACGCTTCAGCGACGCTTAAAGGCCTTTTCTTGGTGGAACCAAGGGGAAAGGTTAACTCTCAGATAGAAGTGCGCCATGAAGCTCCAAATGCAAGATCATATCAGCATTATAAGTCTGCAGTTGCAGATTCTGGAGAATCAAGCTTTGCAGGTAAAATTCATGTCGCGCAGATTGCACAGCAAACAGATGCTTACCAACTCTGCAACCACCTTCTCTTAGGTGAACAAGCAAAAGGGATGAGTCAGCCAAACTTAGAAGTTTTAGCTGACGATGTCAAAGCCTCTCATGGTGCGACATGTGCGCTGTTAAATGAAGAGGAGCTCTTCTACTTTAGAGCGAGAGGAGTCTCTAGGGAAGCGGCTTCAAAACTTCTGGTTAAAGGTTTTTGCCTAGAACTCTCTCAAAACGTCACTCTCCATTCACTCAAGTCGAAAATAGATGAGCGAGTGGAGGCTTTTACCCATGGATAACCCTTGGAGAAAAGATTTCCCTATTTTTCAGCATGACAAACTTGTCTACTTAGATAGTGCGGCAACAGCGCAAAAACCTCAGGCAGTGATCGATGCGATTTCTCAGTATTATAGCGAAGAGTGTGGCACTGTCCATCGCGCCGTCTACCCCCTCTCTATAGAAGCGACAGAAAAATACTCTGCTGTTAGAGAGAAAGTGTGTCAGATGATTGGCGCACAAGATGAGAATGAAGTCATCTTCACTAAAGGGACAACAGAGGGGATGAATCTGCTTGCATCAACACTTGGGCGGGCTTTGGAAAAAGGAGATGACATCATCATCTCTGAAATGGAACACCACGCCAATATCATCCCTTGGCAAGAAATTTGCAGGGTGACCGGAGCTCGCTTAAAAGTGATTCCTGTTAATGATCAAGGAGAGTTAGCCCTAGATCAGTACCACACCCTTTTATCAAAGAAAACAAAGATAGTGAGTGTCACACATGTTTCGAATGTAACAGGTGTGATTAATCCTGTAGACAAAGTCACGGAGTATGCTCACGAAGTTGGTGCAATAGTTGTTGTTGATGGGGCGCAAGCAGTGTCACATCTTCAGGTTGATGTGAATGCCCTGGATGTCGACTTCTACCTCTTTTCAGGTCATAAGATTTATGGGCCTACAGGAATAGGCGTTCTCTATGGGAAAAAAGAACATTTAGAGAACATGCCTCCATACCAAAGTGGTGGAGATATGGTTGAGAAGGTTACTTTTGAAGAAACGACGTTTCAGTCTGCTCCCTTAAAGTTTGAAGCGGGGACTCCAAATATTGCTGGTGTGATTGGCCTGGGGTCTGCGCTAGACTATCTTAACTCTATTGACCACTCTTTACTCAATAAACTCGAGCATTCTCTTTTTTCTCATGCTATGAAGACGTTAGACTCTGTGCCAGGGATTCAATTTTTTGGCCCCATGCAAAAGAGTGCACCCATTATCTCTTTTAGAGTTGATGGTGTCCATCCACTTGATATTGGCACTCTTCTCGGCGTCAAAGGGATTTCAATCCGTACAGGTCATCTCTGTGCACAACCACTCATTCGGCGGTTTGGGTATGACTCAGTTTGCCGCGTCTCGTTCGGACTTTACAATACGTTTCAAGATGTCGATCTATTTGTGAAAGGGCTTCTAGAAGCTCTAGAAATCCTAAAAGGGCCTGTCTGAATAGGTTGCTTTCTACAAATTTTGTAGCAGTTTTTTCGAAAAATGGAATATTTGAAAATCTACATATGCAAAAGTATTGGAGATTTGGAAATGTTTTGTTTTTCGGAAGAAATGTGCGAAAGATGAGGGAATGGACTTTTCAGGCCCTAAAAAAAAGCCCCAGTTTCCTGGGACTTTAAGCTTAGAAGTCAATCCTCATTGAGGCATTTAAGCCATGCATTGAGAGATCATTATTTGTATCGCTAAAGAAGATATAGGATCCATAGTTGACCCATACCTGTTGCTCATAAGCAAGGTGGAGTGCAATGCGATATCTGCCATTAGATGGCCACCATTGAGCTTTCATGCCAAGTAATAGTTCAACAACACCGCGCACACTATAATCATCTCTTTTGATATGGATAGCTTTTACAGTTGCAGTGCTATTCTCAAATACATCTTTACGATCGACATCGTAATCTGTCCACATCGCAGACAAGGCAGTATTTGCAAATAGGCCAAAGTGACGATTGAATAGCCATTGTCCATTTAGACCTGTACGGATTCCCATCCCCCAAGTGTCATGGTCATGGTTGGATGTCACTGTTCCTGCACTTGGACCACCATCAATATGCACTTTTCCAATATATGTATTATCCCATTTTTGATCTTGCCAAGTTGCTTTAAGGCCACCAAAAGGGCGAAGCAAAAATGAATCGCTGACAGTAAAGGTTCTTCCTAGTTCAAAATTGAGAACATTAAAGTGAGCATCCCATTTTGAAGTTGCCTTGGTAATTTGTTCTATAGTTGCTGAGTCAAAGTTTAAGGCGCCTAAGCTATATCCTTCTTGAATATTTGCATCAGCTCTCTCTGCTATACTTTTGTTATCGAGGCTTTGGATCCATGAGTATTGGAAATAGATATCCCAGTGGTCGTGTGGAAGCTTAAAGCCTAGACCTACCTTAAAGCCAGGTTCCCAGCTGAAGTTAGGTGTATGCTCACTTCCTTGGGTGCTAACAGTTGTATTTTTATTCGCTCGGATGCCTGTTAATGCATAGGTCAATCCTTCCTGGGTGAATTTCCACCAGATAAAGTCTGCAGTGAAAAACATGTCCATGCCGTTTTGTACATTCGTCGAATTGGGAGCAACTGCATCTTGAGATTGGGCACTCCTATTCTGATCAGGCATTAGGTCTTGTGTATGCCCTGTTAGGCATGCAAAGAGTGTAGCTGTTGTAAGTAAAAATTGAGTCTTCATTTTGCTTCAACTGGGTTTGAATTTGAGTTCGGATTCAAAACATATGCATTTAACTTTTTTTTTACAAGGAAAACAAGAAAACATTTCCAACTGAAGTAAAAAAAAAGGCGCCCTTTCGGAGCGCCTTTTTCTTAAGAAACTCACTGGTTCGATTAGAAATCGAATCGGAATTTCAAGTTAAGACCATGGAAGCTCATGTCTTGTGTAGAGCTATTGATCCCGTTAGCGAACTCACCCCAGTTGATCCAAGCTTGATGTTCCCATCCAGCTTGAACTGAGAAGTGATAGCTATCATCGTAGAACCAAGTTTCCCAGCGAAGTCCAAGTTCAACTTCTCCAACGTACTTCACAGCAAAGTGTGAGTCATTGTTAATGTTTGATAGGTCTAACTTATTTTCACCGTCAACAACGACTTCTTTAGTTTTGACTTCGTAGTAATCAGTCATCAAACTAGAAAAGGCTAGGTTGCTGTAGAAACTCCAGCACTTTGTGAAGTACCAGCCAAGATTGAAACCACCGCGCACACCAAGTGCCCAGTTTTTCATAGTTTTGTCTGTAAGAACTGGACCAAAATATTTAGGATCTTTATGACCTTGAGGTGTAAATTCACCTGAAGTAGTTGCTTTAGTTTTCCATTCTTGCTCTTGCCATGTTCCTTTAAGACCCATGAATGGACGCATTGTAAGGTATTGGCTTAGATAGAAATTGCGACCAACTTCTAAGTCGATCACATTGAAATTTAGATCCCAACTAGAAGTTGATTTATTAATGTTGCCCTCTAAACCTGCATAGAACTGCTCAGCTCCAAGGCCATTTTCAGAATCCATTGCAATAGAATTGGAGTTACTTGGGCGTAGCCATGTGTATTGAGCAAGTATATCCCAGCCATCATGGTTTAAGTTAAGGCCAAGGCCTACTTTAAATCCTGGAGCAAAGTCATCTCCAACAGATTTAATTTTTCCTGAAGCAAGACCACCAGGAGCGGGTTCCGATGCTACACCTGTAGCAGCATACCCAGTTCCTTCTTGTACTGACTTCCAGTAGATGAAGTCTGCAGTGATGAAGACATCAGCGCCATGTGCAACGCGTGGTCCTGCATTTGGAGTAATCTCGCGGTATGTTCCGCGCTGATAACCATTTGCTTGTTGTGTGCCATTGCTGGAAGAGTTGCTTCCATAGTGACTATCCGCTGAAACGGTACTCACAGCTGCAAAGCAGAATGCCCCAACTAGAGGCCAGAGTTTTTTCAGTTTCATTTCCATTCTTAACGTTTCTCCCTGTTATAGAAATAAAAAATGTTTAGCTTTTATCTTACTTCTTTCTTGTAACCGATTTGAAGACAATTGTGCAAGAATTTTTTGACCACCTTTTTCTCTCTGGTGGTTTTACCACGGTTTTTTGTGGGTTTCTCACGGTTTCTGTCTTCCGCTTTTTTTTGTTTCTGATTCCTTATATGTCATCTCTCTTAGTTTCTGCAACATTTTTTTTTATTTTTTTGCATAAGAAACGGCGTCCCTATAGAGGACGCCTTCAATTTTTCTAAAACTTTTCCATTTGAAAAGTAGGTCTAAACCTCTGTTTTAGAAGTCAAAACGCGCCTTTAGGGTGAGGCCTTGTAGAACAAAGTCACCATTTGCTGATTCGTTTACAAACAATCGTACGAGGCGGTTGTGGTTAATCCAAATTTGCTCCTCCCAACCTGCTTGTAAAAGAAAAGAATAGCGCTCTTCGAAGAAGTACCACTGTCCCCGTAGGCCAATGCCAAACTCTAACACGCCTTCAATCGAATGATGGTTATCTTCGATATAGACTTGTGTTGTTGCGGTATTAGAGCTAGCAGGACGTCTTGAGTCACGCCTTTCCACATCATAACCCATCCAGACTCCTGATAATGCTAGGTCGCCATAAAAGCTAAAGTGTTTTACAAAGTTCCAGGATGTGTTTAAGCCTGTTCTAAGGCCAACTCCCCATGAATCTTGGTCATTTTTCATTTTTAGAATAGTCAATTCTCGGGTGCCTTCTTTTGGTTCTACAAGCGCATTGTAGCGAAGACGGTAGTCTTGCTCTTGCCATGTTCCTTTAAAGCCGATGAATGGACGAAGTGCAAGTGCTTTGCTAATGTAGAAGTTCCTTCCCAATTCCACATCAATAACATTGAATCGGCTTTGCCAGTTAACAGATGCAGACTGAAGGTAATCTTTTGCTATAGCACTATTAAGCGTATCAGAAATGTTCCATGTTGGCATGAGGTTGATTTTATCCACTGAATCTGAGGAGTTGCTGTTTAACGAAGTATAGTTGACATAGAGGTCCCATCCATCATAAGGAAGGTTTAAACCTAGACCAACTTTGAACCCTGGATCCCAGTCCCAATCTGGATGGTAAACTTGTCCCTTTGAAACGCTGTGAGTGCCGTCAGAGCGGTTTCCTGCCGCATAGGCAACTCCATCCATTCTTGAAGTCCAGTAGATGAAGTCTGCTGTAATAAAAGCATCAATGCCATGAGTAACCTGAGGACTAGCTTCTGGGGTGATATTGTAATTTTGCACGCTGTTTGTCGTTTTTTGGTTGATATCTGCTGAAATTGCTGAGCTCAGGCTAAGTAGTGCGCCAACAGCTAAAGTTAGAAAGTGTTTCATGGAATTTCCTCTAAAGGGTTTACAAGTGTTAAATCCCTTTTAGGGTAGGTTTTTGTTTATGTCAATTACGTCATAAAGGACATGTAGTGAACGATCTTATTGATGAGATCCATCCAGTTCATAGTTTGTGCGGAGAATTGTTTTAGAATAAAGAACCATGCGGCCCAAAGAAGCATAAGGCCGAGGAAGGACTTGAGTGACATGCCTAGGAATGCGATTTGAACTTGGGGGGCAAGTCGGTTTGCGATCCCCAAGAAGATTTCTGCCATGAGAATGGCGAGAAGTGCCGGTGCTGCAAGTTGAATCCCAATCGTCAAGATTTGGTTGATTAAGTCACTTGCTTGTTTCCAAAAGGGGTTTTTCGGACTGAAAAACAAGGGGTTGAGATAGCTATCGGGAGGGACGACTTCATACGACTTGACCACGGCATCAAAAAAGAGGAAGGGGCCACTCATCTGAAAGAAGATCACAATGAGAATATAGTTATACATGATTCCAATTGGCGAGGCCTGGTTTTGCATCGCGGGATCTTGTGATTGCATGATCGAAGCGCCGCGCAGGTAGTCGATGAGAATACCACTTGTTTGAACCATAAAGAAGGGAATCGATACAAAGAAGCCTAAAATGAGCCCTACAATGAGTTCTTTGATCGCATAACCAATAAAAGCATTTGAAAATCCCAGAGGTGTAGTGATGTGTGGCGCAAGTATTGGCATAAAGACTGCAGAAAGAGATAGTACGAGTCCCATCCGGACCGGAATAGGAGCTACTTTTGCTCCTAAAAAGGGAGCGAGCACGACAACAGGCGCAAGCCTTAGTAAAATCAAAAAAAAGAGGACAGCAAGGCCCATCCAAGAGATGTTCGGAAGGTTAAATAGGTAGTCGGCGTAGGACATTGCTTAGGAGTTCCACTTCGGGAAGTTTTGGAAAATGGTATTTGCAAACTGCATGATCTGTCCACTTAAAAACCCACCCATAAACATAATCGTCATGATGACAGCAACAAGCTTGACAGTGAATGATAGGGTTTGCTCTTGGATTTGCGTAGCTGCTTGGAAGATTGCTACAAAGAGACCAAAGGCCATACTGATCAAGATTGGGGGGCCTGACAAAATCAAAATGAGAAGCAAGGCTTGGTAGGAAAGCTGAAAGACTTCAGATTGATACATGATCCTCTTTTACGTTTTATAGGTTTGTACAAGACCTTGAATAATCAGAGTCCAGCCATCTGTCATCACAATTAGAAGTAGCTTTAGCGGTAAAGCAATCGTTAGGGGAGAGAGCATCATCATTCCCATTGCCAAGAGGATGTTTGATGTCACTAGGTCGATGACAAAAAAGGGCAAGTAGATCAAGACGCCAATTTCGAAAGCCCCTTTGATTTGCGAGGTAATGTAGGCGGGAACAACGACGAGAAAGTCATCCATTTTAAGTTGTTCCTTGTATGGCTCAGGAGCGCTTTTATAGGCGAGTTGGTAGAAGCTTCTCTGGTGAGAAACAGACATGTTTTTCAGCAAAAAGTTTTTGAGTGGCTGTTTGGTTTTCTCCGCAACGTTGACGATATATTGCGCAGAGTTTGCTGAAAATAGCTCTTTCGGGGCTTCTTTCTGAATATAGGTGCTCGCTTCATTGTACATCGCAAGACATGTGGGAAACATCACATAGATTGTCATTAATAGGGCGACTCCATTCAGAGCTTGGTTCGGCGGGGCTTGTTGGACACCAAGGGCGTTTCTTAAAAGTGAAAGGACGATTACAATTTTTACAAATGAGGTCAGTAACATGATCGCAAAGGGGAGCAAGGCCACAAGAGCGAGCACGGTGAGCATCGTGACAACATTCGGTCTTTTTTCATCGGTGTCGATTGTTCCAGGATTTGTGTTTGCTTTCTGGACTTTTTGCTCAACTTGAGCGATCTGTGCGAGCGCCTCTCCTACACCTTCCTCTTGAGCTGCAGCTGGCGTCCCAATAAGGGTAAAAAAGGATACGACTAGAATGAAAAGAGCGCGGGAATATTTCAGTGTTTTATACATCATTGAGTTATTGCTTCATGAATGCATTGAAAGCTCTTTCCAAAGCATGCCATTGATTTTCTAAACTAGCATTAATGATACCAGCTTCTGTTTCTATAATACAACCCCCAGGGCCGACATCATCCCGTCCTTCAATGGCAAATGTTTGAACATGCTCAAGGATTGATCGTATTTTATCTTTGTTTTCTTCGAAGAGTCTAAGGTCTTGCTTACTCACATAGATTTTTATGCGGTGGTGGTGCATGACGGGTTTTAAGCTTTGCCTCACAATGTCAATTAAAGTGTCTGGGTTTGTTTTGAGCTCCTCTCCCACAATTTTTTTTGCCGCTTTAAGGGCTAGGGGAAGAACTAGCTTTTGGAGCTCATGATCAAGGTTTTTCAACTTTTGCTCGTAATGAAGAATATGTTTATTAAACTCTGTAAGGCCTTCCTTAAACCCATCTTCCTTTGCAGCATTCTTAAACTTTAGACATTCTTCTTTGTTGCCTTCTAAATAGGCTTTCACATCTTTTTTTGCTGCTTCTAAGACATCTGAAGCCTGCATCAATGTGCTGAATTCTTCCGCAGGAATAATTTTATCGCCTTCACCGCGGTGAATGTCTCCGGAATAAACTAATGAAAAATACTTACCCATATTTTTGCTCTATGTATTTTGAGAGTTCTGAGATTTGTTGAATGAGTTTCTCTTGCAATATGTCATTGCCAATATCTGTGAGGAACCGCTGAAAGATTTTTGCTCTTCCTGTGTCAAGTTTACGGGAGAGGTGCCAAAGGAGTGCTGGATGAGCATTAGAGAGCCCTTTTCCTAGACGGTTAAATCCTCTATGATGGAGAATTTTTTTAAGGGTTTCTTCTTTTCCGTCCCATTGATCGAGATTGAGTCTTGCAAAAGTAATGGGCTCACTCGTTTTTAGGAGTTTTTTAATGTATTCACATTGACGTGCTGGAAGCATGTTTTGAATTTTTTTGAGCTGCTCTGTTTTGATCACTTGCTTGATGTCTACCGCGAGATCGTGCAAGCCAAGGTAATCAACTAGTGTTTGCAGCTGCCTCTTGTTTAGCTTGAGTAGGATGTTGAGTGGGTGCGCAGGTAGGATCGGAGCGGGAATAAAATCTTTTTGATCAGAAGTCAGCCATTTAAAAACTATCTCTTTCACAAAATTTTGAGCGAACGGTGGGGGCTCACATTCGGGTTGAGGGAGGCGAAAGTGTTTTTGCAGTTTGTCTTTTTGCACATCAGAAAAAGATGTAAGGATCATCTCCTTATCTGAATCGACAAATGGTTCGAGAAAAGGGATAAACCATGAGTAATGGATTTCTCTAAGCATCTCTGTAAGATCGAAGCTGACTTGGAGGGGATTGTTTTCTGGGGTAGTGGTTTTTGAGAGTTGTGCAGATGCGCTATCAGAAAGGAACCGGTTGAGCTCCTCTTTTTTCGAAGGTTCACAGCGACTGAGTAAACTTTGAAATGCAATCCATGCAGCTGTGTTCATGTTCAACTCGTTAATAATTTGTTTTTTCCTTTTTGCCCTAAATCAACATTCAACTGCAATGGCTGAATTTTTTTTATTCTAATTTATGGGGAACAAATTAGATTAAGTAGAAGGGCCTTCGTCAGATGAAGAGGTTGTATTTTTCTTCGATGTGATCCATGGGATCGGACTAAACAGCTCTTTTAAAGCTCCTTTCTTCTTCAGTGTTGGATAGAACTTCCAAATGAGCCATCCAAGGACAATCGCGCAAACAAGAGCGAGTGCTGTAATCACAAAGAAAAGGATTCTAAAGCGTGCAGCTGACTCCTTACTCATTACAATAGACCAAATACTGACATACTCGCCAGGGCGTCCTCCGAGCATTTCCCCAGTAGACCCAAGTGTGATATCTGTAAAGCGTGATCGGTCTGAGACAACGGTGACATCATTGATATCGAGTCCTGTCACGCTACCAGAGATCAGTCTCTTAATTTTGTTTTCTAAGTGGATATTGGGATCGTCGATAACACCTTGATGTTTGACATAAACCGCAGCAGTAATTTTTTGTGGTTGGTTTTCTCCAATGGCATCATCAGATGGAAAAGAGAGTTGGACACTTGCATCAATGACTCCATCAATCATCAAAATTGTGTTTGTGAGCTGTTGAGCAAGGCCTGCTTGATAACGAATTGTTTCTTCTTTGTCGGATGTCATGAGTCCTTGCTTGGCAAAAAGACCAAGAAGGTTTGTCCCTTTTTCACGTGGGAAGCCATTTTGATTCAAATAAGCGATCGCATCGATGGCATATTTTTCAGGAACCATAATTGCATATTTTGGTGTAGAGTCAGCTCCACCCATTGCTCCGGCAGAAACAAGTGATTTTGATGCAGGAATTCCTTTGCTTTCGAGTAGGACTAGGATGACATTGGCTTCTTTTTCCCCAACATGACTGACAATGTCTTTATTCTTCGAACATCCTGAAAATAGAAGGGCTAAAGCTAGTAGAAGAAATGGCGTGGCTTTTTTCATGCGCTAGATACTCTTAGGTCATCAATTTTTTTGTCGTTATAGCACTTTGTCGACTTTGCTCCAACTTAAAACTAACATTGAATTTCTGTTGCTGTTTATTGTGAGTTAAAAGGTGGGGCCATTATTGAATCTTCTAAGAAAATAATCACGCGCTCCTAAAAGTGTCGCGCGATAACAGGCAAGACGCTGCGCCTTCTCTTCGACTTTTTCTTTTTTTCCAACGAGTTTTAAAGCACCCAGTTGGAGGGACTTGAGAAGAAAGAGCTTGAGCTGATGACACAGCTCAGGGAAAATGATGCGGAAGTAAAGGGAAAAACGTTGTTTTGTGGAGCAGCACTTTTCAATCCATAGCATACGGCTTCTCCACCAAAAGTAGGTTGCATGAGGTTTTCCTCCAGTAAATGAAGCCGATACTTTATGAAGAAGCTCTGCTTCAGGACAGGAGAAGGTCGGGTAGCCCATTGCTTTTGCTCGCAAACACCAATCGCTCTCTTCCCAAAAAAGGAAGTAACGGGGATCGAGAAGCCCAACTTTTTCGAAGACTTCCACTTTGATAAAAAGAGCGCAGCCACAAGCATAGTCGAGTTCTATCGGCTTGTTCCACTTTTCACTTTTTTTTTCTCTATGTGCAACGAGATCAAAACGCCCTTTTCTCTCATTCCACATGCCCCCTAAATGATCAAATACATTCGGATCGCTATATAAATAGGCGCTTGCTCCTTGAATTGGATAATCTCTTTTGAGAAAGCCCTCGAGTAGTTTGGGGGAGACCGCTGTGTCATTATTTAGGATTAAAATGTGAGTGGCTCCCTCTCTGAGCGCATATTCAATCCCGATGTTATTTCCACCAGCATATCCGAGGTTTTTTCCTGTTTCGAGGATCGTAAGGCTTGGGTCAAACTGCTTAAAGGCTTCAACAGAGTCATCAGTCGAATCATTGTCGATGACTACAGTGTGATGGGGACTTTCGACATGTTTTAAGCTTTTCAGACATTCGATTGTGTCTGCTTTTCCATTCCAGTTGAGAATAAGGATAAAAATGTTATGTGAGTTGCTGTTTGACACTATCGAATACCTCTTTAGGGCTGATTTGCTCCATGCAGAATGGTGAATAGCACCCTTTTGTCAGACAAGGCGTGCATGTGCGTTGATAATGGATGGCTTTTGCATATCCTTTAGTTTCGAATGGACCACAGATTTTCGGGTCTGTTGGACAAAACAGTGCGGTTGTTGGAGTTTCTAGAGCAAAAGCCATGTGCATGGGCCCCGTATCATTTGTAATGAAGTGATGAAACTGTTCAATGAAAGCCGCTGTTGCTCTCAGAGAAAACTTGCCTGCAAGAGAAAGAGCACCTGGAATCGCTTTGGCAATACTCTTTGCCAAGTGAGCTTCCCGTTGATCTCCCGTGATGACAATTTTTGCTGCGCACTCTTTAACAAGCATTTTTCCAAGAGAGATAAAGTGCTCGGGGTTCCACTGTTTGAATGGGTTATTTGCTCCAGGGTGAAAGCCAATCAGCAATTTTTCTGAGCTTAAGCCTTGCTCCTTTACAAATGTTTTGGCTTCTTCTCGTTCCCGATCAGATAAAAATAGTTCCATTGTAGGAGGTGCATCTTCTACGCCTGCAATAAGGAGTCGCCTTTTGATCTCGTGAATAGGTGCTTTCGATAAGGGGCGGCTTAAATAGGAGTCTAGCTCTTTATTGATCCCCAAAGTTCCAGCTAGGGTTTGAGGTCTTGCAAGGTAAGCTATTGGTAAAGCTAGTCTTTGCGAGGTGTGAAAAATGTAGGCGGTATCAAACTTTTTTTTACGTAGTTCTGCAATCAGTGGAGCTTTCTTATGAGAGAAGTCGTAAATTGCGTCGAGGTGAGGGTTTTCTTTAAGGAGAGCTGCCCCTACCGAGCTAGTTAGGATAGCGATATGCCCATCCGGATGCTTTTGCCTTAGAGCTCGAATCGCTGGGGTGCCCCAAAGTGTGTCCCCAACTCCAGTTGTCGATACAACCAATATGTGGGCCTTTTCCCCCCGTTGATGCTTTCGAGGGTACAAGCAGTCGTGAAGCCTTAAGGCAGATTTAATGAAAAAATTTTTCATAGATTAATGGGTCAAATTGTGAAATAACGACAATAAAGGGATTTTGCCAACAGTCCCCTATAGTAAAGGGTACCATGGCTCTGGATAAAAATGTGAAGAAAATGACTTTTGGTGTTGTAGGGCTCGACTGTGCCGTTGAAAGTCGCTTACTTAAGGATGCCATTGAAGAGCGTCCTGGAGTGAGTCACCTGGAATTTGATCTTTTGCAGGGGAAAATGATGGTCTACGTGTTTGAGAATATCGGGCAGAGCACTGTCATTGAATGGGTGAAGGGGATTCAGATGGAAGCCTATCCCTGGAGCGAAAGAGAGAGAAAGCAAAAAGCATCGGTATGGGGGAAGTATGGGCGTTTATTGATGGTGCTTTGTAGTGGAATCTTTTTGCTTGCAGGAGTAGCTTGTCACCATTTGCTCAGCCCTGCTGTTGCGGAAAGACTCTATTTTTTTGCTATAGCATTCGGAGCGTACTTCGTTTTTCCAAAGGCGTTCTATGCTTTGAAACGGCTTATGCCTGATATGAATTTACTAATGGTCATGGCGATTAGCGGAGCGATCGCTATTGGCCAGTGGTTTGAAGGCGCGTCGGTCTCGTTTCTTTTTGCAATTGCGCTTTTGTTAGAGAGTTGGAGCGTAGAGAAGGCGCGCTTAGCCATCACGGCACTCATGGACTTAAAACCGAGCAAAGCGCGAGTTGTGACTGAAAGCGGGTTAAAGGAATTAGGGGTTAATGAGGTAAAGGCGGGCGCCTTAATTCTCGTAAAGCCGGGGGAGAAAATTCCCCTTGATGCAATTGTAGAAAAGGGTATTTCGTCTGTTGACCAAGCGCCAATTACTGGAGAATCGCGCTTGGTAGTTAAAGAGCAAGGTGCTGAGCTCTTTGCTGGGACGATCAACCATGAGGGAGCGCTTGTTTGTCGCGTGACAAAAGAAGTGCAAGAAACGACCCTGGCGAGAATGATAGAGCTTGTCGAAGAAGCTCAAGCGAAGCGCTCGCGAAGTGAGCAGTGGGTTGAGAAGTTTGCAAGAGTCTACACGCCGATTATGATGATTCTAGCTTTCCTCATCGCTTGTGCTCCCCCTCTTTTGATGGGGGGGGCATGGGAAAGTTGGATTTACAGGGCGCTAGTTATTCTCGTGATAGCCTGCCCATGTGCTCTTGTGATCTCAACACCGGTGACT
Source organism: Simkaniaceae bacterium (assembly GCA_030149435.1). GTDB lineage: Bacteria > Chlamydiota > Chlamydiia > Chlamydiales > Simkaniaceae > JASBRR01. Next base: position 23,198 of record JASBRR010000007.1, read on the forward strand.
GTCGTATCGGGCCTTGCAGCAGCTGCGAGGCAAGGTGTGCTCATAAAAGGGGGGAATTTCCTTGAAGCTGCAAGTCAGCTTAAGGCCTTGGCCTTTGATAAAACGGGAACATTGACTTATGGCAAGCCTAAAGTAGAGCGTGTAATTCCATTAAATGGACACACTGAGGAGCAGCTGCTCGAAAAAGCGGCTGCTCTTGAAGCTGCAAGTGAACACCCAATCGCTCACGCTATCATAATGGCTGCGAAAGAGAGGAAAATTCGTATTCGACATGCGGAACGCTACCAGGTGACAAAAGGGAAAGGGGCAGAAGGGTATGTTGATGGTGAGCGCTACTGGGTCGGAAGCCACCGGTTTATGAATGAAATGGGGCAGGAGACAGCAGAGATTCATGAGATAGCGCTTGGGCTTGAGGATGCTGGTCACTCCATCTTAGCGATAGGGAGTGATCGCCATGTTTGTGGGTTGATTAGTGTCAGTGACACTCCGAGAAACGGGATTAAAAGGACTCTCAAAGAAGTGAAGCGGGTGGGAATTGAAGAGCTTATGATGTTAACTGGTGATCATGTGCCTGCTGCAGAAGCGATTGCGACTCATGCGGGAATCGATACATTTAGGGCAGAACTCTTACCAGAGGATAAAGTAAAGGTTGTGGCTGCGCTTAAAGATAAGTGGAGTCATGTTGGGATGATAGGTGATGGGATCAATGATGCTCCAGCAATGGCAACCGCAAGCCTTGGGATTGCAATGGGAGTCATGGGAACAGATGTAGCGATTGAAACCGCAGATATTGCGCTGATGACGGATGATCTTTCAAAAATTCCTTGGCTCGTTCGCCATTCGAAACGTGTCGTGCGTACGATCAAAGAAAACACCTTTTTTGCAATTGGAATTAAGATAGTGGTGTTTGGGCTAGCTATAGGAGGCTTGGCGACTCTTTGGATGGCAATTGCTGCAGATATTGGCACTTCACTGGTCGTGATTTTTAATGGCCTTAAGGTATTAAAAACCCGCGCTTAGCTCAATTGCTGACACTATCGCAGTTAGGTTGGAAAATTAATATATCCTATTAATCCCCAGTTGATTAAAAAATGCTCACCATGTTTGGGACTGCTTTCGAAAGTCGCTCTTTGATTTGAAATAAATTCTACAATTCTTCAGTGTGTAAGTTAAATAATTCTAATTTGACGAGCATCGATGAAGTCATTGCTTTTCGCAGCAGTTTTTTCTTTGTGTAGTGCACTTTTTGCAAAAGAGGTATTGGACTATTCTCATGGTCATCATGTTGAGCTCGTTTCAGAGAAAGGTGTAATCGATCCCAAGATGCCAAGTCATGATGACGTCTCTACACACCATTATGTGGCAGTATCAGGAGTCTATCATCGAATTTACGTAGAAAGAAAAGTAGAGGTTGCGACCATTTATCAAAATGGAGATATGGGCGGTTTTACCCTCTCGTATCAATATTTGCGCCCGAATTTTTTTCATGCTGGAGCGCGATTTCGGTGGACTTACGGAAGCTTAAAAAGTGAAGGGAGTCTGGAAAGTGACTTCGAGTCTTCGATCCTTAGAGGCATTTTTCTAGAGGAAAATCTCGGTTATCGCTGGAAAGCTGGGAGCTTTCAACTCACTCCATACGTGGGTTTTGGTTACAGGCAAATGAGATATCAGATTGTCTCTATGTTTCGCGCAACTACTGAAGATCTCTGGTACAACTCTTTTTACTTCCCGCTAGGATTAGCATTAAGTGTATCTCCTATTGAATCTCTCTCTATTGGAGTCAACGCCGCATGGCTTGCTCAAGCTTTTCCAACGGTGACTCGCAGAACACATGATAAGTTCCGAAGTAAGCTAAACACCCAATTAAACAACTTTCGAGTGGAGGTTCCGCTGGCTTTCAAAAATATTGGTCTAAAGAACCTAGACATTGTTTTTCTAGCCTCATTCGAACAGTGGGTTGATGGAGCTTTAGCAAATCTCCCAACTGACCTTATAGAGCGTATTATACCTTCAGCTGAAAGAAATCGGCTGATTAGTTGGGGTGGGGAGGTTAAGATCCGATATGGTTTTTAAATCACTCTAAAACTGACACCATCGCAGTTAGGTTGGAAAATTAATATATCCTATTAATCCCCAGTTGATTAAAAAATGCTCGCCATGTTTACTCAACATGCCTGCGCTTTTTTTAATCAACTGGGAATGAATAAACTACATTCCTTTCCTCATCCAAACTGTGATGGTGTCAGCTAAAAGTATGCATGAACTCATACTTGTTGTATGCTGACGTTTTTAGTGAGGTAATGATGTATGATGATGCCTAGAAAAAACAGTATGCGTTCGCTTATTATCCTTTGTTTTTTGATCTTATTTGCTTGTGGGTGTTCTGGAGGAAAGAAGACTTATCAGATAGGAGTAGATCCCAGTTGGTTTCCTCTAAGGCTTGCGGGAAAAGATCCCAATGTAGTGGCGTTTACAAATGAACTCCTCGAAGAGATAGGAAAAGTGGAGAATATGCGCTTTGAGAAGATCAATAAGAACTGGGACAATTTAAAGCAGGGATTAGATGATGAGGAGTATGATGGAATGCTTTCATCTCTTTACCCTTATACATTTAATCTCCGTAGTTACAGCTTTTCTGATCTGATCTTAGAAACGGGGCCAGTGCTTGTTACCAGGGCTGGTGCAAACAATAGATCGAACTTAAAAGGGAAAGAGATTGCTGTCACTTCAAAGGGAGATGAGGCGCTGCTCATTCAGCATTATCCCGGTGTCACCGTCAGATTTACACCGCAAATTCCCGTAGGTGTGAATGAGCTCATTGTAGAGGACATAGATGGGATGTTGATTGATAATCAGATTGCCTATGCCTATATCCAAGACCTCTACAAAGACAAAATCGAAATGGCAAGTGATCCCCTCAATGACATGGGGCTGAGGCTAGTCACAAAACATGGTCAGCGGGAGATGTTGATTAAGAAGTTTAATCGCGGCTTTGTAACGATCAGTCGCAACGGCACCTATGCTTCTCTTATAAAAAAGTGGAACCTTAGGTAATCACTCGACAGCGGTCGTGTTGGCTATATTCATCACGAACGCGACTGAGCTCCTTAGAATCTGGAGGACACTTTTCAAGGCCCCAGATTTTCGTTGCGTAATTTGTAATTGAGACATCTCCGGAAAAGGTGCCCATCCCAGCAATGTTATGGATGGCATACTCAGCCCATTTGGAGGGGTTTGTATACATCTCCTCAACTTTGAGCTGAGTTTCATGGTAGGAGAGCAGGTCGTTAAGTACAAAAAAACGGTCTGCAATAATTCCCGGAGCTCCTTTAAGAAGGCTATTATACACTGAAATCAATGCTTCATGCTCAGCGTCATTTTCAACAAGAGAGCGATCCTGCAAGGCATCGACCACAATTTTAATTTTAGTGTGTTTGCTATAGAGATCTAAGGGATTGTAAGTATGCTTTTGGTGCATTTCCAAGTTTTCAGCAGAACTTGCTCCAAAAAGAAAAGGCCACCACTGATCTGTAACTTCTTCACGCATTTCTACATTTGCACCATCATCTGTACAAATTGTTAGAGCGCCATTTACAGAAAACTTCATATTCCCCGTTCCTGAAGCTTCCATTCCTGCAGTAGAAATTTGCTCAGAGAGGTCTGTTGCAGGAATAATCACTTCTGCTTTTGATACATTGTAGTTTTCAATATAGACAACTTTCAAACGATCTTTGAGATCAGGGTCGTTGTTAATCTTACGAGCCAGGCAATAAATGAAGCGGATGATATTTTTTGCTAGCTGATAGCCAGGAGCTGCTTTACCGCCAAAAATTGCAAATCGCTTAACCCGCTGTGACTTGGGATTTTCTTTGATTTCCTGGTAAACCATTAGGAGGTGAAGGGCGTTCATGAGTTGCCGTTTGTACTCATGAATTCTCTTGATTTGTACATCAAAGAGCGCTGTAGTGTCGAGGAAGTGAGTTTTTTTATACTCTTCACCAACTCCATGGCGCGTTTCCATATCTTCTTGAATCATTTTCAAAAGACGCTCTTTATTCTGCTTTTTGATTTCGAGGAATTCTCTTTGTGCTTCGGGATCAGATGCGAACTTGCCAATCTCCTTGAGCTGTTTGAAATCAGTGATCCAACCAAGACCGATGCGTTTCTCCAGGAACTTCACCAGGCCTGGGTTACATGAAAGGAGCCATCGCCTTTGCGTGATCCCATTTGTAACGTTGATAAACTTCCCAGGGTACATTTCGTGAAAGTCTTTGAACAGTGTCGACTTCAAGATTTCAGTGTGAAGGTTTGCCACTCCATTGACTTTATGAGATCCATAAATGGCTAAATTTGCCATCCGTACCTGCCCTCCCTCGATGATGGACATACGTCTAAGGCGCTCTTCATCACCTGGAAATTGGGCGCGCACTTCACGGCAGAACTGTGCATTTAACTTTTGAATAATCTGATATTGTCGAGGGAGTAGTTCTTGGATGCGATGCTCGTTCCACTCTTCTAAGGCTTCTCGAAGCACAGTATGGTTTGTGTAGGAGAGGCATGTCCGGGTCACTTCCCATGCCTTTCCCCATGACATATCGCAATCTTTTGTCAGCACGTGCATCAGCTCTGCAACGATCAGTGCTGGGTGTGTGTCATTGATTTGAATCCTAACGGTGTCTGCAAACGCATCAAAGTTCGAGTAAATGCTTTTGTAATCATTAATAATGTCCTGCAGAGAAGCTGAGAGCAGGAGAAACTCCTGCTTTAATCGAATGCGCTTTCCCGCTTCATTGTTGTCATTTGGATAGAGGACATCGGTTAAACTGGTATTTTCACTTGCACTGCCAATTTCCCCGGCATTATATCTTTGTAATTGGAAATTTCTAGGCGACTCTTTAGTCGACCAAAGGCGCAGTGTAAGAACAGAAAAGTTTGGGTTGTCACTGTATCCAATAATTGGGATGTCATAGGGGAGAGCGCGCACCTCATCATAGTCTAAAATATCCATGACTTCATCGCCGTGACTGTTTGTTCTAGCGATTGGCTTCCCTCCAAACTGAACTGGAACGGCAAGCGCGTCTTGCCTAAATTCCCAGGGGTTTTGTGTGAGTAGCCAGCAGTCGGGGCGTTCGACTTGGACGCCGCAGAGGAGCTCTTGCTCAAAAATTCCGTATTGGTACCGCATGCCGTAACCCATAGCAGGATATTGCAATGTAGCAAGAGAGTCGAGAAAGCACGATGCGAGTCGTCCAAGCCCTCCATTCCCAATGCCAATATCGGGTTCCATTTTTAATACCGTTTCGTAGTTTCTATTAAAAATCTTGAGGATTTTTTTTACGAAGTCTACGGCACTAATATTGGTGATATTATTCCCGCAAAGGCGTCCTGGCATGTATTCCAAGGAAAGGTAGTAAAGCTTGCGCACCCCTTTCTTTCTGAAGGAGTGAGTTGTCGCCGTCCAGTTAATCATGATCTCTTCGCGCAATGCTGTGCAAAACGCTCGATAAAACTGTTCGTCATTCACTTCACTTTCAGTTTTTCCCATCATTGTGATGAGAAAGTGGCGAATTTTTTGTGAAACGATTTCTGCTTGTACATCGGCTGGGTCCATATTCCGATGTTTAGCATAGGAAGATCTTTATGAAAAGATCATTTGTAGAAGGTAGAAAATGAGGATTGAAACAATCGCACTTGAGGGAATTGTAATGACCCATGAAAGCACAATATCTCGAAGTGTGCGCAAGTTAATGGCACTGAGGCCACGCGCAAGGCCAACACCTAGCACTGCACCTACTATGCAATGCGTTGTCGAAATGGGAAGGCCGAGTTTAGAGGCGACAAGGATTGTAACAGCCGCTCCAAACTCTGCGCTAAAGCCTCGAGTCGGAGTGAGCTCTGTGATTTTTTTCCCGATGGTCTCCATCACACGCCAACCCCATGTTGCAAGGCCGACAACGATTCCGATACCTCCAAGAGCAAGGAGCCATGTAGGAACACCTAGCTTCAACGAGAGATTTCCATGCTTTAAAATATCGAGAGCAGCAGCAACTGGGCCAATGGCATTTGCCACATCATTGGCTCCATGTGCAAAAGCGACATAGGCAGCACTGAGAACTTGCAAGGATGCAAACATCTTTTCTACAACTTGATAATCCGAGCTTTTTTCATAGTATCCCGAGCGGTTCCGCACCTCTTCGGTATAATCTTGAACATCAGATAAAATGCGGCTGACTTCGGCTCTCTTTTCTCCCTTCGTGGAAAGTTGTACGCGCTTTAAGTGCTTTAATGCTTTGTTAAGGCTGAGCACTTGACCACTTAAGTTAGGCGTTTCTAATTGCGGCTCTTTTAGCTTAGGGGAGCGGCGCAGGAAGAGGTGACTTGCAAATGCACTGAGAGCTCCCACTACAAGTGCAATCATGATAACTGAGGAGAACTCAAGGTTTACGTGCAAAGTGCCCAGTCCATCGACCAGCACGCTGAGTGTGAAAACAATAAACAAAATCGCTGTTAGTAGGGGAACGAGTCGCCTCGATGCGAGAATTGGCGTCATGGCAAAGAGAACTTTCCTCTGGAGCCAGCTGAAAATCATAAAGGCAAAAAGGCCGCTCAGGACAGGAGAAATCACCCAGCTTGCTGCGATACGTCCAATTTCACCCCAATGGACGGCTCCAACTCCTCCGATAAGTGCCCCAAAACCAAGCAACGCTCCAATAATGGCATGCGTTGTCGATACAGGCCACCCAAAGTAGGAGGCAATCTGTAGCCAAAGGGCTGTGGCAATTAGAGAGGACAACATTCCATATAAGAGAACCCGTTGATCATGAGCGAAGTAGTCGGGGTTAACTAAACCTTGTTGTAAGGTTTTTGATACGTTGCCTCCTAGGAAAAAAGCTCCACAGAACTCTAGTACTCCTGCAATGAGCACAGCTTTGAAAAGCGTCAGGGCGCCCGAACCCACTGAGGTTCCCATAGCATTGGATACATCATTTGCGCCAATGTTCCACGCCATGTAAAAACCAGAGGCAAGGATAGTGATCGTTAGAATAAGATCAATTGGCATATACCGTTATTCACTTCAGTTCTAAAACCATTCGTACGCGGTTAGCGAGTCTTTCTGACACATGTGAAACCTGATTGATTTCTTCAATTAAGCGGATGTAGAGATAGAAAACAGGTGTGGGGAAATCCTGGGCTTTCTTGAAGAATTCCTTCATGAATTTGTGTTTCATTTTATCTGCTTCATATTCGCAGTATGATGTGCGCTCGATAATCGTCTTTACCTTTTCAGCTTCGATTCCACCAAATGAGCTTTCGATAAGGTCATGGAGCTCTTTGATGACCCTGCGAACATCCCAAAATGCCTGCATATTTTTCTCAAAGAGTTCATAAAAGTGGTGGCAAAGCTCTCCAAACTGTTCCATGGGGTAGAGAGTCAGAAGGTGCCCAATATCTTCAGCTTGATCGGCAATTTTGTCTTGAAGCGAAAGAATCTCGAGAAACTGACTTCTATCTATTGGAAGAAAAAGACTTTTAGGCAAATGATTGCGAATATCATTTTTTGTCAGGTCTGCTTCATGTTCGAGTTTAGACAGTTCTCTAACGAGCTTTTCGAGTTCTTGAGGCGATTTTTTTTCGATTCCGTCAAAGATTTCAGTGAGCTTTTTGATACAGCTACTCACCTTTTTCATGTGCGACTGCAGAGGGAAAAAGGGGGATTTTCCAAAGAGGCGAGCAATTGTAGAACGCATACTTGTCACTGTTTTGAGTCAATTTAATCTTAATTATAGAGACTGGCTAAGTAAAGATCAAAATTTTTTCCTGCTCTGACAGCACGCGCCACCTTCCTTCAGGTAGATTTCCCAGTCTGAGAGACCCAATTCGAATCCGGCTAAGAGAGATCAAAGAAAGACCACTATTCTTCACAAGGTAGCGCACCTCCCGCTTCTTTCCCTCTTTAACAACAACTTTTAGCGTTCCCTTTCTGACCTTTTTCACGCTGACAGGCTTGATCCACTTTCCTTCAATTAAGGTGCCTTTCGAGACCTTGACTAGGTGTTCGTGGCTAATTTCTTCCTTCGTTTTGACAAGATATTCTTTTGTAATATTTGCTGAAGGGTGAATGACAGACTGCGCAAAGTGACCGTCATTAGTAATCAGTATAAGCCCGGTTGTATCACGATCGAGTCGCCCTACAGTGAATAGGCGTTTGGGAACAGTGGCAAATAGGTCGAGCACGAGCTTCTTTCGATCTGTGCGACTGTGAGAGCAGATGTATCCCTTCGGCTTATTGAGAATATAGTAAACCTTCTCCTCTTCCACCTTGATCGGCTGCTTATCGACAAGAATCTTGTCTTCTTCTATTGAGACAAGCGTTTGTGGGAGAAGGGCACGCTCTCCGTTGACCTTGACCTTTCCAGCTAAGATCAGCTCCTCAGCTTTTCTTCGAGAAGCTACACCTGCTGCAGCGAGCACTTTACTTAATCTTTTTTTTGTCATAATTGTAGAAATTTTAAAATAAATTACGAATAAAAACAAGACAGATTAATTTGTTGAATTGAATGTAAATCTTCTTTGAAATATCATTGTGGCCATGGAAAACGAAGCCTATCTTATTTTAGTCCGGCATGGACAATCTGACTGGAATCAACAAAATATTTTTACGGGGTGGGTCGATGTCCCCTTAAGCGCAAAAGGGATCCAGGAGGCAGAGGCTGCTGGAAAACAAATCCAGGATATCCCCATTGATAAGATCTATACCTCTTCTCTCATCCGCGCGCAAATGACTGCCATGCTGATGATGCGCGAGCATAAAAGTGGAACCCCTGTAGTCGTCCACAAAGATGGCTCGAAAATGGAGAAGTGGGCGCGCGATTACAACCCCCACCCAAAAACCATTCCCGTAATGACAGCCTGGGAGCTTAATGAGAGGATGTATGGTGAACTGCAAGGTCTCAATAAGGATGCGACAAGAGAGAAGTTTGGCAATGAGCAGGTTGAAATCTGGCGGCGCAGTTATGATGTGGCGCCTCCTGGCGGTGAAAGTCTAGAAATGACGGCTGCTCGCACACTCCCTTACTTTGACACTACCATTCTGCCTGAGCTCCATAGCGGAAAGAACATTTTGGTTTCTGCTCATGGAAACTCTTTGCGCTCAATTGTGATGGAGCTTGATCATTTACAGCCTGAAGAAGTGGTTAAACTAGAAATCCCTACAGGTGTTCCTCTGTGTTACCATTTTTTCAAAGGCGCTCTTCATAAAGTCTCTACTGCAGAGGTTGCTGCGAGGTATCGAGCGCGATGATCTATTTAGACAATGGGACGACAACTCAGCCCCTTCCCTATGTGATTAGCCAAATGGAGCCTTACTTGAAGAGGCATTGGCAGTGTCCGACCGCACCCTATTTGAAAGGGAAAGAGCCTTACTCCGCGATTCAAAGAGCCGAAGATCAAATTCGAGCGCTCACAGGAGCCGAGGGAAAAGAGCAGTTTACCTTTATCTCATCAGCTGCAGAAGGGGTCGCTCAAGTCTTTCAACACGTTTATTTCAATTCCACAGCTTATGGGGGCAAAAACCACTTTTTAACGACTCCTCTTGAAGGGGCCTCCATTTTGATGGGGATTGAAAACTGGGAGCCCCTTGGATGTGTGATCAAGAAAGCGGAACTCAACCGTTATGGACAACTGACCAAAGAGCTACTCACTGAAAGCCTTTCCCCTAGAACGGCAGTTTTGAGCCTCTCTTGGGCGAATAGCTTTACTGGGGTGATTCATCCGATTGCGGAGCTTGCCGAACTTTGTAAAGAGCGCGGAGTGCTTTTGCATGTCGATGCGAGTGATATTGTAGGAAAGATGCATTTCCAACTCTCTGACATACCGATCGACTTTTTAACCTTTGATGGCGACCGCATGCATGGCCCAAAAGGGAGTGGCGCTTTACTAACGCGCGCAGGTCTGAACCTTCAACCGCTCATTCCCGACGCACTAGGAAAAAGAGGGGGAACGTTGAACCTCCCCGCTCTTGTGGGGCTTGGCGCAGCATGCCGCGAAGCAGAAAGCGCGATGGATCATGTAGGACTGGAAATTGCGCGCCTAAGAAATTTACTTGAAGAGGGGGTGCGCGACGGCTTGCCAGATGCAGAGGTGCTCTTTGAAGAGGCAGATCGCCTCCCCCATATCAGTTGCATGACATTTCCAGGAGTTCCGACCGAGCTCCTCGCTTTCCATTTAAGAGAAGCCGGAATTTTTGTTGGGTTTGGAGGTGGACAAAGGCAGAATCTCGAGAACGTTTTAACGGCTGCAGGAGTCTCTCTGCTCAGCGCACAAACTGCGATGAGCTTTAACCTCTCGAGTCTCACGACCGAAGAGGAGATTCGCACTGTGATCTGCCAACTCGCCGATAGCGTGCAAAAGTGCCGCACCTTTTCTCAAAAGGTGGTCTCATGAAACCCTACCCCTGGAACGCATACAGCAACAAACTCACTGAGCGGGTCCTTTCTCCTCAATATGTGGGTGCGTTTGAGCCTACGACAGGACGTACTCAAGAGATGCGCGTTGTGATTGGTAGAGAGGGGAATCTTGCCCTTTACCTCGTCGTCGATGAGACCGATGGCATCATCGCAGATGCAAAATTTCAAGCCTTTGGCCCAAGTGCATTAATTGGTGCCGCCGATGCCCTTTGTGAGCTTGTCATCAGAAAAAGTTATCTTCAGGCAAGTCGCATCCACGCCGATATGATCGATAAGAAACTCCGCGACTTTGACAACATTCCCGCATTTCCTGAAGAGACTTCCACCGTGTTAAACCTCGTACTCGCTGCTTTAGAAGAGGCGTGTGCACAGTGCGATGATATTGAAGTCATCCACCCCTCGGAAGCACCACCTGTTCCTTTTGGAGATGTTGAGCCTCAAGAAGGTGAGTATCCTAACTGGGAAGCCCTGACCCATGACGAAAGACTTGGCTTAATCAAAAAAGTGATTGCTGAAGAGGTTGCGCCATTCATCGAACTCGATGCTGGCGGAATTGAAGTCCTTGAACTCAAAAAAGGACTCGAGGTCAGCATCGCCTATAGCGGCGCCTGTACATCATGTCCCTCGGCTACAGGGGCGACCCTTAATGCCATCGAGCAAATCCTCCGTCAGAAGGTTCACCCTAGCCTCTCTGTTAAGCCTGACCTCTCATTTCTAACCGCGCAGCATTAAGGGACTGTTGGGAAACTCCATCCTCACACATTTTGCACCTTTTTTGGCAAAATCAAAATTTTTGCAAATCTCCTATACGTGAGGTTATGTAGATTTTCAACTCTTTCGATTTTTCTCAAAAAACGCCGCAAAATCTGCTAAGAGCGACTTTCGAGAG
>JASBRR010000010.1 GCA_030149435.1 Simkaniaceae bacterium
AAAAAAAATCCACTACCCCTATCAGCAACTCATTCCCAACTTAGATCTCGGTCCACTCGCCACAACCTTTACCGACAACTTAGGACACACCACCAAATGCATCGCTCCCGATCGAAAAGAAGAAGATGATCTAGCCTACCCTAAAGGGTTCAACAAAGTGAGAGCCTTTGTCACGACAACGCTAAAAAACGCCGAGGCCCTCCAAATGCTGTTCCCAGCAGCAATCACCACACAGCTTCCCTCGATATTTGGCCCCGCAAAGTGGAACCGATACTTTGGAGAGATTGGAGCCGTTCCTCCGCTCCCAAAAAATATCGCTGACATCCTCAACTCCCCCTGTCCCTATTGGGAAGGGAAAAAAGTTTATGAGACCCACATGCTGACCCTCATTCCTGCAACACTGAATGGTGTTCCCTTTACCCTCAACCTCCTCGGTCAGATCATCAAAACTCCTCAAGGAGAAGGGCACACTGCAAAATACTTTAAAGAAGGTACTATAACACTAAAAGAGAGAGGAGACATTTCCAACGGCCCCTCTACCTGGTCTCTGATCACCAAGGATGTCATCCCCGAAAGCAGAAACAATAGCTATAATGATCAAACAGCCCTTCTTAAGAGTGAATACTCCACCCCAAAAGCGCTAGAGCTCGCCACAGCGATCCTGATGCACCAGGTCCAAACAGGGGAGAGGCTCTATAGCGATAACCCAAAGACTTATAGTCGCTGCGAAGAAAAGGTAGATAATAATCAATGGCGGGTGGTCATTGGTTCGTTTGGGGCGTCTGGCCTGTGCGTCTACCACTACGACGACGTTCCTCAGCTTCGCCCCTACTTCGGCCTCGCTGGTGCTAGGAAGTTCTAATTGGCTGTTGGAACTTGGTTTATTGGCGAGCGCTGCGTTGGCTTTTTGGGGCCCCGAAGGGGCCTTGGGCTTAGCAAGGGGGGAAGGAGTGTAGACACTTAAGTCCCGTGGTGGGGAGGTCAGCGCAAAAAATGTGGGGCGCTTAGAAATGAGAAAGCCCCATTGTTTTGCTAGGCGTCAGACAGCTCAAAAAAACTGGCCTAAAGCTCGGCAGACATTGAACAGTTAGGATGAAAGTTAATCTAATTTGACCTGCCCCCATTTTTCGCCCATTCATAAATAGACTTTTCCGGGTTTTTTCTTATTTTCCTTCCTAAGATGTTCCCTCGGTGGGAGATATCCTAGCGAACTATGGGGACGGTTGTTATTGTAATCCTTCCTCCAGTCCTCAGCGATTTCTGAGGCTTCCAATATATTTTGGGACTGTTGGGAAAATCCATTCCCACATCTTTTGCTCATTTTTAGGCAAAATCAAAAAAAATCAAATTCCCTATACTTAGGCATATGAAAATTTTCAGCTCTTTAGATTCTTCTCTAAACCGGCCATTAAAACTCTCTACATACCCCTTCTTCACCGTCCTCACAGGCTATATAATCCAGGGTAATCCTTTTTTTCTGACCAGTCTTTCAAAATTTTTCAGGTATATTCGGGCCCATTATCAACAATTATCTTCTCAGGCACCCCTCTTCCGAGGGTTATTTCTTCCAAGACTGCGATGACCTTGGAAGAGGGTATCGGGTGCCCTACCTCGATCTTCAAGCATTCTCTTGCATATAGGTCGATTGCATTCAGCATCTGGATTTTCCGACCAATGCTAAAGCTGTCGGTCATAAAATCCATGGCCCATATCTCATTAGGTTTAGATGCTTTCAACAGAGGATTCCTTTCGTTTTTTGGAGAAAGTCTATTTTAGCCTGGATCAGTTTTTGGAGCAGGAAGTTTTTTTAAGGTTGCATTCGCTGGACGTCCACCTGGAAGCCTGCATACATAAGTCCCTGGACCTGACTTGCCTTCTAATGAACCTCTAAAAAGTTGACTAAATGTTGGAAAAGAGGCTTGGATATCGAAAATTGCGACAACATCGTTCGTGCTATCATCGATCCCAACAGCCATCGCTATATTCTGGTCGTTTTCACTAGTCAAGCCACTCTCGATAATGGTAATGCCGAAAGGAAGCGTTCCTTGTTCTGCGTCTCCTTTAAGGAGGACAAGTTCTTTATTGCCCTGACTGTTATATTGTAAAACAAGCCACCAACCAAACTTTCCCTCAATTTTTGATTCAGATATTTGGATGACAGAAGGGGTTTCTGTCGCTCGAACAAAAGAAGTTGCGAATCCTTCTTCCATAGTTCCTAATGCCTGGAGAAGTTGACCTTTTGTTGTTCTGCAGAGCATTTGCATATGGCCATTTAATGGGTTGAGGTGAACCCCTCCCATCTTGGAAATTTTTTTGTCGGTATTGAGTTTGACAGGGTTATCCCAGATCAATGTACTGAGGGTAAAATGACTGCTGAAAACTAAGTCTCCATCTCTCCATATCAGTGTAGCGTCAGATAAATCTTCTAGCCCCACAAGCTCGATTTGACTCGTGTTGCTCACACTTTCAAAACAGGCTAAAGGCTGTTTTATTGTACTGCTCGGAATTGTACGTTGATTGCCCGTTGGTAGCCATATGCCATCAGCACGCGTCGGGGAGGTTTTTTTTTCAAAGATGACACTCGCCGGACTTGGAGCGCTTGTTTTAGGGTATGGTGGCACGGTGACTGCAAGAACAGTATCAGGGTTGCTTGTTGCGTTGTGGAGCATGAAGCTGGGTGAACTAGTATCCCTAGTTCGAAGGTTATTTGGTGAACCATGACCTTGAGCAAATGGACTAAAACCAGAAGAAAACCCTTGCTGGTAAAATAGCTCCAAAATACTCTGTATGTCAACGTTCTGTGCAATAAATAATTCATCTGACAAAAAAGAAACAGTGTTCGGGGAAATGTTACCAACTCCGGAACTTTGGATACCAGAGGGAGGGGTGAAGAGAGTCCAAGTTGGAGTCCCATCAGATGAATGGCTAAAGCTTACAATGGCTTGCTCATTACTTGCCCCACCTACATCCATAGCTTGCAGTATATTGCCACTGCCTTGGTTAGTAAATGACTTTAAAAGCAATGAGTCGCTCCATGACTCGCCTCCATCTGTTGAAGAACAGAAAAAAATTTGTCCTTTAGAATCTTGGTAGGCTGTAGCTACTTTATCTCCTTTCATCGAAATGATACGGCGAGGGCTGCTTATTGACCCTTCTAAAGGAGAGAAGTGGGTCAGCAAAGAGGAGGCAACGAGAGTAAAAACTACGCGTTTCTTGAACATAGGTGAAGCTCCTCAGATTAAAAGTTAAAAGAGAAATTGACAGAAAGGCCATGGAAAAGTAGATCTCCTCCAATCTCACCCAAGTGTTGGGTTTGCCCATTGCTTGCACCTCCCCCTTGGGACTGTCCATTGATGGCAAACCAGTGAACATGGTTCGTAAATACAATCATATCCCATCCCACTTGCATATTTAGAAGGTAGTGATTGTTGCAAATTCTTTCGTACCATCTGAGGCCGACTTGCAATTCCGTTACAGGTGCTGCTTGCCAAGATTCTTTGTGAAAAGGGTTGTTAATTTTTGCAACCGGAAATGCTTGAATGGCTTGGTCATTTCTGGAATCTTTGACTGATGCAGCAAGTAGGGAAAAGGAGGAGTTGGCATATAAGCTCAGGCGGCTGATTAGCCCCCAATCTGTATTGATTCCAAAAGTTGGGCCGATTCCCCAAAAGTCCTGTTTGATCTTTATGAAGTAAGCACTCAAGTTATTGTTTATACCAGTAATATTTCCTGTTGCTTTTGTTACCCATTTTTGATGCACCCAGGCCGATTTCACTCCAAAAAATGGGCGAGCCTTCAGCCATTGACTAAAGAAAAGCTCTCTTCCAAGGTCCCATTTAATGATGTTTAAGTGGATATCGATATCACTTTCGAATGTATTCGCAATGATTCCACTTTCCGCATCGACCAGAGGCATTGCATTCAGGGCAAAAAGTTGGTTTTGTGGGTCAGATTCTTTATCACTACTCTTGCTCAGCAGCCATGTCCAGGAAGCCTGTGTATCCCAATGGTCGTGACTCATATTATAACCAATACCCAAGCGAAACCCTGAGTCCCATCCGGGATGCAGTTCATAGCACTCGCGGTTTCGTTTTGAGCCAAATTGCCCCAGCTGGGAACTTTGGCGCGCAAAGGGAAGGCCTCCTTCAAGCGCTGTCATGTAGATATAGTCTGCAGTGAAAGATAGGTTCTGCCCCTCTCTAACCACTGGGTGAGTCGGTGTTGTCACCACCTCTGCAGTTATAGGAAACTCTTGCTGGTTGGCGCTTTGATCGTTACCAAATAGATTTCCTGCAAGAGCAATGGATGTTATTAAAGTGAGTATGCGTTTGTTTTTCATGGCTTGTCCCTCATAAGTGTAAAGAGTTGACTTACACTTATGAGGAGTATTTAATCAATAGAAAAGTTGTATGATTAGACTGATCCTGGCAACTCAAAAAACTGGCTTAAGTGTTTTCTCTCATTTTCTTAGAGACGATTAAGCAAGATTTTTTCTGCAAGCCTAGTGATCGTCTCGTCATCTAGGTATGGAAGTTGATCTGGACGGTAGTGATAGCGCCTTTGTACAGAAGTGGCTGTAACAAATGCCTGAAAATCCCAAGATTTAGAAAAGATGAACTCAGTGAACATCACAGCATATACTACCCTAAATAGAGTCCCGTATCGGTTGGGTGGGGCTTTCTATTGGCGTTTTTTTTTAGCATTTCCAAAGGGTTTTGTTGTTCTGGCGGCATCATTTCGAACTTAAAGAGACCGTGACCAATTTGGAGTTTCACCTCTTTGCTGAACGTTTCGAAGAGGGCAAAGGCTTCATGTTTGAACTCTTGGAGAGGATCTTTTTGTCCAATGACGCGCATGCTTACCTCGGTGCGGAGGTGATCGATCGAGAGTAGGTGATCTTGCCAGAGGCGGTCGATGTTGCGAAGCAGAATGCTGCGGAGGATTTCACAAAGGACAGGCTGCGCGTCGACCTCTTTTTCCGCTTGTTTCTGGATCATTTCAATGATTTGCGCTTGATGTGCGAGTTTGCTCTTAAAAGCAGCTAAGACCTTATCGATTGCTTTGTTTTCAATCTCTTCAATGGAAGATTCGTCATCATCAAAGGCTCCCTCTTCAAAAGTTACAGGGAAGTGCTCCATCAGCCAATCGGCATAGCCTTGGGGGTTCCACCCATTTTCCTCTGTTCTCGAAATGAAGAATTGTCCCGAGATTTGTGTACAAATACTCGCCAGGACATCTTCGGCGACTTTGACACTATCTTCTTCGTGAAGGATCTCATTGCGGAAGGCATACACCTCTTTTCGCTGGCGGTTCATGACATCGTCATATTCAAGTGTGTGTTTGCGTATTGAGTAGTTGCGCTGCTCAATGCGTTTTTGCGCTGTTTCGATCGAGCGGTTGAGAACTTTTGCGGAAATCGGCTCCCCTTCAGGGGGTCTAAATCGCTGTAAGAATGAGGTCAGTTTCGGGGATGCAAAGAGGCGAAGGAGTTCGTCTTCAAAGGAGACGTAAAATTTTGAGGTTCCGGGATCTCCCTGGCGCGCACAACGCCCGCGAAGTTGGCGATCGATTCGACGGGACTGGTGACGCGTGGTTCCAATGACGTGGAGGCCACCAAGCTCTGCAACGCCTTCTTCAAGCTTAATATCTGTTCCTCGACCTGCCATGTTTGTGGCAACGGTAATGGCGCCTTTTCGTCCAGCCTCTGCAACAATTTCCGCTTCTTTTTCGTGGTTTTTCGCGTTGAGGACGGTGTGCTTGAGTTTGTTTTGTTTGAGAATGCGTGCGAGTTTTTCAGAGACCTCTACAGACTCTGTTCCCAAAAGAATCGGACGCCCTTGTTCATGGATCTCGGAGATCTCTTTGAGGAGTGCGTGGTATTTCTCACGCTCTGTCATATAAATCTCATCATCAGAGTCTTTTCGTTGGCACTTCCTGTGAGTCGGAATTTCAAGAGACTCGAGTTTATAGATTTCCTTAAATTCATTCGCTTCGGTAATGGCCGTTCCCGTCATTCCCGCGAGTTTGTCGTACATGCGGAAGTAGTTTTGCAGAGTGATCGTCGCATAAGTTTGTGTCTCTTGCTGAATGGGCACTCCCTCTTTTGCTTCAATCGCTTGGTGGAGGCCATCGGAGAAGCGACGCCCCTCTTGAGGTCTACCGGTGTGCTCGTCGATAATGACGATCTTCTTGTTCTGAACGATGTAATCGACATCCTTTTCCATCAAGAGGTGGGCGCGGAGCATTTGGCGCAAGTTGTGTGCGCGCTCTTTACGGCGACTATCTTCTTCTCTAAGTTCTGTTTTCTTTTGCATTTTCTCTTGGTCAGAGAGGGCGCTATTTTTATCTACTAGAGCGTACTCATGACCGAGATCGAGCATCGTGAATTCATCTTCGGTGGTTTTATTGGCTTCCATCCAAAGGTGGATCCCTTTGTCAGTCAGCTCAAACTCACTTGCTCTTTCATCGACGATGATATGGAGCTCGGCAAGGGTTTCGTGGCGCTCTTTTTTGTTAGGCTCGGCAAAGAAGTAGTTTTCCCATTTCTCGAGTTTTGCACGTAGGTCTGGGTATTCCTTGACCCGCTTTAAGACTTTGTTGTGAGGGGTTCCTCGGCTCACTTGCCACAACTTGCGGAAAGCCTCTGCTTCTTTTTGGCTCTCTTCTTTTGAGAGTTTCTCTTCTCTGACTTCATCAGTAAAGAGGTTGAGGTCGTCGAGGGTTTTCCGCGCCTCTGTTGCGAGTTTGTTGCAGTGGTCCCTTTGCATGCGGACGATGCTTGCTACAGGAGCGCTGAGTGAATCATACATTTGATTGGAGCTTGCTGACGGGCCTGAAATAATAAGAGGAGTTCGCGCTTCATCAATCAGGATCGAGTCAACTTCGTCGATGATGGCAAAGAAATAGCCTCTTTGAGATTGCTCCTGAGCCGAATGAGCCATCGAGTTGTCGCGGAGGTAATCAAACCCAAACTCAGAGGCGGTTCCATATACGATATCGGCTTGATAAACGGCTTTCCTGTCTTGCGGTGGGGTGCCACTTGTAAGTGCTTCGGCTCTCAGTCCAAGCTTTCGGAAAATGGCGCCAATCCATTCGCAGTCACGAGAGGCGAGGTAGTCATTCACGGTCACGAGATGAACAGGTTTGCCGGTTAGGGCATTGAGGAAAAGGGGCATCGATGCAGTGAGCGTTTTTCCCTCACCCGTTTGCATTTCAGCAATGGATCCGAAGTGGAGGGCAATGCCTCCAATCAGCTGGACGTCATAAGGGATCATATCCCATTTCTGGTTGTATCCCGAGACGTGAATCTCTTCTCCAACTAAGCGGCGGCAGGCATTCTTAACAACGGCATAGGCTTCAGGAAGGAGGGAATCAAGCGAGGTGCCACTTTGAGCTCGCTTTTTTAGATCAGCAACTTTCTCTTTTAACTCTTCATCTGAAAGAGTTTGATATTGCTCTTCGATAGCATTGATTTGTTTGACATAGTGGCCATAACTCTTGAGTTTGCGGCTTTGTGCTGTCCCAAATATTTTTTTTACTATACTGACCATGTTCAACTTTTTCCTTGTGCGAATGAAAGCTTTGAGCTCATTTTAACTCAAATTGACTTTTACCTCCACGCGGAAGTATTATAAATCCAAGATGAAATCCTCTATAACAGTCAGAGACCGAGAAACAGGCACTTTATTCGAAGAAAAAGTTTACGGTAAATTTTTTCTTGAATTGGTCTATGGCACGTCGTTTGTCTCTCGCTTTCTCGCATTCCTTTCAGCCAAATTTCCGGCAGCCTCAAAGCTCTATGGGTGGCTCCAAAAGCAACCGAAAAGTCAAAAAAAGATACTCCCTTTTCTAGAAAAATTTAACGTCGATGCGTCTGAGTTTGCTCTCAAACCGATTGAGTACACTTCGTTTAATGATTTTTTTATTCGGGAGCTCAAAGCTGAGGTCCGTCCGCTTGTTTCTGGCCCCAACGTTGCAGTGTTCCCGGCAGATGCGCGCTACTTAGTCTTCCCCGATCTCAGCCAGGTTGATGGGTTTTATATTAAAGGGAAGGGGTTTAGTGTTTCCACTTTGCTTCAACAGAAGGAGAGTGATTATGAGGCAGGGAGCATGGTGATTGCGCGCCTTTGTCCGACAGACTATCACCGCTTTCACTTTCCCATGGACTGTATTCCAGGTGAGGCTAAACTGATTAATGGCCCTCTCTACTCGGTCAATCCAATCGCTTTGCGTAAGCACATTGAGATTTTGAATGAGAATAAGAGAATGGTCACAACGCTTCAAACGGATGCATTTGGTGATGTTCTCTTTGTTGAGGTTGGTGCGACATGTGTGGGATCGATTCACCAAACATACCTGTCAAATAGCAGATGCAAAAAGGGGGAGGAGAAGGGGTACTTCGAGTTTGGAGGGTCCTGTGTGATCCTTCTTTTTAAACCGGGTGTGATTCAATTTGACACCGATCTTATCGACTCTTCGAAAGAGTTCATCGAGATGCGCGGGAAGCTCGGTCAAAGGTTAGGGGAGAGCTTGCTGCAAATGGGGCATGCATCAACTTGATGTCCTCGAGCGGGGCAGTATTTTCTGGCAAAGTAGATGATTTGCAGGTGTACTTTTCCCCAGAGGGTTTGATCAAATACCTTCTTTAGGTCTTTCTCTGTTTCCACAACATTTTTCCCTTTTGAAAGTCCCCATCGCTTTGCACACCGATGGATATGCGTATCGACAGGGAACGCAGGCTCCTTGAAGGCTTGCACCATCACCACTGAGGCGGTTTTGTGTCCGACGCCCGGAAGAGTTTCTAGCGATTCGAGTGAGCTGGGCACCTCTCCATTGTACATTTCAACGAGAATCTGGGAGAGCGCTTGAATGGCTCGCGCTTTTGTTGGGGCAAGGCCACATGGTCTGATAATGGACTCGATCGTTTCGACGGGTAGGGCGGCCATTGCTTCGGGGGTACTGGCACGTTCAAATAGGAGAGGCGTAATGGTGTTCACGCGCGCATCCGTACATTGTGCAGAAAGGAGTACAGCAATCAGTAATGTAAAGCTAGAGTTGTGTTGGAGAGGAATAGAGGGATTCGGAAAGGTTTGTTCGAGGACCTCTTGAACGAGTCTAGCGCGCTCTTTTTTCCTCATTTTCCCACACAAAATTTCGAGAAGATCGCAGAGAGAACCTCTTCCGTAACATTGATGCCGATAATCGTCCCAAGGGCAGTGAGTGTTTCTCTCATGTCAGAGGTTAAAAGCTCTGGGGATTCGTCTTCTTGAAGGCCTTGAATCACAGCCTGAAGAGCGTTTGATGCTTTGTAGAGTGCGTCGTAGTGGCGCTGATTGGTTAATATCACCTCTTCTTTCGAAGGGGTGTTTCCTTTAAGGACGACTTTTCGAATTTTTTCTTTAAGTGTTTCGAGCCCCTCTCCAGTATTTGCTGAAACGAGGACTTGTGCATAAGGAGACTCTGGCAGAGAGGAGTATTCTAAGTCGATTTTATTCCAGATAAGAAGGGTGCGCTCCTCTGGAAGATGTGAGTAGAGAGTAGGCTCAGTGACGTCAACAACATGGAGGATGACATCTGATTGATCGGCTGCCTTTTCTGCTCGCCTGATCCCTTCTTGCTCGATCTCTTCCTCTGTTGACCTGATGCCGGCTGTATCAATGAGGCGAAAGGCCAAACCTGCGAGCTGAATTTCTTCTTCAATAATATCGCGCGTGGTTCCTGGAGTGTTTGTGACAATGGCGCGCTCGGTTCCACTTAGCGCGTTCATGAGTGAGGACTTTCCCACATTCGGCGCGCCGATCAGACAAAGGGAAAATGTGGTTTGGATCCCTTTCCCCTCATAGAAAGTTTCGAGGAGGAGTTTCATTTCACTTAAGATCATATGGAGTTTTTCTAGGATCTCTGCTGCGGATGCAAACTCCAACCCTTCTTCAGGGAAGTCGATCCAAGCTTCCAAAATGGCAGCAATATCTGCTAGCTCGGCTTGAAAGTGGGAGACCTTTTTTTCTAGGCGCCCTTCGAGTTGGTTTTCGGCTGCCTGCCACGCGAGTTCGCTACGCGCTGCAATGACCTCCTGAACCGCTTCGGCTTTTGTGAGGTCAACTTTCCCATTTTGGAATGCTTTGAAAGTGAATTCACCAGGGAGCGCAGGCTCGGCTCCTGCTTGGAGAGTCGCTTCTAGAACCTTTCGGGTAATCAAACTTCCTCCGTGGCAGTGAAGTTCGACAGTATCCTCACCTGTGTAAGAGTTAGGTGCGCAGAAAACAAGGGCAAGGCCCTCATCAATCGTTTGACCCTCTTTCGAACGGATTTTTCCAAAGTGTGCCGTATGCGTTTTGTAACTTTTAATGGAGCCAGAAAAGACTTTATCTGCAATCGAAAGAGCCTTCTCACCTGAGATGCGGATGACAGCGATCCCCCCATTTCCTGGTGGGGTTGCGATTGCGGCAATGGTGCGCCCTGCTTGATACGATTGATGTGTAAACTCCATGGGGGAGGATTATAGCATCAAAGGGATTTTTGCGGCGTTTATCCTCGGAGCGCCGTTGTGATTAGTGTGCTGAGCTCTGGAGGCTCTTCATGCTTTTCAAGGGCTGTTTTGATCGCTTTTTGCGCTTGGAGTGCGTTGTAGCCGAGCTGCATCAGAGCATTTGTTGCGTCTGAAAGTAAGCGATCTTGTATAGACATATTTTTTGAATCGACTTTTGGAGAAATCTTTTTATGCTCGGCGCTCATTTTATCTCTCAGTTCGACTATGAGTCGCTCTGCAGTTTTCTTACCGATTCCCGGCACTTTTGCGATCATGGCAGTATTGGCAGTGGTAATGGCTGTTTCAAAGTCGTGGCTGTCTAGGTGCCCAATCAGCGCGAGCGCTGTTTTGGGGCCAACCCCAGAAACATGACTTAGACGCTCAAAAAGATCACGCTCTTCTCGTTTGAGAAAGGCAAAATTTCTGTGCGAATCCTCTCGAATCACAGTGGAGATATAAAAAAAGACGTTGTCTCCAAGTTGTGGGAGTTTTGCAAAGGTTGAGATCGGGATCAGAAGGGAGTAGCCCAGTCCTCCGACATCGACAACAGCTTTATGGGGGGAAGTTTCAACGAGGGTTCCTTTGATATATTCGAACATTTTCAATTCCTTATAAGCGCTGCAGCGCTGCTGTGGTTAATATGGCATATTGCAAGAGCAAGCGCATCGGCTGCATCTTCCGGGTGTGGGGGCTCTGGCAGGTTGAGGAGCGCTTGAACCATTTTTTGAACCTGTTCCTTCGATGCGCTCCCACTCCCTACAACCGAGAGTTTGGCTTGCTTGGGAGCATACTCAAAGATTGGGATCCGCCTTTTTGATGCGGCAAGCATAGCGACCCCTTTTGCCATGCCGAGCTTGAGTGCGCTTTGTGCATTGCGGCTGACAAACTGGTTCTCAATGGTCACGGCATCGACGGGGTAGGAGTCTAAAATGTGATCGATGCTTTCGAAAATTGCGAGGTAACGATCACTTAAAGGGAGCTTTGCTGGAGGGCGAATGCATCCATAGTCTAGTGCTTCAAAACTATGGTGATCTGTTGAGATTAAGCCATATCCAGTAATGCGGGTTCCCGGGTCTATACCCAGTATGATCGTGTGCTTTTTTTCTTTTGTCATGACTTTATTATGTGGTATCCTGCCAATATCATGGAAGACTTAAGGCATTATGGGCCAGTTGCGAAAGTCCATTCCCACATCTTTTTCTCTTTTTTTGGCAAAATCAAAAGTTTTGCAAATCTCCTATACTTAGGTATATGTAGATCTTCAACTCTTTCGATTTTTCTCAAAAAAAGCTGCAAAATCCGTGGAAAGCGACTTTCCCAACTGGCCCATTATAAACCCAAACACATCATTGTTCGGATGCCGAACTGGGTGGGCGATTTTGTCATGGCGACCCCCTTATTGCACGATCTCAGACAGGCATACCCAGATAGTGAAATCACAGTGATGTGTTTAGAGTGGCTCGCTCCAATTCTGCAAAATGATCCTGTAATCGATGAGCTTTTCTGTTTCCGTACTCAGAAGGGGTTTTTTAGGCGCTCAGAGTCGAGAAGTATTGTTGCTCATCTGCGTCGTGGGAAATATGACCTAGGCATTCTCACCACGAACTCTTTTTCCTCTGCTTGGCGTTTTTATCAAGGCCATGTCGTGTGTAAAATAGGATTTGCGGGTGAATGGAGAACCCGCCTCCTCGATGTTCCAATTGATTTCTCGAAAGCAAGAAAATCTCAGCACATTGTTAAGACCTATAAGGAATTGCTTAGACCTTTAGGGATTCCGATTTCTTCAACACCTCCAAAGCTACAACTAAAAGATGAAGAGATGAAAAAAGCATGGGAGTTTGTCAAGCGGTTTGACATTAAACCTGAGCACAAAATTGTTGGAGTAAATCCTGGTGCTGCATATGGTTCAGCCAAGTGTTGGTTACCAGATCGTTTCCGTGCAGTTGCAAAAAAGATCGTAGATCGCGATGACTCTTATCGCGTTTTGTTTTTTGGTGATGGGAGCCAGAAGCAGTTGATAGGGGAGATTTGCAAGGAGCTTCCTCCTCAAGTTGTTAACTTGTCAGGGCAAACAGGGCTCCGAGAACTTATGTCACTGTTAAAAATATGCAGTGCTATTCTAACAAATGATAGTGGTCCGATGCATTTGGCGGATGCACTGGGAGTTCCTTTGGTTGCACTCTTTGGATCAACAGACCCGATCGTCACAGGGCCTTATGAGCAGCCCCATCAAGTGGTGAGAAAGCCCGTTCCCTGTTCTCCCTGCTTTAGACGTGAGTGTCCCATCGACTTTCCATGCATGAAAAAGATTGAGGTTGATGAAGTGGCTCAGCGTTTACTTACAGCTTTGGAGACAACCTAGTGATTAAGAAGTGGCTCACAGGTCTTTTTACCAACCCCTTTGATCAACTCCTCAAGAAAGCAAGCGCTGAAAATGCTAGCCGCTTTTTAATTGTATGGAATCGAGGGATGGGGGATGTTCCCTTGGGCCTTTATGCTCTCGTGCATCGCATACGCACTTTTATTCCAAACGCCTCGATTACCTTTTTGACGCGCAGCGATCTTGCTGATACCTTTAAAATGTTAGAGGGGATTCAGGTGCTTGTCGCTGAAGATTGGAAGAGGGGGAATCAGTACGATACGGGTCAGTCATTAAAGGAACACAACCTCGCGTTGAATATGTTTGACGTCGTTCTGGAAAAACCCGATCCAACCCGTTGGCTTAAATGGCAACTCGGAACTCTCGTCCCGAAGCTAAAATGGTGCGATGAGTGGGATGCTCTTGTAGATCGATTTGATCTCGACCCGAATGAAACATATATCGGAGCCCACGTAAATACGGAAACAGGTGGCTACTATGGATATGAGAAAAACTGGGACGTGAGCTGCTGGCAAAAGCTTTTCAACCTCGTTCAGAAGGAAAACAAGGGAAAAATCCTACTGTTTGGGATGGAAAAAGAGCCTGCCTTCTTGATGGATGGTGTGATCGATCTGAGAGGGGAGACCTCTCTTTTTGATATGCTTTCACTGGTCAAGAACCGTTGTCGCTATCTAGTTGCGCCCGATTCTGGTGTGCTTTCTCTCGTCTATTATCTCAACGCGACCTACCCTCTCACTCTCGTTTCTCTGTGGGCTGATCCCCGCCAAGGTGTTTTGAAGCAAAATGTCGCTTCTCCAAATTATGAGTTAGAGCACACCCCTTTAATTGGAGAGAATGATAATGTCTCGAATATTTCTGTTGATGCTGTTTATAACGCCTTGTTTTCTAAGAGCCATGAATAATCACCCTGAATATCACGTCATACAGTCGCTCACGCAGACAAAAGCGCCTGTCCATATAGAAAAAGTTTCCGCTGAATATGTTGAAACTCAGTCGGCCATATCAAACGAGCTTCATAAAATGGGGTGCTTAATTTTAGCCGGAGGACAAGGGACGCGTTTGGGGTTTGATGGTCCAAAGGGATGTGTAGAGCTTCGGGTCGATGGGGGCAAAAGCTTATTTCAGATTCACTTCGAAAAGATCGCAAAAAAGGGTCCTGGACTCTCAATAGCAGTGATGACCTCTCCTTTAAATGATGAGGAGACACGCACCTACTTTAGAGAGCATGATTTTTTTGGACTCGAGCCCAATGACATTGACTTTTTCCCTCAAGAGATGATGTATGCGAGTGATTCAGAGGGGAAGCTTTTTTACGATGCTCCAAATCACCTCGCAGAGGCTCCAGCTGGCAATGGAAAAGCCCTAGAGCTTTTGTACCGGACTGGCATTTGGGAAAAATGGAAAAAGAAAGGAATTGAGGTCGTTCAGGTGATGCCAGTTGACAATCCCTTAGCAGACCCATTTGATCCTGAGCTTTTGGGAGTGCATCTCCAAGGAAATTTTGAGCTGGTTTTACGCGCCGTGGAGCGAAGCCATCCTGGTGAAAAGCTTGGCGTTCTTGGCCTCTCGAATCATCGACTTTACATTCGAGAATATAGTGAGCTTAGCCCTGAGCTCCAGGGGCTCCACTTTTCTCTTGGCAACACGGGAATCTTTTCTTGTGCGATCGACTTTATAAAAAAGATTCAGGGCGAGCCGCTCCCATGGCACCTTGCTCGGAAGTCTGGAAAGCGCATCACAGTTGTCGATGGCAAGGTCTCCGAGGAGGCCATTGAGACCCTCAAGCTAGAAACTTTTATTTTTGATCTGTTCCCCATGGCTGAAACGTTTAAAATAATTCTTAGTAATAGAAAAGAATGTTTTGCTCCCCTCAAAAACGCTGTGGGAAAGGATAGCCTTGAGACGGTCGCTGATATTCTAAAACATAGATAAAAACAGCTTTTTTCAGTTATAATTGAGATCGATAAGAAATATTTTATTTTAGGATGGACATATCAATATGAGAATTGGCTATTTAGGTGCAGGTGCCTGGGGGTTTTGTCTTGCAAAAATGTTGGCTGAGAATGGACATGAGGTCAAGCTCTGGACGGGTAACCTCAGCGTTGCTGATGTCATTAAGAAGGGGAAGAGTCTTGATAGTCATCAAGCTGAGGAAAATCTTCTCTTTACCCCTGATCTTCAAGAAGCTGTGACAGATGTTGATATGGTTGTCGAGTCTGTGACCTCGAAGGGGCTTCGCCCAGTTCTCGAGCAGCTTGTTAAGTTGGGTGTGAAGCTTCCCTCACTCGTCATTACCTCAAAAGGGATAGAACAAAACTCGGGGCTCCTCCTTTGTGAAGTTGCTGTCGATGTTCTTGGGGAAGATTTCAAAAAAAATATTGGCGCTCTAAGTGGCCCAAGTTTGGCGAACGAAGTGATGCAGCGTATGCCCACTTCTGTCGTCTGCTCAGCCTATAGCAATGAGCTCATGGAGCAGATTCAATCAGCTTTCACGAATAGATATTTCCGTGTTTACCATACACCAGATATGCTGGGAGTTTGCTTTGGGGGTGCGATGAAGAACATTATCGCCATAGCGTGTGCTATTTCTGATGGTCTTGGATATGGTGAGAATACAAAATCTGCCCTTATGACTCGTGGGCTTCATGAAATTCGCAAACTTGCAGTTGTCAAGGGGTGTAACCCTGAGACCCTAACTGGCCTTGCAGGAGTTGGAGACATGATCGCAACATGTCTTTCGACCTCTAGCCGTAACTACCAGTTTGGAAAGCTTCTTGCAGAAGGTTTAACCCCAGATGAAGCGCGGGAAAAAGTGGGTATGGTTGTCGAGGGTTCCTTCACATGTCTCTCAGCGCTCCAGCTTAGTCAAAATGCAAATATTGAACTTCCTATCACGGAAGTGGTATATGCAATTATCTATGAGGGAATGGACCTAAAGGATGCGGCAGATACGCTCTTATCCCGCGGTGTGACTCTCGAACATTTATAGATAGATGCGAAAGCACGGTTAGCTAAATGAAAGATCAGCGCCCCTCCTTACAAGGAAGGCCTGTTGTCACTGCTGAGCAGATGGCAGCTGTCGAAAAACTCAGTGTTGATGAAGGGGCCTCTGCAGAAGGTTATATGATCGCTGCGGGCAAGGGGATTGCTGATTGCGTTTCAAGATATATCGACAAACACGGGTGTGACAAGGACCTCACGTTGCTTGTGGGCAAGGGCAATAATGGAGGAGATGCCTTTGTTGTTGGCGCTGAGCTCCTCAGCCAAGGATACTCCGTTCAAGCCTATCACCTTTTCCCAACAAATTCACTAAGCGCGCTTTCTCAAAAACAGTGTGAAGCCTTTTGCAAGCAAGGGGGAAAATTGTCTATGCTTGAGTCTATTGATCACCTTGTATTTCCAAAATCTGGAGTGGTTGTTGACGGACTTCTGGGCACTGGATTTACAGGTGAAGTGCAGGGACTCATGCTTGAAGTGATTCAGAAAGCCAATGAAAGTGAGTTGCCCATTGTTGCAATTGATATCCCTTCTGGTGTGAGTGGCAATGATGGACACGTCTCAAATGGCGCCATTCATGCAACACTTACTGTGGCACTAGGCGCTCCTAAGCTCGGCTATTTTGTAGGGCAGGGTTATAATATGATCGGCGAGCTCTGTTACGTAGACTTTGGGATGGCATCTCAATACTATGAAAAAATCACGCCCCCTGCCTATTTGATTAATGAAGCAGGAGTCAAGCATCTCTTGCCCCATCTTGAAAGGACGCAACACAAGTACGAAGCAGGTTATGTCTTGGCCATTGCTGGTTCTCCAGGGATGCCCGGTGCTGCGGTTCTAGCAACAAAGGGAGCACTTCGCTCAGGGGCGGGGATTGTCCGACTATTTTCACCTGAAGGGATGGAACATGAACTTGCGAATGCTCCTGATGAACTTTTGCGATTCCCTTTTAGCTATCAAGATCCAACGCCGATTCTTGGCGAGGAAAAGCGCGCTGGGAGTTGTTTGATTGGGCCAGGGATAGGGCGCTTGGAAAAAATGGGGCAATTCGTAAGAAACTATGTGCAGAAAAGTCACCTCCCTTTGGTCATCGATGCAGATGGCTTGTGGCACTTGAAAGAGGCCTTGAAGGACATTTCTGCACCTTGTGTCTTAACTCCTCATCGGCAAGAAATGGCAATGCTTTTAGGACAGAAAAAACGCGATGAAAAAACGATACTAGTCGAGTGTCAGCAATTCGTTGACCGTCTGGGTCACACACTCATATTGAAAGGGGCTCCGACATTTGTGTTTAGTCCAAAAAACACTCCGCTGATCATTGCAAAAGGAGACCGTGGAATGGCAACTGCTGGATCTGGTGATGTCTTAGCTGGAGTTGTCGCAACGTTCCTTGCAAAAAAACTCCCGCCAATTGATGCAGCACTATTGGCTGTATACTTACATGGGGTGAGCGGCGAAATTGCTGCGAAACAGACGACCTCTTATAGCTTGATAGCAACAGATATCATCGAACATCTCCCAGATGCTATTAAAACATTGATCAGTTCTTAAGCAGACCCCTTAAGCATTTCGAGATACTGCTTCCTCACTTCAGTCTTTAACCCTAGTTTTTCACACACCTGGTGCCATTGCTCTTCTTCCTTCCCACGATAAATCTTTCTGATGATGGAAATGATCTGACTTAAGCCCTCTAACTCAACTTGGCGATCTTCGAGGAAGTGGTTAATTTTTAAGCATTCGATGAAGTAGTTTAGGCTATTAACAGGATCGGTTTCTAAGCAGAGTTTGCCCATTCTAAAGTAGATCTTTGCAATTTCTGGGCGATGGGGCGTTTTAAAGATCTTATTAATCATTTTGATAGCTCTTTCATATAACTTCATCGCGCTACCTGGAGCATTTTTTTCAGTAAATAGTTCAGCATATTCAGCATAGGAAAGCAGTAAGTCCAGGCGGTTTTGGATGTAGTAGAATAATATACTTTGAGGGATTAATGGGGGCAGCTTGTCTTTAATTCTATGGGGAGGCAAGATATCTTTGTCTGGACACGTCAACTTTTCTTCTGCTTTGACGAGGTCCCTTCGAATTTTGAAACTCGATTCATAGTATAAGGTGTCTTTAGACACGCGCCCAATTTTTCGAAGAAGGTTCGCTTTGTCTCTAGGGTCAAAGAGAGGGAGTTCTAAAGCTGATTCATAGTGCCAGATTGCATCTTCGTCCATGGATTGTTGATGCAAAGTATCGCCAATTGTCTCAAGTATTCTTCGCTCGAGGTTTGTTGGTAGGGTTTCTCTAATAGAGCGAGCATATTCTAGTATTTTGAGAGCCTCGTCAAAATTTTTTTCTATAATGAAACAGTCTGCACGCATACACAAAGCTAGAATGTATTCGTGTACTTCTGTTGTGTTTACTATGGCATGTTCTACATGGTTTTTTGCTTCTTCCACTTCATCGAGGGCGAGGGCGAGTCGAGCAGCTTCAAACTGATGCTTATTTTCTTTTGGATTATCTCGGATTTTATCGAGGACTTCTTGATACTCTAGAGGGATTTGAAGCGGTTTCGTTGGATACTGAAAGATGCGCTTTGTCATTCTAACACGTCGAGTGTATGAGTCTCTTACATCTGACAATCCCGATGCGGTTAAAATCGCATTGAAGTCATTTTTAATTCCTGGGATGGGTGAGCGCGCCATAATGAGCTCTACCTGGTACTTCTCCTTAAGTGGCGCAAGGCTTGTCCATAAGCTTTTTGCTTGGTCAGGCCGTATGCCATCGTTGTCACATGCGATCCTTAGTTTATATACTTTGCTTGGTAAGTTCTTAACGCTTCCTAAGTGAGTACGTGGAATGGCTAGAATCGATAAGCTCTCCCTTTTTGCTCGCTCTGAGGTGTGGACCATTTTTCCAGTGAGAGCTTCTTCTTTTCCCTCATGGATTTCTGCAATACTTCCATTCTTTTCGAAGTGTGCGAGGTAGTATCCTTTATCTCCCCCTTTCATACATTTGGAACGCACACTTTCGTCTTTAATCTTAATGATTTTACCCCCTTCAAAGTTGAGGAATGTGCGTTCGATCTTAGTCATATTGGTAACAAGGATATCGGAGTTGGGATGATGAATCCGTGTAGATCCAAATCGAATGGATTTAATGCGTTGATTGGAGTCAAACTCTATCACGAGGTTGCTCGCATATTCGTGAAAACGGAAGATTCTTTTCCCATTAATTTGTGTATCCGATTTCACGACCAACTCTTTTCTTTTAATTCTAAAGAGAAAGTCCACCATGCTCCGATACTTATGGATGACGTTGAGTAGCCCTTGATTGAACCAACGATTACTATTGAATTTTCCATCATGATTGTAAGGGGCAATGAGCGTTGGGTAGCGGCGCCCTTTTGGAAAATCTGGGTGGGGCAAGAGTGCATAGCGTAGGTTTGGGGGAAATGGGTAGGCAAGACCTCGTGTATTGATTAAGTAGTCAAATACGCTTTTAAGCGCGCGATTTTTTTCGATTTGTTTCAGTATATCTGGTTGTGATAAGGAGAAAGCATCCCGATAAATATTTACTGCAGTTTTTACTCTTTTTAATATCGGCTCTTCTACGCGCTGAAGCGGTGTGAGCTCTCCCTTTCCCAACTTTCTGTTGTGCAGTTCTTGGCATGCTGCCAAAAAGTCATCAGCTGTAAAATCTTCCTCCATGAGAGCTTCAGACTCATTTGTAATCATTAACCTATTGCGGATCATAGAAGAAATATTGGAGCGCCAGTTTTTTCTGAGCGTAGGGATCTCATCGAGCTCAAAACCTTCATCGGGCTTTTCTTTATAGGGGATCTTAGCAGAAAGCGCGCATTGCTTACTCATGAAGTAGTGAATGAGCTTAAACCACTGCTCTCTACGAGACTTATCACGACCTGGATTCCCTGTAAGCAGGATCACCTCAACCTTATTGTCTAGATCTTCAGGAAAGGGAATATCCCATGGGTCTCTCTCATTAATGGGAATCACCTGACATCTTTTTATGTCTAAATTTAAGTTACTGCTAGCTTCTATTGATTCTTTGATTAGAGTTTCGCTACTCTCATTATCTGTTAGGATAATCGTTTGTGTAGATTGCAATTTGGGAGAAGAAACAGAGTGATCGACAATATCCTTTTCACTTATCCTTAAAGTTTCTTGAGGCGATAGAGAAGGGGCGGTTTTTATTGACTTATCAGATTTGGAAAGTGGGGGAGGCGGTGGAATAAACGCTTCATTATTTGAAAGCTCAGGGCCTGAAGTATTGGCTAAGGTAGAGACGCTCTCTTTGGGAGGAGGAAGTGAGATTTCCTGATCATTGGTGGTAAATCGAGGTTGGTTATGCTCTTTCTTAGAGTAATCATGGGAGTGGTTCTCTAGAGACTGTGAAGGTTCAAAGTTGTGTTCTGGAATTGAGGGAGTGACTCTAACGACAATTCTGTTTCTTCGCGGAGAATTTACATTTTTTTGAGAGCTAGAAGCAAGAGTAGATCCAGCTAATTCGGCAACTTTTTTTTCACTTTCAGACTGACCTGCTGTGAATTTACTTAATATAATTCGGCTTTTTGTGGGGAAGTTAAAGCTGGGGTTTTGGTAGATAGCACAGGCCCTAGCGGAAGAACGTAACATAATATAACACCATTGTGTTGCAAGCGGAATTAGCGGGGAAAATCTTAACTTAAAACTGTATTGATAGGAATAATTTTACCTAATAAAAGGTGATTGCTTTAGGTACCACTCAATGAAATGAGAGATCCCTTCTTTGAGAGAAGTTTTAGGATTGAAGCCGAGATCTTTTTCAGCTTTTGCAATGTCAGCAAAGGTGTCGACGACATCCCCCATTTGCATTGGCTTGAACTCAATAATCGCTTTTTTCTCTAGCTTCTCTTCGAGTAGGGAAATCAAGGTCATGAGCTCTTCACTCTTGTGGTTCCCGAGATTGTAGATTTGGAAGTCCTTTTTTGTGCGGTCAATCGCTTGCACGGTTCCTTGGACAATATCGGCAATATAGGTAAAGTCCCGCTTCATTTTGCCGTGATTGAAGACATGAATGGGTTTTTCTTCTTGAATTGCTTTTGCAAAAGAGTAGTAAGCCATGTCAGGCCGACCCCAAGGTCCATAGACTGTGAAAAACCTCAACCCAACCATCGGGATTCCATAGAGGTGGTGATAGCTAAAAGCTAAACTCTCTCCCGCTTTTTTTGTCGCTCCGTAGAGACTGACTTGGTGGTCTGTTTTGTCCGTTTCGGTGAATGGCACCTTTTTATTTTTGCCATATACAGAAGATGAGGAAGCAAAAATCAGGTTCACGTCGGTATGGTGTCGGCAGAGCTCTAAGACCTCTAAAAACCCATCGATATTCGCGTCTAAGTAGGCTCTTGGGTTTTCAATCGAGTAACGGACACCTGCTTGTGCTGCTAGATGGACGACATGAGAAATTTTTTTCTTTTTAAGTAGCCCTGCATGTTGTTTCAAATTGCGAATATCCAAATCGAGAATCTCGACTCCTTGCTCCCTGAGCATCTCTGCGCGCTTTCTTTTCAAAT
The DNA here is from genome assembly GCA_030149435.1 of Simkaniaceae bacterium. Classification (GTDB taxonomy): domain Bacteria; phylum Chlamydiota; class Chlamydiia; order Chlamydiales; family Simkaniaceae; genus JASBRR01. The sequence continues at coordinate 21,463 of JASBRR010000010.1, forward strand.
CGGGGGAATAATAGTCGTTGAAATTATCACATCCAATCACATAATCTCCTCTTTTCTGAAGAAAAGAGGCAAGGTGATACCCAATGAACCCTGCGATTCCAGTTATGAAAATCTGTTTTTGTCTTATCATAGGGTGAATGTTAGCAGATGAAGATGAAGTTGAGAAGCACGATCTACCTCGCTTTGGCCCTAATCCTAACCGGATGCTCCTACTCCTCCCGCTTTAAAGGGGATGCAGTTGTTGGCGCGGACGATTTCATTATCGACTCCTATAAAATTAAAGAGGGCAAACTTTCGATCCTCGAGATGGAGGGGAAACCTCTTATGGAGCTCGACCCTGCTCTCTTGAAAGAGTATTCTGACACAATACAAGAAGGAGATGGGCTCAGTGTTGGGGTTTACCATCCGAGCCGCTGCGATTTAGTTGCCGCTGTTCAATCGATCGGAGCAAGTGTCGGCTATCACGTTCGAGAGGGGAAAATCATACTTCCCGATCTACAACCTATTGAGATTGTCGGACTGACAATTGAAGCTGCTCGAGAGAAAATCCAAAATGCTTATGATCGCGAAATTGATGATGTTGAGGTGTTCCTAGCCTATAAGCATCGCGAGCTAGGAAAAGTGCAGCTCTCAGGGCTTGTCCATGTTCCATCAGTCCCAGTGGATGGTAAAGTCCGTCTATTTGAAACGCTTTCTCAAGCAGGGATTCCTACAAATGCGAATCTCTTTAAAAGCTATTTAGTCAGAGGGAATGACCCCATACCAGTTGATATGTATAAACTCATGAGAGAGGGTGACATGTCACAAAATGTTGTGATGAGAGGGGGCGATAAACTCTATATTGCAAGTCCTGCCACAAGCAGTGTGATGGTAACGGGAGAAGTGTTACATGAAAAGGTGATCGAACTTTCTTCTGGTGTCATTCCACTCAGAGAGGCTCTAACTCTCGCAGGGGGCATTCCCTTTACGGGGGATAAGGGGTGTATTCAAGTGATTCGAGGGAATATTCTGCGTCCAAAGATTTATACTCTCAATTGGAGACATGTGATGCGCCTTCCAACTACAAGCTTGCTTTTGATGGCTGGAGATGTCGTTTATGTAGCGCCAACACCACTAACTGAGTGGAATCGGTTTGTGCAGCAGGTGCTCCCAACACTCACTGGTATTGAGCTCTTTAGAAAAGGGACAGCAGGAGTCATTGTTCAATGACGGAGAAAGATAGCGACTTTCTTAGGGACTGCTTAAGAAATTCCATCCTCACACATTTTTCGCTTTTTTTGGCAAAATCAAAATTTTTGCAAATCTCCTATACTCAGGTATATGTAGATTTTCAACTCTTTCAATTTTTCTCAAAAAACGCCGCAAAATCTGCAAAGAGCGACTTTC
>JASBRR010000003.1 GCA_030149435.1 Simkaniaceae bacterium
GTCCATTCCCACACCTTTTGCGGTTTTTTTGGTAAAATCAAAATGTTTGCAAATCTCCTATACTTAGGTATATGTAGATTTTTAACTCTTTTGATTTTTCTCAAAAATCGCTGCAAAATCTGTAGAAAGCGACTTTCCCAAGAGTCCCATTAAGCTTCCGCTTAAACCCTTCTTTACGTCTTCCCCTAGACTTAGTTTACAACAGCCGGATTTTTTTCTGAAAGCGAAAGATAAACTTTTTTTTATATCCTTAATACGAGATTAGAACGGAACTCCGTAAAAGAACACAAGGCACTCTGTTCCAGGGTTTTTGTGTCCTATGCTTGCATTGGACATGTGGTAGAACATCGCGCCAAAGCGGCTCAATTTTTTTGTGCGATAAGTGAGCTCAACAGCCGAGCGAAACTCGAGTGGAAATCCGAGATCCATGCCGCTTCCCTTAAAGTAAATTCCAGGGGCAAAGCTCGGGGTAAAGACACAAGATGGGGTCAAGAAGATGTCGAAGGCGATTCCCCCATAAATATAACCAGATCCGCGTGTAGTTCCCATCCCACCAACGAGAGGACGAATGAACAAGGGGCCTTTACTATAGATGGGGAAGTTGGAGCGGAGTTCTAATTGGAAGTTGGCGGCTTTTTGGTTCCGCATGACGTTGAAGATTCCAGCGCCAAAGTAAATGAGGTTCGCATCGCGTGGAGATTGGCTAAAAAGGGATGGAGTTAGAATTAATAGGGCAAGGATTGTAGCCTTCATTGGATTGCCTCCACTATAGCTTGTGCAAAAAGGGGGAGGTCTTTCGGGGTTTGAGAGCTAATCAAATGACCATCAATGACTAAGCATTCGTCCACCCAAATTGCACCACTATTTTCTAGGTCATCTTTAATTGTTTCTGTGCCAGTTACCCGTTTTCTCTTAAGGGACTTTCCCAACAGTCCCTTCGTAGGTATCGGCAACACAAATAGCAGCTCTTGCCATCGATTCATCCTCTCTATCATTAATCTTTTTTCTTCTTGCTCACCTTTTTAAAGGTCACTCTCATCAGCCCATCTTTAAATACGGCTTGGGGTTCGCTCTGCTCGTCTGCAGTGGTTGGGAGTAATATGCGGTAACAGAATGAGGAACGGGCTTTAGTGTAGTAAGTTTTTTCGGGATCTTCTTTCTCTTCAGTTTTTTTTCCTTCAATCAAAAGATGTCCGTGGTTATGGGTCACATCAATTTCAGAGCTTTTGAGTCCGGGCATGGCAGCTTCTATGGTCACATGTTTTTCATCTTCATAGACCGAAACCCCAGATTGAATCAGTAAAGAATTCATTTCATCGTGGTTCCAGTTAGAGGGGAAATCGCCAGAAACTTTTGGAAATGGATTATACTTAAAGGGATGCTTCACACGCGCCTCATTTTTTTGAGCTCAATTTTTTTTTAATGCATGAAGGCTGTTTTTTTCTATGAAAAAAGGTATGATAGATCCCATGAAAACGATTGCACAAAGTTCTGGCAAGTGCCTTGAGGTCTTAGCCCTGCTCTATCCTGAAAGCTCCCGCTCGTCTATCAAGCAGTGGATACGAGAAGGGCGTCTCGCTGTCGATGGGCTTAGCCTCAAGAAATGGGATGGCACCATTGAAAAAGGAGCGGAAGTGATTCTTGGCGAAAAGCGCAAATGGGCAGACTTTGAGGTCCGCATCATTTATGAAGATCGAGACCTTGTGGTGATCGAAAAGCCTGCCGGCCTTCTCAGCGTTGCGACTGCATTTGAAGAGAGCGAGACTGCACATGGCGCACTTAAAAGGCGCTACCGCAAACAGCAAGTGTTTCCTGTTCACCGCCTCGACCGTGAGACTTCAGGGGTGATGGTTTTTGCTTACTCTCCAGAGGCAAGAGTGGGTTTAAAGGAGCAGTTTAAGGAGCACTCAATTACTCGCGAGTACCGCGCTGTATTGCAAGGTAAAATGGAAGAGACGGAAGGGATTTGGAAGAGTCGCCTACAAGAGGATGACGCTTACTACGTACGCTCTAACCGCAAGGGGCAGCTTGCAGTGACTCATTACAAGGTTCTGCGCAAGTCTAAAGAGCTGACATACCTTTCCTTGCAGCTTGAGACAGGGAGAAAAAACCAAGTACGTGTTCATGCTTCTGAAGCGGGCTTTCCTATTGTCGGTGATAAAAAGTATGGAGCGACGATCAACCCTTTCCAAAGACTAGGACTCCATGCATATTTGCTTGAGTTTTTCCATCCTGTTCTCAAAAAAAAGATGGTATTTAAATCTCCTATCCCAACAAAATTTAATTTATGAAGAAGCTATACCGCGACAGGTGGGATAAAAAGATTGCTGGAGTCTGTGGGGGGTTAGGGCGTTACCTTGGCGTTGATCCTACGATGCTTCGCCTTGTGACGATTCTACTTGCTGTTTTTTCTGCATTCCTCCCTTTACTTGTCTGTTATATTATCGCATGGCTGATCATGCCTCTTGGTCCTTCAAGCTATGTTCAATTTGACTGTAAACGCCTCTACCGATCTCAGAAAAATCGAAAGATAGCAGGGATCTGCGGTGGGATCGCCGAGCTGTGGCATCTCGATCCCACGATTGTACGCTTACTTCTCCTCTTCCTGTTCGTAATTACAGGAGTTTTCCCCGTGCTAATTACATACCTTATTGGAATAGTCATAATCCCTGAAAAGCGCAATTAAAGTTATCTTTATGTCAGTTTAATATGGTTGAATAATTAATTCTATCCAGTTATTATTTATTCAAAATAAAAAACGGAGAAGAATATGGCACTTAAGAACTGGTCTCGTAAAAAAAAGATTTTCCTTTCAATGGTCTGCTTGACCCTCCTTGGCGGAAGTTACCTATACTTTGATGTTTACAAGGACAGAAAGCTAGATTTTAATCTTCATGATCTCGCCGATGGTGGGAAAGGACTTGAAGGATGGAAGCAGTTTTCCCCAGAAAATGAAAGATTTTCTATCTATTTTCCCGATACCCCAAAGTCAATCACGCGTGATCTTCCAATTCCAGGCGGCGATGAGTCCCTTCCCTACCAAGAGTACCAAATTGAGCAAGAGGAAGGTCGCACATTCTCAGTGAGTTACACGACTCTTCCTGATAAGTGGATGAAGTGGGGATCTGGGCTCGTTTTAAAAGGCGCTCTTAGGGTCATCACCCATGAGTTGGGAAAGGTCGAGCTCGTCGGGAAAAGCTCAAACACATTCAAAGGTTACGAAGCTCTTGACTATGAGCACTATACAAAAGAGAAAGAGACAACTGGCACACTGATTCTTGTGGGGAATAAGCTCTACAAAGTCGAGATGGTCTACCCTCTGAATAGCAGACAACAGTCTCACAAGCTAGTGACTCAGTTTATCCAAACATTTGCACCAGAAAAAGAAGGAGCTTAACCTTTTTTCTCTGCACTTGCATTGAGTTTTTGGTAAACCCCAATGCCAATGATGTAGAGGATAGCAACTAGGAGGACGCTAACGGGGTAGAGAATTTGCGTGATATCCCGTTTAGCAACCTCAATTGTCAAAACCAATCCCTCAAGAGAGAGCGCTGAGGCAATAATGATCGCGAACTTGGTGAGGGTTTTTCTCGACTGCTCCGGGGGTCTGTTGAGTGAATCCTTTCGGATCACCTCTTCGAGCATTAAGTATTTCCCTACGTCGACAACGGCCATTGAAAATACAATTAAGCCAACTTCATCGAGAAGTTTATAAACGGTGTAGTTTCCCGATAAAAGATCCATAATGATCCCATAAACTGCAGAGATCAGAATGCAGAGTGCAATCAGGTAGAGCACGATACAGGCTGCGACGTATCCAAAGTTCGACAGTGTAACGATGGTGCGCGTGGTATTTTTTTTCATTTTCATTTTTACCCTAGTTTATGGGACTGCTTAAGAAATTCCATCCTCACACATTTTGCACCTTTTTTGGCAAAATCAAAATTTTTGCAAATCTCCTATACTTAGGTATATGTAGATTTACAACTCTTTCGATTTTTCTCAAAAAACGCCGCAAAATCTGCAAAGAGCGACTTTCCCAACAGTCCCTTATAGTTTTTGAGCATGGGGATCCATTGCATATGCTTTTATAACCCCTTCTCTTCCCTGCAGTTCGACCTCGTCTAAATCTTCGAATACAAATTGATCCTTTGTTTTCTTATAGATCTCATCTGAGACAATGATCGGTTTTTTAATCTTTTTTGTGACTCTCTCGAGCCTTGATGCAACATTCACAGCATCTCCAATAGCGGTGTACTCCATTCTCTTTTCTGAGCCGATATTTCCAACAACTGCCATCCCTGTATGAATCCCAATTCCCATTTCGAGCATGGGCTTCCCTTCGTCATTCCATTTTTTCGTGAGCTCAGCTAGCTTGAGATGCATGTGAATAGCGGCCAAAACAGCGTGTAATTCTTGTTCGTGATCTTCAAGAGGCGCTCCAAACTCGACCATCATCCCATCTCCCATAAACTTATCGAGAGTTCCACCATATTCAAAGATGACATCGATCATATTTTGGAAGTATTCGTTGAGCTGAGCTAAAATGGTTTCTGGAGGATATTTTTCAGCAAGAGTGGTAAAACCTCGGATATCTGAGAAGAGGATGGTGACTTTTTTCCTCTCCCCTTCGATTTTCAGAGGCTTATCAAGCTGCAATAAATCATCGAGTGCATATTTGGAGACGTATCGCTTCACCCCAGTTTTAAGGCGTTCACGCTCTTGAAGTCCTCGTGCCATGTCATTGATTGCGATAGCGAGTTGATTAAACTCATCTCGGGTTTGTAGATGTGAACGGCAAGAAAGCTCCCCTTCTCCTATTGTAGCTACAGTTTTGCATAAGCTGCGCAGTGATGATGAGACCCGTTTAGATAAGAGGTACGCAAAGATAAAGGCGGCGATCAAAGAAATACCAAAAGCCATGAGGCCATAGAGAAAGAGGCGCTCAAGCATAATAGCGATTCCCTCAGTCTGAACGTCGAGCCCTAGAAAGCCTAGGAGCTCTCCATCGCTACCATACAATGGAGAGTATCCGGTTAGCCATGTCCCCTCCTTGTTCGAGAAGGAGCGTTTAGTCACATAGGAGTGAAACTTTCCATCGGGAATTTCAATTGGTGATGGATAGGCATCGCCATAGGATGTGATCGGCGGGTGTCCCGAGCCTTTTGCGTTAACGATATAATAATAGCCATCGCTTCCCCTGTGCTTTCTAATGATATATGCGAATTGAACATAGGTATCGGTGTGCTTTGATAGCTGCGTAATCGCCCCTAGTTGCTCTTGCAGGTTGGAGTAGGGTTCTCCGTAGACATCTTCCCCTCCCTTAATAAAACCTTCAAGATCCCCTTTGTTAATGAGTTCGCGCCCCCCAACTACAAGGGAAAGGATCTTTCCCCTTACCTCATTAAAGATGATGCGAGAGGCCTCGCTATAAATAATGAAGAGCGCTAAGAGAGTACTGACAGCTCCGAGGGTGATGAAACAATATAAGAGCTTTGTGCGAAATTTCATGTTTTCAATCTTGACCTTATTTTCCCTCAACTTAATTCTTGAATTGTTTTTCTTCAAATAGGATGGTGAAAATAAGTAGGAGATCTATGAAAAAAGCCGATTTTGCAGAGGAAAGAGATAAAGAAGCTTCTGTCGACAGAAAGCTCATTCATCAAGGAAAAGTGATCGCCCTCTATGGAGACCAGTTCACCTATCAGGATGGAGAAAAAAAGTTTTATGAGCGTGTCACCCATCCTGGAGCCGTCGTTATTATCCCTATCGATTCTCGTGGGCGCATTGTTTTTATTAAGCAATGGCGACGAGCGGTTTCTAAGGTTTTGATCGAGCTGCCCGCTGGTGTGATAGAGGAGAAGGAAGATCCAAAGACATCTGCTCAAAGAGAGTTACGTGAGGAGATCGGAATGGCCGCAAAAGAGATGCTCCCCTTTGGCGGCATGTGCACCGTTCCTGGATTTTGTGATGAATACCTTCACCTGTTTATTGGCAGAGATTTAAGTCCTCAGCCATTAGTTGGCGATGATTCAGAAGAGATTGATCCCTGCCCGCTCTCTCTTGAGACCGCTTGTCAGCTGGTGCAGTCAGGAGAGATCATTGATGCAAAAACTATTGTAGGAATCTATCGATATAAAGAGTGGGTAGAAAAATGAAAGCACTTTGGATTTCACTTTCCGTTTTATTCACAACTCTTGTTGTTGCCCTGCTTTTTACGCCGCAAATTCTCTCAACCGATTGGGGAAAAGGCATTATTACGAATAAGGTCAACAAGCAGACTGGGGGGACGTTAGAAGTTGGCAATCTCTCTTTAAGCTGGTTTGGAACACAGCGAATTGAAGCAGTCCAGTTTAAAAAACCCAACGAAGTCTCGTTAAGTTTTGATACCTTTACCTCTGACTGTTCTGTACTCACCCTCTTAATGAGAAAGGGAGATGTGGGGAAAAGCATCTGCACCAACTTGGACTTCGAGCTCTTTGAAAGGCATCAAGCGATCCAAACAGCCAGCTCAAACCAAAATGGAAGTAAAAAAAAGAAATATCCTCCGATTTGGAAGAGCTTTAGCGGGTCATTTCAGATAGAGAATGGACGTATTGCATTGCATCGAGTAAGCGCTCCAACACTTCCGATTGAGCTTTCTAACTTCTTGCTAGAGATGAGCTCTGGGATCTTTCCTCTAAGAGTTAAATCAGAGGGTAAAATTGGTAATGGACCTTATCAATTAGATTGTGTTCTTGGAAAAGATAAACGCACAATTCAAGCTGATATCACTGGATTTCCTCTGGCACTATTAGGGAATTCTATTACAGATCATTTAGGAGAGAGTTTAAATTTGGCCATCACCACTCGAGATAATGAAATGCTCGTTAGTATGGGTACCCCTCGCTTTGTGATGAATGAAGCGCCATTTGATGTGAAAAATGGCCTAGACTTGCTTCGTCCGACTCCATTTCGCTATATGCTCCTCGGTCAAGGATCACCAATCAATGGAAGCTTAAAGGAGATAAACGTTCCTCTGGAGAATTGGAAACAAAGCTCATTTACTACTGATCTCAGCGCTGAAAGGCTGAGCTTTCACTCGATTAGCTATATGGATCTTCAAGCATTGCTGAGAAAGAGCGCAGCCCATGAGACTATCGCGATTTCAGGAACGAGCAAGATCTCTTCCGAATCAGACATACATGGCTATGCTTACCTTTTGAGCGATTTGGGCGTGAAAATGGAGGGAGAGTGGAGAATAGATGCTCCGAAGGAACTCTCTAACCTATCACTTAACGCTAATGGGTCAAACTTGACCTGTCAGCTCAAAGGATCGGTTGATCCGAACGGACTGGCATTAAGTGAATCACTCACTTCAAAGGTGACTCTTCGCCCAAGTCAAATTGGGGCTGCTGCGCAGCTAGTAAAAGAGGCGACAGTCGATCTAGAAGTCCTTCCAACGACCCTCAAGTTTCAATCTCCTTTCACGTTGGAAGCCAAAGCACAATCAGAAGCTGTTAACATAAGATTTAAAGAGGCGCAGCCCGCTTTCCTATTTCAGGATATTCAAGCCGAAATATGTGCAGACACGGGCCGTGACAAATACGCTCTCAAGACCTTAGGGAAACTGGGAGAGGGAAGTTTTACTCTTTCTCTTGAGACAAAGGCTCCATTAGAGAAGATTTCAAGCTCTCCTGCAGAGGTCCAGTTCAGTTGTGAAAATATTGCAACGTCGCTGCTTACGACTTACTTCAACCAGCCTTCTCTAGAGGGTTTTATAGGCACAACTTTTGGTCTAAACTATACAATCGAGCCCGAGCGCCGCATCGTATTGGATCTCAAAAGTCCCAAACTGAGTTTCGATAGTACCTTTCATATACGAAATCAAGAGCTTGTGCTTTCCCGTCCTGTTAAGCTCCGTTTAGCAGATGCCTTCAATTCATGGGAGCGTGCCCCCTCTTTAGGAGGATCGCCGCTGAAAATTGAGAGCCTTTCGAAAATGGACGCAACCCTTTCATCGCTGACGCTTCCTATACTTGCAAAGGGTTTTTTATTTCCTCAGCTTGACTTCACCCCCTTTCCCATGCACCTCGATGCAGACTTCAATATTGATAACCTTAAGCTCAGTGACAAGCGCTTAAATCAAGTGGCGCTTCTCAGCCAGTTAGATCTCGACCTTTCTAAGACAGCAAAGGGTGGAGCACTCAAGTTTGATCTCGACGGAAAAGTGGATCCGAGTGGGTTCATTCAAGGTGAAGGGAATATCCAGGACCTGTTTAGGGAAGATGGGACCATCAATACATCAAGCCTCTCTTCCACAATCAAATCACGCCTAGTCAGAGTTCCGACGGTTTTGCTCGATGCTCTGTCAGTGAAACAAGAACTCCCCCCATCAGCGATTCTAGGCAAAACCTTAAATGGAGAGGTCTCCCTTAATCTAAAACAAGGTTCTGGTGATATTGAGGGAAAAATTGATGCTTCCAATTGTTATGTCAGTTTAGATGCGCAGATGAATCAAGGTGTGATCTCTTTGAAAAAGCCCTTGGAGGGAGCGATGGTCTTGACAGATCAGATGCGCGCTGCCCTTGCTGCAAAAGGTAAGGTTGTTCTTTTACCTTCACGTGAGCCAATTAAGCTGTTTATATCAGACTCGGGCTTCTCTTTACCGGCAAATAACCTGAGCCTTGCAGGGCTCTCCTTTTCCTATGGAAGACTTGACCTAGGAAAGATGCTTTTAAAAAATAGTGGTAGTGCTGAAGCACTAGCAGATATTTTCCGCGTGAGCAGTTCGGTAGGTACTCTCCCTTTGTGGTTTGCACCTGCAGAAATGAGCATGAATCAAGGGAAAATGCGCCTCAAGCGAATAGAAGTGCTATTTGCAAATGCCTATGATGTCGCACTCTGGGGGAAGGTGAACTTTCGCAAGCGCTTTGTCGATATGATCTTGGGTCTTACTGCTGGCAGCCTTAGAGCAGCTTTTGGAATCAGTGGGCTATCACCATCCTACGTTCTCAAAGCTCCGATTCGAGGTCCTCTTGAAAATGTAGAAATTGATAAGGGAACAGCGATCAGTCGCATTGCCCTACTCATCGCTCGTAAGAACGTTGCTCCACAAGCGGGAATATATGGTAATGTACTGGGAGTCATTGGGGAGCTTGCAGATGATCAGTCGGATGTGCCACCACCGCGTCCCCCCTTCCCATGGACGCGATAGTTAATTGTTTTATGGGGCTGCTTAAGAAAGTCGCTCTTTGCAGATTTTGTAGCGGTTTTTGAGAAAAATCGAAAGAGATTGAAAATCTACATATACCTCACGTATAGGAGATTTGCAAAAATTTTGATTTTGCCAAAAAAGGTGCAAAATGTGTGAGGATGGAATTTCTTAAGCAGTCCCTTTATGCGATTGTCACCTCTTCACATAAGTAAACATCTTGGATGGCGTGAAGGAGCTCCACGCCATCTTTCATGGGCTTTTGGAACGCTTTGCGCCCTGAAATCAGACCCATGCCTCCAGCTCTTTTGTTGATGACGGCTGTTTCAACTGCAACAGCGAGGTCATTATCTCCTGAAGGACCACCTGAGTTGATGAGACCCATTCTACCCATGTAGTTGTTGATCACTTGATAGCGCGTTAAGTCGATCGGATGATCTGAGGAGAGCTTGGTATACATCTCTTCTCTCTGCTTACCGAAATTGAGCGCTTTGAACCCGCCGTTTCCTTCTGGCATCTTTTGCTTGATGATATCAGCTTCAATAGTGACCCCAAGGTGATTTCCTTGTCCCGTTAGGTCTGCGGCTGTGTGGAAGTCTTGCTCTTTCGTTTTAAAGGCATTATTGCGCAGGTAGCACCATAGAATGGTGACCATACCGAGCTCATGAGCATACTCGAAGGCTTGGGAGACTTCTACGAGCTGTTGGCGGCTCTCTTCCGATCCAAAGTAGATGGTAGCTCCAACAGCGCGACATCCCATTTCATAGGCTTGTTGAATGGAAGCAAAGGGAATTTGGTTGTAACTGTTGGGATAGGAGAGAAGCTCATTGTGGTTAAACTTCAAAATCAGAGGGATTTTGTGAGCATATTTTCTCGCAACAGATCCAAGTGCTCCAAGTGTTGTTGCAACCCCATTACACCCCCCCTCAATCGCTAACTTAACGATATTTTCGGGGTCAAAATAGATGGGGTTGGGGGCAAAAGACGCACCCGCAGTATGCTCTATCCCTTGGTCAACAGGGAGGATCGAAAGGTATCCGCTATCTTTAAGCCGACCCGATCCCATTAATGTCTGCAGATTTTGGAGTACGCGGATATTGCGATCACTTCCGGAAAAAATGCGATCGACCCAGTCGGCCCCTGGAAGGTGCAACGCGTCTTTACTGACAGTTTGACATTTGTGAGAAAGTAGATCTTCCCCTTTTTTTCCCAGTAGGGACTGAATTGTAGCATAGCTCATGAAAATTCTCCTTTACAACGCATTCTAATGAGACACCCCCTTTAAATCAAATGATCTTGCACTCCCTAATAAGGGGACTGCTTAAGAAAGTCCATTCTCACAGCGTTTACTCATTTTTTGGCAAAATCAAAAGTTTTTCAAATTCCCTATACTTATGCATATGCGAATTTTCAAAACTTTCAATTTTTCTCAAAAATTGCTGCAAAATCTGCAAAAAGTGACTTTCGAGAGCAGTCCCATAAGAGGTTTAGTCTATTTTTTTTATGGGGCCTTATATATAATCAGATCAAATATATGGAGAGTGACTCTGCATTAATGCTAAAATACTGCCTCAAGAAGATTTCCTTCCTCCTTATCGCTCTTTTCCTCGTTGCGACTTTGACATTTTTTCTGATGCACTTTGCTCCCGGAGATCCCTTTCAACAAGAGCAAAATATTCCTGAAGAGATCATGAAAAGTATGTACTCTCATTATGGCCTTGATCAGCCATGGTATGTGCAGTATGGCCGCTATCTCAAAGGAATCATTACATTTGATTTAGGTCCATCTTTTAAATATGAAGGGCGCTCAGTCAATGACATCATTAGAGAAGGTTTTCCCGTTTCTTTTATTTTAGGACTTGAAGCTCTTTGTGTAGCTCTATTTATGGGGTTGCTTCTTGGTAGCATTGCTGCAACGCGAAGAATGAAGTGGCAAGACCACCTTTCAATGATTGTGGCAGTTCTGGGAATTTCGGTTCCCAACTTTATTATGGCAACATTTTTGCAGTACCTGTTTGCGATGAAACTCGACCTATTCCCTGTTGCCAGGTGGGGGTCTTTTGCCCATACAGTTTTACCAGCTCTTGCTTTAGCAGCACTTCCTACAGCATTTATCGCAAGGCTTATCCGTGCAAATATGGTGGAAGTTTTGCAGCAAGACTATGTTCAGACAGCGCGCGCAAAAGGGCTCTCTATGCGGCGAGTTGTGCTTTCTCATGTTCTAAAAAACAGTATTCTTCCTGTGATTTCTTATCTCGCCCCCCTATCAAGCGCAATATTAACTGGGAGCTTTATCATCGAAAAGATTTTTGGAATCCCAGGACTTGGAAGCTGGTTTGTGACAAGTATTACGAATCGGGACTACACAGTGATTCTTGGTGTCACTCTCTTTTACAGTGCGATTCTTATGAGCAGTGTTTTTATTGTTGACCTCCTATATGCGATGATAGACCCAAGAATTCAAATAAGGAATAAGGTGAAAAGATGAAAGAAAGTGAATGCATCTCCCCGTCCTTCCCGCTTAAAAAAGGAAAAGTCGATTCGCCTCCTACTTACTCTTATTGGAAAGATGCTTGGGGCCGTCTTTGTCAAAATGTTCCCGCATTCTCTGGGCTTATCTTTTTAGTATTCTTGATCGTCTGCGCAATTTTTATTCCGATGCTAAGCTCCCATACCTATTATGAAACACACCTTCATTTAAAGAATAGTCCGCCTTCATCATCTTCTTGGTTTGGAACAGATGAACTGGGGCGCGACCTCTTTACGCGGATTTGGTGGGGAGCAAGGATTTCCCTATTTGTTGGGATTACAGCTGCTGTTATTGATATGTTAATAGGAGTCGTTTACGGAGCCTTTGCAGGGATGATAGGAGGAAAAACTGAAGAGCTAATGATGAGAATCACCGATGTACTCTACTCCTTACCTCACCTTTTGATTGTTATTCTCCTTGTGGTGATTATGAAGCCAGGGATAGGAACCATTATTATTGCTCTTACAATCACAGGTTGGATTAATATGGCGCGAATTATTCGAGGCCAAATTTTGCAGATTAAGAACCAGGATTTTGTTTTGGCGGCCTACATGCTAGGTGCGAGTCGCTCTCGCATCCTATTTCGCCATTTGATCCCCAATGCTGTAGGAACGATTATTACAACAATGACACTGACAATCCCTTCGGCAATTTTTGCAGAAGCCTTTTTGAGTTTTTTAGGGCTTGGTGTTCAGGCCCCTGTTGCAAGTTGGGGAACCATGGCTAGCGATGGCCTTTCAGCACTCCGCTACTATCCATGGCGCCTCTTTTTCCCCGCCTCTTTTATTAGTTTGACTATGCTTTCTCTTAACCTTCTTGGAGATGGAGTTCGTGATGCATTTGACCCAAGGCTCCGCACATGAGCTCAGTCATTGAAATCGAAAACCTCCATACGACATTTCGCTCCCTTTCGAAGCATGTTCATGCCGTCCGCGGAGTGACATTTTCTCTTAAAGAGGGAGAAGTGCTTGGGATTGTAGGAGAATCGGGTTCGGGAAAGTCTGCTTTAGCCAAAACTTTGATGGGACTTTTGCCTCCAGATACTGCTTCGATTGATCAGGGATCGGTTCTCTATAGAGGAGAGGATATCCTTCTGAAGTCAGAAAAAGAGATGCAAAAAATAAGGGGCAAAGAGATCGGAATGATTTTTCAAGACCCCATGACCTCGCTTAATCCGACAATGAAAGTGGGTGCTCAGATTGTTGAAGGTTACTTGCTTCACCACAGAAAAGCGGGACGTTCTGAAGCCTATGCAAAAGCGGTAGATATCTTAAAGCGGGTCGGAATTCCCTATCCCGAAGCGACCCTTCAGCAATATCCTCATGAGCTCAGTGGAGGGATGCGGCAAAGAATTATGATTGCAATCGCAACCATTTCCCGAGCAAAAGTCTTGATTGCAGATGAGCCGACAACAGCGCTCGATGTGACCATTCAGGCGCAAATTCTCGACCTTCTCCGAGAGATCCAAAAAAAAGAACAAATGAGTATCGTACTCATCACCCATGATCTCAGCGTAGTCGCAAATTTTTGCGATCGTGTTTTAGTGATGTATGCTGGAGAGGTTGTAGAAGATGCTCCAGTCGGAACGCTTTTTAAAGCGCCAAAACACCCCTACACAAGACGCCTTATTTATTCGATCCCAAGACTTGATCTGCCTAGCCAGAAGATGCTCTACTCCATCGATGGATCACCACCTGATCTGAGTCAGACCTTTTCAGGGTGCCCTTTTGCAGAGCGTTGCCCCCATGCCCATTCAGTGTGTTACCATCGCGCCCCAGTTTCTGCAGAAGTTGGAGAAAAGCACACTGTCAAGTGTTGGTTACATGGAGGGAAAGCTCATGGATAGTCAGCCTCTTATCCAGGTAAAGAACCTGAAAAAACAATTTAATGTTCGCGGCCAAAAGCTCCGTGCGCTCGATAATATCTCCCTAGGCATCTACCCAGAAGAAACCCTAGGGCTTGTTGGAGAGAGTGGTTGTGGTAAAACAGTTTTAGCAAGAAGCCTCATGCGCTTTTTTTTACCGAGTGATGGTGACATCCTATTCCAGGGACAAAGTATGCTCAACCTTTCTCCCAAAGAGATCCGCGCCTTAAGACATGATATCCAATATATCTTTCAAGATCCCTACTCCTCTCTAAATCCAAGGATGAGTGCTGGAGATATCATTGCCGAACCTTTAGTCATCCACACGAAGATGCAAAGCGCTGAAAGAAAAGAGCGCGTATTGGAACTGCTCAATTTGGTGGGGCTGAGGTCAACCCACTTTCACAGCTACCCCCATGAATTTAGTGGAGGTCAGCGCCAAAGGATAGGAATTGCGCGCGCTTTAGCTCTAAGCCCTCGCTTTATTGTGTGTGATGAACCCATTGCTGCACTTGATGTCTCGATTCAGGCACAAATCGTGAACCTCCTCCGCCGCTTGCAAGAAGAAATGGGGTTGACATACCTCTTTATTTCTCATGACCTCTCTATGGTAAAGTACATTTCCTCCCGCGTGGCTGTAATGTACTTAGGAAACCTGATGGAGCTCGCTCCGAGCGAAGAGCTCTACCACTCCCCAAAGCACCCCTATACTGAGGCTCTCTTATCAGCGATTCCCATCCCCGATGTTGAAGTTGAAACCAAGAGAACTCGCATTTTTTTAGAAGGAGATGTTCCCTCTCCTATAGGTCCACCAAAAGGGTGCGTTTTTTGTCACCGCTGCCCCAAGAAAATGGATATCTGTGAAAAAGTTCGGCCCGAGTGGAGAGAGACCTCTCCCGGTCACTTCATCGCCTGCCATCTCAACCTGAACTAAGCTGGGGGTTGGTAGGTTTGAACACCGGTTTTTTTCGTGTGTGGAGATGTGCAGCAGATCCAGACAGGACAAGTTGAGCTTTTTATGATCTTTTCGACGATGAGCCCATGTCCTTTCCCTCCCCCATTTCTGGAAAGCATGCTCCCGAGAACGACAAGGTCATGTTCTTCATTCTTGATGAGGTCGAGGACTGCCCGATCGACAGCGCGTGCGCGGACCACGCGAAGCTTCATCGCAACATTAAACTCTCTTCCAATGGCTTCTGCCCTTTTCAGGATAGACTCAGCAATCGATGTCCGATGGTGCATGGGTGCTTCTAACGGCAATGAAAAAGGAACTTCGATTACATGGATCGCAGTGACTTCAGCTCCGTGGACTTTTGCGATTTCACAGGCCATTTGGACGGTTTCAGTCTCTTTCCCTCCACGAGTGGGAACGAGGATGCGTTTATACTTAGAAGCACTGAAATCGGGGACCTTGATCTTTTCGATTTCCACCTTTGCAGTTGGCGCAATCTTTTGCTTCTTTCTGTAGTAAAAGTACATCCCCAGCCCAAGAACAATCCATGTGAGCCCCAGGTAGCGCCCATCGGGCTTCGTGACCACAATCAAACACCAAGTCGAAATAGTGACAATTCCCCCAATAATTGCGGAAATAGGAATCGAGTACTTTCCCCACTTGATATTGAATGGAATTCTAAAAGGGCGCTCCATATTTGGCTTTTTGATCCGCAAAATAATCAGCGAGATATGGGTCATAAAAAAGGCAAGCATCGCGCCGAAATTGTAGAGATCGGCAAGTAGTGCCAGCTTTCCGCGGCATGCAATGACGATGGCAATCGCAAGCACAGCAAAAATCGCAAGGGAGACATAAGGTGTTTTGTATTTTGGATGGAGCTTATAGATGAAGCGAGGAACTTGGTAGTTTTCCCCTAAATGGTATGAGAGTCGCGAGGATCCAATCAATCCGGCATTTGCTGCGACAAAAAGGATAATCGCAGCGAGTATCCCCACCCATCCTCCGATTAATTTTCCGCCAATCGGAAGTTTCGCGACAATTCCCGATACGGGGTTATCTAAATAAGTTGTGCTCAGCTCCTGGGGTGTGAGTGCTGAAAGAGCCACTACAGAAATTCCCATATATACGAACAAGAGCATCCCCATGGCGATCATCATCGCTTTAGGGACTGTTTTGGAAGGGTGCTTCGCTTCTGCACCCAGCTGCGCCATTGACTCAATCCCTGTATAAGCAACCATCGCCATCGCTGTTCCCTTCCAGAAATCGGGCCAACTTGGAGACCATGAGGAATTTTTGATGCCAATTCTCAAGTGCTCCCAAAGCTCAGGCACCTTAATGAACCAAAACGCACCTAAAATGACAATAATCACTTGAGTGACTAACGTCAGCGTCGTTAAAAACCAACTCGTTCGTGCAGATCCCTTTGCTCCCCGATAATTCATGACAAAGAGGACGCAGATGAGTCCTACAGTCAGCGCGATTGCATTATTTGTATCTTTGAGTCCATCGAAGAAAAAAGATAGGTAAGGGCCGATAGAATAAGAAGAGATGGCAATGGTGACAATAAAATCGAGCAGAAGTCCCCAACCTGCAATAAACGAAAGCAGATCGTTAAAGGCAAAGCGTGCAAATGCTGCGGAGCCACTTGTTTGCTTCATCATAGAACTCAGCTCAGCATATGAAAGAGCTGTACATGCAAAAACAAGGCCTGCGAGCATTAAAGAGATAGGGGCGGCACCTAAAGAGAAAAGAGTCGTGATCCCCAGTGCATAATAGATCGATGACCCGAGATCTCCATACCCTACAGCAAAAAGATCGCCAACACCTAGAACCCGCTTAAGAGATCCCTTATCAATCTGAGAGATGATTTTCTCTTTTTTCGTATTCACAAAAAACTCCTCACTAAACTTTTTATATCTAGTGAAGAGCCTTTTATTTCAACTTGATTTATGGGCCTGCTCTCGAAAGTCGCTTTCTACAGATTTTGCAATGGTTTTTAGGTATAATCGAAAGAGTTGAAAATCTACATAACCTCACGTATAGGAGATTTGCAAAAAAATTTTGATTTTGCCAAAAAAGGTGCAAAATGTGTGAGGATGGAGTTTCCCAACAGTCCCTTGAAATAAAGGGTAGCTTTTTAGATCGAATAAATTCACCCAAACACTCATTGAAACAGTTCTATCATACAATTCTTTCAAATCCTCAGTCGGAAGAAACGGAATGATATGCTTACATAGTGGGTCTGTTGGAACACATTCACTTCGTATGATATCTTCAAAAGCTGAGAGCTCTTTAGGACAAGAGCTTGGCCTTTTATTTAAAAGCAATCGACTTGCAAGGATCGTTAGTGTTAAGGCCAAGGGAAGAGCAAAATGGTTTTTGAGAGGGATCGTTCGGTATTTTTTGAAGATAGAGATCGAGGCAAGAGCCGTATTTGTCCACAACCAGACTCTTCCTATTTTTCTTAGCGTTACTCTGCGTGTGTCACTAGGCTGATGAGGATTGAGATGAGTGATTGCAGCAGCAGCGACTCAGCTGGTGAGTAGATGTGCATTCGAAACACCAGGGAAGTAATTGACAAAGCGTTGACTTCCAGCAATCCAGAGAACGCCAGTTAAAAGAGCAGGTTCCAAATAGGGGTTAAGGTTCTGTTTAATCGAGCTGATTGTCATAAAAAATGTTTAACTTTGACCTGTTTCTGCAGATATAATAGCATCAATAAGAAAAAAAAGGATGAAAATGAAACTTTACCTTTCTAAGCCGCGAGGCTTTTGTGCCGGGGTTGTCAGAGCGATTGAGACGGTCGAAAAAGCCCTAGGGTTGTGGGGTGCTCCCATCTATGTGAAGCACCAGATCGTGCACAACCGCCATGTCGTTGAGGATTTAGAAAGGAAGGGTGCGATCTTTATTGAGGATCTCGATGAAGTTCCAGAGGGAGCGCGGATCATTTACTCGGCACATGGGGTATCCCCTGCAATTCGAGAGCATGCGAAGCGGCGTAACATGATCGAAATTGATGCCACTTGTGGGCTTGTGATTCGCGTTCACTCTGCAGCGAAGCGCTTTGCAGATAAGGGGTATCAGATTCTTTTGATTGGGCACAAAAATCATGTGGAAGTGATCGGAACTTCAGGAGTCGCTCCTGATGCTACAACGATTATTGAGTCGGTTGATGATGTAGACAAATTGACATTTACGACTGAGGACAAACTCTTCTACTTAACGCAAACAACGCTGAGCCTTGATGACGTAAGTGAGATTACTGAGCGTTTGAAGAAGCGCTACCCTCAATTGGAAACCCTTCCCAGCTCTTCGATTTGTTATGCTACGACAAACAGACAAATGGCCCTTCGTAACATTACCCAAGAGGTCAACTTAGTACTGGTTGTTGGAGACCCCACAAGCTCGAACTCCAACCGCTTAGTTGAAGTTGCACGCACGCGAAATATTCCCGCTTACCTGATTAATGCTCCTGAGGAAATCTTACCAGAGTGGCTAGAAGGTGTTAAAGGGATTGGACTGAGTGCTGGGGCATCGACTCCAGAGAATATCGTTGAAAAGTGCATTGAAAGATTAAAGTCTCTAGGTGTTAGTGATACAGAAGAGGTCGAGTACACCGAGGAAGATGTCTTTTTCCAGCTTCCTAGAGAAGTCCTTCAGACTTCCTCATAGTCTCTTAGAACAGTTGAGCCTCATAAAAAATGAGGCCCAACTTTGGATTACAAAAATCTGCTCATCCTATTAAGGGACTGTTGGGAAATTCCATCCTCACACATTTTGCACCTTTTTTGGCAAAATCAAAATTTTTGCAAATCTCCTATACTTAGGTATATGTAGATTTTCAACTCTTTCGATTTTTCTCAAAAAACGCCACAAAATCTGCA
>JASBRR010000027.1 GCA_030149435.1 Simkaniaceae bacterium
TTTCCTCAGCCTTCTCATCTCTTCGTCTTCTCTCTTCTGCTTCGCCGTCTTAATGAGTTGGCCTTTTCCATGCAATCCTAACCAACTGGTAAGCGTTGACTTACCTATTCCCAGATCATGAGCAACGTCCTTGATTTTCATGCCTTCTTCCCTCACCAAGCGCACTGCATTGGCTTTAAATTCCTCGTCGAACTTCTTCATTTTTTAAACTCCTCGCTTTCACGAAAAGTCTATATCATATCCGTCCACTTTTTCGGGGCAAGGTCACGGCATAGCTTAAGTCAGAGAAGAGCCTGTGGGCTTGCAGCCCTGAGTCGATCAACGTGTAGGTATCAGCCTAAGTGGAAGGATCCTAAGGTTGAAGAGCGGTTAAAAGTCCTGGCAGCAAAAAGGATAAGCTACGGCTATCGGATGCTGTACCATCTTCTGAGGAAAGAAGGACACGATATTAACCATAAGAGGGTCTATGCCCTATACACGAAAAATAGGCTGGCAAAGATGAAGAAAAAGAAGAAACAATACCCTCAGAAAAAAAGGAATCCGCTAATGAAAGCATCTAAACCTAATGAGATATGGGCCATGGATTTTATGACCGACAGCTGCAGCAATGGTCGGAAAATCCGAACGCTAAATGTAATCGACTTATATGCAAGAGAGTGTCTGAAAATCGAAGTCGGGCACTCGATGCCCTCTTCCAAGGTCATCGCAGTCTTGGAAGAAATTGCCCTAGGAAGAGGGCTTCCTGAGAAGATAGTTGTGGATAATGGTCCTGAGTATACCTCAAAAACTTGAAAGACTGGGCAGAAAAAAAGGGGATTACCCTGGATTATATAGCCCTAGGGAGGCCGATGGAAAATGGGTATGTAGAGAGTTTTAATGGCAGGTTTAGAGAAGAGTGTTTGAACCAAAACTGGTTCCAAAATATATTAGAAGCCTCAGAAATCGCTGAGGAATGGAGGAAGGATTACAATAATAATCGTCCCCATAGCTCACTAGGATACCTGACACCAAGAGAATATCTTAGGAAGGAAAATAAAGAAAAACCCGGAAAAGTCTATTTATGAATGGGCGAAAAATGGGGGCAGGTCACTCCTATGAAAGGCGAGCTAGGATTCGCAAAAATTGAAAGTTCAAAAAAACGGTCGTTTTTATGAACTCATGGATTTCCATTTGAGAACTGGTACACAGACCATGCACATAGAAGTTTACTTAGAGTAGCATAGAAAAATTATGACAGCTCACCATCTTGAGCGTATTTCTTCCTATTTCCGCTTCCAATCATTGCAACTCGAATCAATGAAGAGACTTCCTTGTTTTTTTCACCTAGGACTTCAGGGAGGTTATCAAAAAAATAACGAAACATAGAATCACGGCCTGTATTATTCTCACTAGTTTTTGCCATGGCCCATAAATGACAGCCAATCTCTTCTGCGTTCGTACGAGAGAGAACATGCTTTTTAACTAGATCATTTAGAACTTGTTGTGCATATTCATATGTTTTTAAAATCCCTCCTACCTCACATTTATTTCTAGGAAACTTACTCTCCCATGATTTTAAGGCATCATGAGTCTCATCTCCCGCATCAGCTAATTTATGATACTTTTCATGATTCTTTGTTTCTTGGGGATAACACCCAAACCATTCAAGAATAGAGGACATAAGATTTAGGTCTCCTTAATAATCTGGTTCCAACTATACATTTTTCTTGCAGTGGGAGCTATAGTAAGGCCAATCCCAAAAATCAACCCCAGCGCCCCCAGAGCGTTTTTCACACTATTTGCCGAAGCATTGTCGTCAGAGTCTAAATTATTTACAAGAGTTGTATTTGAACAGCAGCAGTTTTGTGCAGGTGATGAAGTTGACAAAGCAGTTACACTATTTCCTGAGTAGAGCAACCCTGTAACTAAAAAAGCTGTAGCGGATGTCATTTTTTCTAGTATATGAGTTTCTTTAAATGCTTCATAGGCAAACTCTATACGAGACATTTCGCGTAGTTTATTTACTTTCTTATCCTCAGAGATTTGATTTTCGATTTTTGTCAGCATACCTGTCAGAATGGAGTGATCAAATTTTTCTTTCAATTTTTTTAAGGTTATTCGCGCAGCTCCTGTGTTATTTAGATGAAAGAAAGTTATAGGGTTTGCCGCTTCAAGAGTATCTCTTAGCAAACCCTCTAGAGAATTAAGGCATCGTTGCCTCCATTGACCAGATAAAGATGAAACTTGATCTATACAGCTTAAAATTGCTTCTACTTTTGCTAATGCATTCTCAGTTGTGTCTACAGGTAAACTTTCGAGGTAATTCTTCAAAAATAGATGATCTTGCTGGTTTTTCATGAGATCCAAGACCCTGCCATTGAAAACAACATGCTTAACATCAATATGAACGTTGGGATCTGAAAAAGGACACAAGATTTTTTTCGCACACTCAACTCTTCGAATAACATCGACTAGATGAAGAGGACAATTAGCATGTATAGAGATGGAATTATCCTCAACAGTAAACTGAATAGGAACTCCTTTGGAATCTAGCCCAATAAGCTTGTATAATTTTTCTTCGGCATTTCGTATCTTTACTTGGTTAGTGCTATTAGAATCTTCACGAAGTGCTTGAGCAATATCCTGAACTAATGTGTCCACATCTTCTTGGTTGGGCTGTGGTGCACCATTTTGTGAGGAAGAAAGGGGGTTAGTTGAGCTGTGAGCTGCTGCTGCCGGTGGCAGTTGAATAGTGCTCATTCTTCACCTCTAAAGTAATATTGGTTCATTATAACTTCCTATCTCATCGGCTTCAAGTGGATTGTAATGTTCCAGGAGAAATGTGACTTCCTCTAGAAGCTCTATTATTTTCACAACATTATATCATATTATTGCAATAATCTTCAACAGAACTAAAAACCACTAATGGTTTGATAACCAATAGGATAAGACTTTCTTAAAAATATTTATATTATTTATCGGTGTTATTCCAGAAATCCATCTGAACAAATGTCGTAGGGGATTTAGGTTTAACAGCTTTCTGTAGGGATGGAGAATAGTAGGATGAAAGACTTCTACGACGTGTGGCTCATAATGAATGATCCAGTTTTAGACACAGCAGCTCTCCTTAAAGCGGTGAAGGCAACTTTTAATCAAAGGAAGACACCTATTTCTATAAATCCAATATGCTTTTCCGAAGAATTTGCTAATCACCCATCAAAAAACGCTCAGTGGAATGCTTTAATTCGAAAGGGACAATTTGATATGCCAAGAGGATCATTTCCAAAGATTGTTGGAAAGCTTAAGGTGGCGCTGAACCCTATTCTTGCTCGTATTGCATAAGAAAGAGATAATAAGCATTTTTTACTAGAGCATATCCTTCTACTTCGCTACGTGTTTCTGTGGGAAAGGTATTCCAGTGGCGAGCTTGTGAATCTCGGGAGAGAGACTTCTCTTCTGGGTTCATTTATTCTGATTACTGTGTAAACCCTGTATTCTTTGTATATTTAGAGCACAAAGAACACAAAAATTACAAAGTATACAGTGTAAACATTAAACCTTGTGAAGCGCGACTCTACAGATTTTTCCAGAGATATCCCCGGTTTTTGTCCTTGAGAGTGAAAATTTTTTCCGGGGGGTGTTTTCGTGCGCTGAAGTTGCATTTCTCTATTGGCACCAGCAGAGCCCTTCTGCTTTCTGCCAGAAAGAAAACCTTTGCACGCACACTTCCACCCCCACCCCCCCACAAAACGCCTCTAAGCCCGCAAATACCCCACGTTTTGAAAACCACACCTTGCTAAACGGCAAGCTATGTCCTTTGACCCAGCCCCTATTTTGTCCAAGGGAATCAGCAAGCGGCCCCGCTTCGTTTATTGAGGAGATTTTTTAGTGTTGCTAAGAAAAAGAAAGAAAAGATACAAAACTATAAATTTACTTAAAGGTTAAGGGTAAAATGATTGTAAAAAAGTGTTTTAAAGATCGCTTAAACCGACATTGAGCAGTTTCAAAACCCCATTTCGAGATTTATTTCTCGACCCAATTTCTTCCCTTGTTGCTTGACAACTTGAGCCCAAGTTCATAGACTGACCGGTCATCAATTGAAGGACTGGACCTACCTATGAAAAAATTCAAGCTCCTCCTAAATCTCACCATTCTATTTGTGACCACCACAATACTTGCCCAGCCTCACACATACGACTACCAATACCACTTTCCTGAAGAGCCTCAAGAGTGGGTCCGCCCCGACTCCTATGATGAAATCCTTCAGTTTCTTGATGATTTAGAATCTGGAGAGTTAGAAAAAAGACACACACAATTCCAGCTAGACGAAATCAACGACTATCTCTTTATGTTAGCACAAGCTGGCACCCTTCCAGGAGAACCCGAGCCTGAATTTGATTACGATGAACCTGCTTACGACAACCCCCTGGAGTATGATAACCCTCTGCAATACCTTCCCTTTTT
This sequence comes from Simkaniaceae bacterium, assembly GCA_030149435.1. Taxonomy (GTDB): domain Bacteria; phylum Chlamydiota; class Chlamydiia; order Chlamydiales; family Simkaniaceae; genus JASBRR01. The sequence continues at coordinate 4,444 of JASBRR010000027.1, forward strand.
CGAGCACGTTGGGGGTCTCAAGATGTTTCCAGCATCGCTCCATGGTGATGCAAACTTCAAGGTCATTAAGTGTGGAAAAGTCAGCAACGCATGGAAAAAGACCAAGAAGTTCGTCAAGAAGCACAAAAAAGCCATCATCATCGGCGCAGTTGTCATTGTTGCAGTCACAGCAGTCACAATAGCTGTCGTTGCTGCCTCCTCAGCAAGTGTTGCTGGAGGAGCCGCAGCAGGAGCTGCCACAACATCTGGCAGTGGAGCTGTAGGTGGGGGAGCAGGAACCGCTGCCGCCGGTGCCTTGGGAGCAGCTGGTGCTTCCCTTGCAGACGCAGATCCAAAAGCAACATCCAAAAAAAGATCACCAGAGCCAACAGCTCACTCTCACACGCCTCCTGCAATGCCCACATACCAGTCCCTCATGGAAGATAAAATCAACACCTTTAAAGAGAACCTTGCCCAAGAGCAGTTCTTCAAAGCTCCGACCCCAGGCCAAGGCCTCTCCCTAGAAGAAACAGGGCGAGCTATCGGCCCTCTCTTTGCTCAAGATGCCTTTAACCATCTAAACACTCAGCTTAAAACTAACCCCAGCTTTGCTCAAGAAATGAGACAGGTGGCATCCCAAAACAATATCACGCTGCCTCCACGAGGCCAAAGCTCTCCCACCTCATTCGGACACAGCCATATCGATAATAAATTCGGCACAGTCACTCCCTCTCCAATTCAAAACACTAACGCCAACTTCAACGCCCTCGCCTATCAATCCATAGGAGAAACCGCCCACTCCCACGGATACTACAACCAAGCAGTCGGCAACTTCACCAAAGCCATCGACATCAACCCAACCGACCCCATGTCTTACCTCAATAGAGGCTCCACCTACTTCAGCATGGGAGAGTACGACAAATCCATTGATGATTTTAAGGAGTTTTCCTCTCAAGCTGAGGCAGCTCCTGAAAAGATACCCTTTTCTCCTTACAAGTTTACTAAGGGTTTTGTTAAAGGTCTCCCCAAAGGAGTCTATGACTCAGGAGAAGGGCTCGCACTCTTTGTCGCTGATGCTGTAAAACACCCCATCCAAACCACCAAACAAATGTACCATGCAATGGACACCCTTGCACAGCTAGTCAAAGATGACAAATGGGGTATGATTGCAGAAGCCCTCTCTCCCGAGATACACAAGCTTGCCACTGAGTGGGACACCCTTCCCTCAGAAACCCGGGGAGAACTCGCTGGCTACGCCCTAGGTAAACACGGCGCTGATATACTTATCCCCGGCGCAGCAGCAAAAATCGCTGGCAGATGCGCCAAAAGCGCCCAAGAACTAGCCGCCATCGCAAGACAACTCAAAATCGCCGAAAGCACCCTCCTCTTAGAAACTGCCGCTGAAGTTGGTAGTGCTGCAAAAGTCGGAGAGATCATCAACACTAGCAAAAAAACAGCCTTCTTAGGAGATGAGCTTGGTTTCACTGCCAAAGAAATGGGGCAGCTTCAAAAGGCTGGCCAACTAGAAAACACTGTGGCAACCGCCTATGAACATCTGAGTTTACCCAAACAAAAATCGATCGACCTATTTGCAAAAGCCGAAAGCTTTCTAAAGCAGCATAAGGGCTTCAAACCCGAACATGAAATCAGAGGGATTATTCACAAAACAGGCCTGCCAACATTCCCCAGACCAAAGGGCATTCCTGAAAATTTTCGTGTGAAGTTATCAGATAATGGAGGTGGGATGAAGTATGTTCATCCAAAGCACACTCATACTTCTGTTAGAGTGATGCCTGGCAAAGCACACAGTCCGTGGCCGCAGCAGCAATCTCCCTACGTAGTGCACAAGAAAAATGGTGATGTACTAGATAAATATGGTAATATAGTGAAGGATGGAGAAAAAGCTATAGAAGCCCATATCCCCCTTGAAGAGTTCGTTTGCAGGAATTAACCTAATGTTAACAGAAAAGGAAAGACAACAGATTTTAGCTAATCTATTAGCACTAGTTCGTGATATTTCAGACAAGGCATATCAGATAAGAGTTTGGATTGAAGCGCGAGGGCCAGAATGTCAGGACTATGACGAGGTAGTGAACAACCTATTTGATGAAGCTGATGGGATCATTGCTGCCTATCAAGACTTTGGACTATCAGAGAAACAGTGCAAAACCCTTAGAGAATTTAGAGAAGCTTTTGAAAACTTCAACGATGAAGATCGTCCATATTTAGAAAAAGACTTCATAGACACCCCAGAATGGGCAGAAATCATAAATATGGCCAAAGATGTCTTAAAGGCCTTTAACTATAGCAACGACCAAACCTGATAGACCTTTATTTTTCATATATGAATATGGCGGACTCTAACGCTGCGACTCTTTGAAAAAGTTGAGGTCTTCGGGAGATTGAATATTTTTATGACTTTCGTTGTAGTAGTTAAACACAACTTCATAAGCTTTTGGGGTGATGCGTTCTGGGCCGCTAAACGGATTATTAAAGGCCTGTATAACAAAAATCATGATTGTCAAGTAAGCAATACACAGGTAATTTAACAATATATGAGCCTTGCGATTTTCTGTACCAAAAAACAAAAGAGAGCAACCAACCACAACGGCGCCTGATATAACAACTATCCAAGAAAGAGTGCCGAGAGACTCCCAACTGGAGTAAATTCTTTCCATCCTCGAACTATTAAAGCGTGAAAAAGTAGATAAGAATTCGGAAAACCAAAGCTGTTCCGTATTTTTATCGGGCTTATATTTATACACAAGACTTGTAAATTCTGAGAGTCTTTTAAGCGCTTCTGGACTTTCTTTTCGCTCTTCCATAAGTTTCCATTCATCCTCAACAACCGCTTTAATGTAGAGCTTAATACCCTTTTGAAGTGGCACGCTTTCATCAGGAGGCATAGATCTTGTAAGCATCAGCAAGTCGGCTAACATATAAGCCTCTTTATTAACACGAGAAACTATTTGACTGTGGCTTTTTTGAGCATTTGTTGCGGTAAGCCCTAAAAAAATTGAATACAAAACCGCAAGTGTAGAAATCACATACCCTGCCAACTCATGGTGTTTTTTCATTACATCGACATGAGAGAATTTTCTTAACACAAGAAAGATCGCGTTAAATATAAACCCAAAAACCAATGTCAATATAAATATTTTAAAAACGAGTTGTGTTAGCATGCATCCTCTAGAAGGTCTTGTACTTTGCTTTAGGCCAGGCCGGAATATTTTTCGTGCATGGCACACTTCGTACCTTTTTTGCTTGTTTCTAGTCAAGGGAAAGAAAAAAGATCAAAAATGTATATATCGGAATAGGGGATGAATCAATTATCAATCGATGATTGTTGGATTCCAGGAAAAACGCAAGTTTTCTTGTCGTGCAACGATATATTTCCCTATAACTAAGTAGTCTATTTCAGTTCCCATCATGCATCGAAAGGCGTCACTTGGGGAACACACAATAGGCTCGCCACGGACATTAAAACTTGTGTTCACGAGTATAGGAACATTTGTTAAAACTCCAAATTCTTTAATGAGAGAATGATAAAGAGGGTTTTGCTCTCTTCTAACTGTTTGTAAACGACCACTCCCGTCTACATGTGTTACTGCTGGAATCTTTGATCGCACGCTCTCTTTTATAGGATAAACCATTAACATATAGTCAGTTGGATCAGGAACGGGCATGTCACACTCGAAATATTTTGCTGCATCTTCAATGCATACAACTGGTGCAAATGGCCTAAAGAGCTCCCTATGTTTTACTTTTGCATTCAATATATCTCTCATATCTTCGTGAACAGGGCTTGCTAAAATGCTTCTATTACCAAGTGCACGAGGTCCCCATTCCATACGACCTTGAAACCAACCAACCACATACTTTTTTTGAAGGAGTTTAGCTGTTTGTTTTATGAGAGACTCGTCGTCCGAAACCGCTTTAAATCGGATATCGCTTTGTTCTAAAAAATTTCTTATCTCATCACCCGAGTAGTCTGGTCCGTATGAAGAGTGAAGCACTCTCTCAATTGAACTGTTTTGGGAAGAAGCATGATAAGCATATTTTGCTGCTCCAACAACAGTGCCACTATCTCCTGCCGAAGGCTGGATAAACAACTTTTTAAATGGAGTTTTTGAGAGAATCTTTCCATTTAGAACACTGTTGAGAGCGACTCCCCCAGTAAAACAGAGGTTATTACACTTAGTAATCTTGTGAACATGGTTTAGTATGTTAAAAGTGGCATCTTCCAAAACCAACTGAAGGGCAGCAGCTAAATTTGCATGATCTTTGGTTATTTTATCTTCCCTAAGGCGTGGAGAAACACCAAGTAATTCAGAAAGTGAGGGAGTAAAAGCAGGCGTGTTAATATGCTCATGTCCAAAAAACTGCATATCTAAGGAAAAGCTTCCATCAGAGTGCAGACGGATCAACTTTAGCAGCTTCTCATAGTAAGGGTTTTTTTCATGGTTCATAACTCCGTAAGGGGCTAAACCCATTACCTTGTATTCATGGTCATTTGCTTTGAATCCAAGAAAAACTGTGATTGCTGTATAAAGCAAGCCTAGGGAGTGTGGGAAATTTATACACTTCTTTAGGTTTAAAAATTCTCCCTTTGCAAAACCATAAGAGGTTGTAGCTTTTTCGCCTACCCCATCGATGGTAACAATTGTCGACTCGTTAAAACCACTTACAAAATAAGAGCTTGCAGCATGACATAGATGATGATCTAGAAAGATGATTTTGTTATCAAGCCCAATTTGCTCAAAAAACGTCTCTTGAATTTTTTCCTTTGATTTCAGAGAGAACCAGAGGTTTTCTATTGAATTCAGAACTTCTTTAGAAGGTGGGTATTTTTTTAAAGAGCCCTCAATTCTTTTCCATTTCACATCAGGATTTTCGTAAAAAATCACTAAATCTACCGAAGATATTTTTGCAGCTCTGAGACAATATTTAATGGCATTGACTGGAAAGTTGGCATCATGTTTCTTCCGAGTAAAACGCTCTTCATCCGCAGCAGCTAAGAGCTTACCATCTTTCACTATGGCTGCTGAGCTGTCGTGAAAGTAGCAGGAAAAAGCCAAGACAGTTGGGTTAGGATACTGAGGAACAGCAGGGCGATCAAATTTGTAGTTTTCCCAGGTTGATTTGTTATAAACCATTTTTCCTTTCTCAATACAACGTATAATGTTGGGTTGGAATTTTAATATCTTGTGGTGCTTTGACAGACTTTGGATGGGATATACCATGGAGGTTTAATGGCTCTGGATGACCAGAACCTTTCCCCAGTATTATTTTAGCGACCCCTTCAGCAATAAACTCATTAGCACCATCAATAGGGTGACAATAATCTATAAAATAACGAATATCGTCAACAGATCGATCTAACTTTACCTGTACAAAAGGAACCTCACAATCTAATACAACATCATGTAATGAACGGAGATGACCACTTTTGATGCGAGGAACAATGTAGTCTTTTTCACGGACTTCTTCTAGAGCAGATAATTTAAGAGGAGAAAAACTTTCTTCTGCTATGGCATGAGCCCACAAAAGCCTTCCTTCGTCTAACAACTGGTAAACCACGTCTGATCCGGGGTATTTATTACGCTGAAGATCCTCTCCCAAAACACGAGTCCCTGGTTTCCAGTAAAGAGGAGTTAAAGGCTCTATGAAAATCAAAGATGTAGCATAGGATTCGCAGAGTCGAACAATGTCTTTTAAGTTTTTCTTATAATCCTGCTCAGAAACCCGGGAGACTATCTTACTCTGTTTTTTTGAGAAAAAGCTCGCAAAACAGTCCCTCAAGAAAGATGCGCGTTTACCAACCCAATCTTTGTCTTCACGATTATGATCCCACACGGAATCATTATTTCCAAAATATGAGGTTACCCAATCTACAACAATGTTATGGCTTGCAAGCTTATTCAGTAGAAGACGCAAACGTCGCAAGCCTTGCAGAGAGGTATGGGCAGGAACACCTGCATTAACAACGAAGTATTCTTTTCCCAGAATCTGCCTTAGGAAGTCAGAATACGTTTTATATTGAAAAAAAGCTGGCAAAAGAGGCTCGCTATTAGTTAGTCTCAGGCGGTTTTTTGTAACAATATTACTGTCCCAGCCAGACGTAGACGAATCTCCGATGTTTAGAACTAATTTTTTTTTCGAAGAGTTCATGATAGAAACTATCTGATCAAATGAAACAAAGTCAGAGTCTCCAATAAAATCTTTCCCAGGGGGCATTGTATGGCCTAAATATGAGTCAGGTACAAAAGGCGACTCTAATACTTGAGCTGCAATTACAGGATTTTTAAATTGAAGCTTTTTATTTTTCTTAACCATGACCTACCTTTTATTCTCAATTGCACTCAAATCAGAAAGCTCTTGCAACGAAACTACTTCATCAGAAACCATTGAGTTATCTAAACCGTTCTCCGCAGCAACCATTGCTTTATTGTTTGCCACCTGAAAGGTTGAACCTATTCCCATAACTTCTCCAGTAGACTGCATCTCTGGCCCTCTTGGAGCAGGCTGAAAGCGCGATACAGAAAAAACCGGTTCCTTTACGAAAAAGCGTTTTGGTTTAATTTGGACTTCACTTACTCCAATCGGAAGAGTCTCTCCTAATATACACTTGGTAGCAATATCTACCAAATCGAGTCCTAAAGCTTTCGACAAAAAGGGGATTGTTCTTGAACATCTTGGATTCGCCTCAATGATGTAGGGTTCTCCCCCCAAGACTGCAAACTGTATATTTATAAAACCTTTTATTTCGAGCGCTCTCACAAGAATTGAAGAGATTTCAATTAATTTTCGTTGAAGCAAAGGAGACAGTTGCCGTGGAGGAATGTAACAAGTAGAGTCTCCAGAGTGAACCCCTGCGGGCTGAATTTGTTCCATGATTGAAGGAACAAACACTTCGTTTCCATCTGAAATCGCATCAACTTCAACCTCAAGGGCACCTTCTAGAAACCTTTCAACAATAACTGGGCTATCAAAAATTTCGCCATCTATAGAATTCAGGTGATCTTGCAGCTCTTCATAATTTTTAACCACTCGCATTGATCTTCCCCCTAAAACATAAGATGGTCTTACTATAAGAGGAAATGTTAGATTAGAGGGAAGTTCTCTTTTAGAGTAAAAAGTAAAAGACTTTGGGTATTTAAGACCTAGTTCTTTTAGCAAAGATTGAAACTTGTCTCTATTTTCACATAAATCGATAGCGGTCAAATTTAGGCCGAGTAAAGAAACTCCATTCTGGTCTAACGCTTTCGCTAAGTTGAGAGGTATTTGCCCGCCTAGTTGTAAGAGAACACCGTTCGGTTGTTCAATATCAACAATAGACAGCATATCTTCAAGAGTTAAAGGGCTGCAATATAGCCGGTCTGAAAAATCATAATCGGTAGAAACTGTTTCTGGATTGCAATTAACCATGATTGTTTCATATTGAAGAGATTTTAGAGTTTTTACAGCATGCACACATGCGTAATCAAACTCAATGCCTTGGCCAATCCGATTAGGACCGCTTCCAACAACAAGAATTTTTCTATTTTCTGTAGGGAATGCTTCGCAGCTCATTTCGTAGGTTGAGTATGAATAGACTGTGCTTGTTGAAAACTCTGCACTGCAGCCATCTACACGCTTGAACACTGGCTTAATATCCCAATTGCGTCTAGCAGCTCGAACGTTTTCTTCTGAGCAACCAAGGAAAACACCTAACTGACAATCAGAAAAGCCACATCGTTTCATTTCAGTAATAGACTCGCGGGAAAAAGATGCGCTTTTTTCCTTCAAAACAACCTGTAGTATTTCATTAAGAAACCAACGATCAACTTTAGTCAAATCATAAACCTCTTCGACAGACAGCCCTCTCCGAAAAGCGTCGAATATGTACCAGACCCTTCGACTATTTGGAGTGGAAAGCAAAGTGTTTTCAAAATTAGCGGGGCTAAAATTGCTCACACTTCTCATGCACTTCTGAAGAGCTTCTACAAATGTTCGCCCGATTGCCATTGCCTCTCCAACAGACTGCATTTGGGTTGTGAGAACGTCCTGATAACCCTGAAATTTTTCAAACTGGAAACAAGGAATCTTAACAACAACATTGTCAATGGTAGGCTCAAAAGAAGCAGGAATTTGACTGCCAACTATGTCAGAACTAAGCTCGCTTAGGGTGTATCCTACAGCTAGCTGTGCGGCTACTTTTGCTATAGGAAACCCTGTTACTTTTGACGCAAGCGCAGATGAGCGCGAAACCCTAGGGTTCATCTCAATAACTACCATCCTGCCACTATTAGGATTTACAGCAAATTGAACATTCGCACCACCAGCCTCTAGCCCAACAGCTCTTATTATATCAAAGGCTGCCAAACGCATTTTTTGATATTCTTTGTCAGTTAGAGTTTGAATTGGGGCAACTGTAATGGAATCTCCCGTATGTACACCAAGGGGGTCGAAATTTTCAATAGCACAGACTACAATACAATTGTCATCTTGGTCTCTAAGAACCTCTAACTCAAACTCCTTCCACCCATACAAGCTTTCTTCTAGTGTCACCTCGTGAATTGGGCCAATACTCGAGGACTTATCCCACAAGTCTAGAAGTTCTCCTTCGTTTTTAACAATTCCTGTGCCTGCTCCTCCTAAAATAAAGGAAGGTCTCATCATTATTGGAAAGCCCAGACTTCTTACAGTCTCAATAGCTGCATCACTATCACTTACAGTATAAGATCTTGGAACATTCAACCCCATTTTCTCTATTATTTCATGGAAGACTTTTCTGTTTTCAGCGTTTTTTATCGACTGCAAATTTGATCCGATGATTTGAACATTATATTTTTCCAAAACACCAGACTCTTCAAGGGCTACTACGAGATTCAAAGCAGTTTGGCCACCTATTGTTGGTAGGACAGCGCTTGGTTTTTCTTTTTTGATGATGCGAGTAACTGACTCGACAGTAAGCGGCTCAATATAGGTGGAATCAGCAAATTCTGGATCTGTCATTATTGTAGCAGGATTTGGGTTAACAAGGATTACGCGATACCCGCACTTGTTAAGTGCCAAACAAGCCTGCGAACCTGCATAGTCAAACTCACAAGCTTGACCAATAAGAATTGGGCCCGCACCAAGAACCAGAATCGATTGTATATCAGTTCGCTTGGGCATATACAGTCTTTATCATTTGAATAAAAGATTGGAAAAAATGATAGAGATCAGCAGGACCTGGACTTGCTTCGGGATGTCCTTGGAAACTCATCATAGGATAGTCAACACCCATTAAACCTGCTATTGAATGATCAAAAAGAGACCTATGAGTCACCTTTAAAGACAGCGGCAAATTTTCATCTGAAACAACATAGCAATGGTTTTGGGAACTAATGCTGATCTTGTTGGAATTTAAATCCAGGACGGGATGATTAGCTCCATGGTGACCAAAACTCATTTTAATAGTTTGTGCACCAGCGGCAATAGCTAAGATTTGATGTCCCAAACATACTCCAAGCAAGGGAACTCCGGCCCTGCGAAGATCTTGAGCAATTTTAATTGCACTGTGGTATGCCACAGGATCACCTGGGCCATTTGAAAAGACAACAGCGTCGGGGGATAATGCAAAAATTTGCTCAGCAGAAGCGGATTGTTCAGGAATTACCGTCACCTTACATCCTATTTGTTGAAGCATTTGTAATATGGACCTTTTTACGCCACAGTCTAATACAACAACACGATACTTCGAATTAGCTGTAGAAGGCTGTACATAAGTAAACGGAGACTGTACTTCTTCAAATCTTACATTTGTTCTTCTGTGCGGATTTTTTGCATAATCAACTGCAAAACTGGGGTTTACATTATGCGTCATCACACAAAAGTTCATGCTACCCTTTTTGCGTAAAACACGAGTTAAAGACCGCGTGTCAACTTCAGAGATTATAAATCTTTCTTGTTCAATCAGATATTCTTTTAAACTGCTTTTAGACCTCCAATTACTATGATATTCAGAAAAAGACCGTGTTACAAGACCTATGCAATGAACAGCCTCTGATTCGCAATCCTCGTAATTTACTCCAACATTCCCTATGTGGGGCGTTGTGAAAACAATGGCTTGTCCAGCATATGAAGGATCAGTCAATATTTCTTGATATCCTGTAGCTGAGGTGTGAAAAACCAATTCACCAGTAAATAAACCCGTTGCACCTAAGGAAACTCCTGGGAAAACCATTCCATTCTCTAAGGCTATTATGGCCTTGCTTGCACATGGGCTTGCTTTATTAGTTGAACTAGTTGTGGCGACACTTTGATCTTGCATTCAACCCTTGCTTTTCAAACAAGAATAACGGAAACACCTAATTTATGAAAACTAATACCAAATAAATAAACCAATTTCATTCATAATAAAACGATTTATCATATTAAATATATAGCTAGAAAAACAACATCTAGTAATTTAAAATAATTTTAAAGATCATGTGTTCAGTTTCTTTATTAAACACGAAACGCTCTGGCATGATTCACCTTGTAATAAAAAAATCTTCAAAAGCAACCCTAGGAGACGAGTCCATCTCCCTTTTCAAAAATAGTTTAACCATCTTATTTCGAACGTACTCCAGGAGATTTTTTGCATTTTCCGAACCTGCAAAACTTTCATTGAATTCATTAAGGCTTCTTCGTGTTTCTTTATCATTTAACAAGTGAACCAACACACTCACCATCTCAATAAGTTGATCAATTCTAGAATCTGGTATTCTTTGACGAAGGTCAACCCTCTCAAGGGGCGAATTTTCATAAGCCACCCTAGATCCAGCGTATTCTCTCAGTCGCTTCGGGCTAAGGATGTGCTTTTTGATGAGAGCAATCAGCTTCCTTGGGTGATGCCTCTTCAGGGTCTCGTATGTGAAAGGGTGAAAAAACGAGTAGTCTTCAGGAAAATACCTCCCAAGCCCCGCTTCATCTTCCATGCTAAGACCAGTTTTTCTTAGTGCTTGAAATACGACCCAATCTAGCTCTTCTTCTAAGTTCTCCTCTGGAGAAGGAGTTTCTCGGAGAACCTCTTGTTTCTGAGCAGCCTCTCGCTTTTTGCGTGGCTTAGGAGGAGCTTTGATTGGCTTTTTGTCAAAGACGTTTGCTTTAATCAGGTTACGTAAGTGAACTGGATTGTCTGTCTTCATTTTTAGGAAAGTGAAGTGGTGCATGTATCCCTTGTCATAGGGGATATATTTGCAAAGACCGGTCTCTTTTCGCAGGTTCAGTTTGGCCATAGCCTCATCAATACACTCTTCTAGCGACAGCCCCGAGTAGGGTAACTTGTCAGATTTTTTCGAGCATGTAGATGACCCTAGGTATGGCTTGGTTTCAAGGATTTCTTCCCGTATAAGGTCGCGTAGGACTGATCTATTGCTGTCTTTGAGCCTGAGGAATTTTGCTGGAGAAAACTTTCCTACCCTGTCGTAAAGGAAAGGGCACAGATCCATTTCCTTTTGCACCCCTGTTTTCTTCATAGCCTTCTTAATCACATGCTCGAGCTCCTCCATAGAGCACTCATCGATCAAGGGAATATCTAATGCTGCTGCCATCTTTCTACTCCTTCGTAATTTTGTCCATTTTTGTTAGGCTGCCATACCATAGATCTCTCGAACGGGCGGCGGCAAATACTCCAACATCTTGAGATGCATGGAGGTAAGCCCATTAACGCTCTCTTTGAGTTCCCCATTGATCTCTACGATGAGAAGATCGATCCCCTCCATCATCTGAAAGATCCACCTGAGGGTTGGAGAGGAAGTTTCTTGATTGATCTGGTTGGGGATCGTTTCTCCGGACTCCTTGAGTTTTTGCCTAATCGTCCTTTGTGCGATGGCATAAACTAGGAGAGCTAGAGTCATCACCATTAGCAAGCCTTCAATCCGTTGTGGCTTTTTTACAAAGAGGGATGAGGTGAAAAATACGGGATCTTTCAGAAATCGGAACCCTTTCTCCACACTGTCGTTTTGTCTCTTGTAGGCTTGGATGACCTCTTGATCTGAAAGCTCTTCTCGAGGAATCGTAGTTGCTAGGACGTAACAGCTCCCTTGGTCGATCATTGAGTCAATGGCAGGGAGATTCTTTTCTAGCACGCCATCGATTTGATAGACGACTCGGAAAGGAGTCTCATCAGTTGGGCGTCCTTTACCTTCGTAGACTTTATGTTCTTTAATGTCCTCGATCTTGACGTGATAGAGTTTTGCCTGAGCATTGAGTTCTGCTATAGACTTCTCAGCTTCAGGAATAGAGCTAAAGCGGCGCTTAGAGTTTTTGACTAATGCTTTTTCAAACTTTTCCCCTTCTTTAAGCAGCGCTTTCTCGGTTCTTTTTCTACTTCTCTCCTTCATGTCGTCAGAATAGACTACGATCCATCTCTGATCTAGGTTGTAATGACGAACGACTATGCCACGATAGTGGTTTTTCTCATCATGGGTGCTCCACTGATCTAGAGGAATGTCGAGCAGGGTCGCAATGGTTTCCTTCTCAAGCTTGACCAATGCAGGCACTCTTGTAATGAATGGGATATCATGGAGGGCTGTGTTCACTGTCTCTTGAGTGTAGAGCTTGGAGTCAGCGATGAGATACTTTGGAGAATCGGAGTTTTTGAAGGATTCGATCAGAGCTTGAGAGCGGTCCCGAAAGATGACATTGTCTGATGCATTCCCACTATGGGCGTTGTATACCGTAGGGACTCCTCCATCTTGACTCACCATCATTTCTACGATGGCTTGCTTCAGGTCAGGTCTATGATCCTTAGAATAACCTTGCGTGATTTTGATGGCATATTCGTCACAGTCGGGTTCATAGTCTCCTGTCAGGGAAAAACTTGTGGTGTCTTCGCTATTGAATTTGCAATCGACCTTCTCTTTACGACAGACCGCCATGCTGATTTCAGCAAAAAGGTTGCTGCAGCCATATTGATAGCAGTCATCTAAAGCTCTTCCGAGCTTGAACCTGTTGAAATAGCTTGCATCGATGCCCTTCCTGAAGAAGCGCTCCATCGCTTTGCTCTGGAAAAATTGAGGAGTAAGTGATAAGGGGCGGTTAGAAAAACCTAGGCCGTTGATGATCATCCCAGCTACAGCTTCGCCCGTTGTGATCTCTTCTTTGGGATGGTTGGTGATCCGGGAGTCAATGAGATCTACAATGCCAAGGTCTTTGATGACACCAGCTACGATACCTAAGTGATCGATGCGCTTTATTTTTGTCTTCATGTATACTCCTCATCTTGAAAATGAAGCAGGAGTATAAATCAAAAAAATGTTTTTTCAAACTGCTCAATGTCGGCTTAAAGAAAAGTTGTTTGGATTTTTCTCCTGATTTTTGTCCATCAAAGTATCAACGTCCGTCAAAAAAACATCGGTCCTCTCCTTGCTTTTTGTTGCTTGTGGTCTTCTCAAGTTTGTGCCTCACTGGCTGTTCCACTATTTGTGGACACTTGACGAGCGCAGCAGAGTTCGTTAAGGCCGATGTGCAAACTCAACATGATGAGAATTTCCGGATGCGAGCGATACGCAAAGCCCTTAAGGCTCAAAATATTGCTGAGGCGGAGCAAACAAGCCAAACCCTCTATGCTCCTCACTGGAAATGTATTGCCAGTCTTGAAATTGCCGCTGCTAAGTTTCAGAAAGATAAACCTGAGGCGTTGGCAATGGCCCATGAGACCTCTGAAGCGATCTGGGAGATTAACGATCCCAATAAACGAGCCATGGCTCTCCTTGCTCTTTTGCAGTTTGAGCTAGAGACTATCAAAGATATTCCAGCAGCAAAGAAGACCATCGAGCAGGCTGATAAGACCATCGAGTTCATTACAAATGATCCCGCAAGACAAATGCGTCGTTACGGAGAGCTAGAGGCTCTCCAAGCAAAACATAACCATCTCCTAAGCAGGTAGGGGAGTGTAACCATCAAAAAGGAATAAACAACCCCGTGGCTTGCCACGGGGTTGTTTATTGCCAAGATCAGTTCAAGTGGATGCCAAAGCAAAGATCCATGACATCTATATGGCCCCGACTCAAAAGGAGGGACTACGAGCCTACGGCTCGTTCATATCGCTCTATGAGAAGAAGTATCCCAAGGCATGCCAATGCCTTGATAAAGACAAAGAAGCCCTCTTTAGTTTTAACAACTATCCTGCAGAGCACTGGCAACATATACGAACGACCAATCCAATAGAGTCGACCTTTGCAACGATCCGGCATCGCTCAAAAAGGACGAAGGGATGTGGATCCCGAACAGCGACATTATCGATGGTGTTTAAACTAGCCCTTACTGCCGAATCCAAGTGGAGGAGGCTAAATGGCAGCAAGGAAATCATTAAGGTGCTGACAGGCATCAAATTTAAGGACGGCGAAGAGGTGAAAAAGGCAGCTTAAATGATGGGGTCCAAAGATGCGTTTTTACTCTCAGACACAACTTTTGACAATATCTCGGTGATGTTCATGTTTTGGATTTGGGTTCTGGTGCGAAAGATATTGTATTTTTTCCTGCTGGCTATCTTCCTGGTGAGAAAGTTTCCATTGTTGTTCAAACACGTAAAGGGTGGTGGATTGGCAAGTCTTACACTGTATGTGCAGTCGTTATTCCCAATCCTATTGAACATCGTAATCAAAGTGGAACGCTAATGCGAGCAACGCTCCAAGGCATTAATCCAGATTGTTATTTACTCGAGGCAGAAGGGTTTCCAGAGGAAGGGGAGCTTCGTTTCCTTTCATTTGCCCGGAGAAACGATACAGGGATGGAGAATATCGTGAAGCACTACAAAGATAGGCCGCTTCAATTTTCCCCCAGAGATATCAATCAAAAAAGTGGTGTGACCGACATGTATATACAAGGACCCGGGGGAGAACTTTTCACCTTTCAACTACCTTGGGGAGATTACCTTCTGAGTTATCTAGATGTTGACGTTCGTAAGAAAGTGGAAGAGCGTTTATCTCAAGAAGGCAACTTTCAGGAAGTCCTGGATATGATCAAGATAAACAGGGAGGTGCTGGAAAAGTCTCAGGTTGAGAAATGCCAAGAAGTTCAGGTGAATATTGAAGGAAGTGTGAGTGATTAGAATGACCGCTAGATCTCAAAATGTTATTTTACCGGTAGATTTTCTTGAGGTAAAAAGTACCGCTAATCCAATTTTTCTCGTTTTAGCGATGCGAATGGTTCCTCATGCTGGTGAAAATCCTAATATCTACCATGAAATCAGGGAAAATCATGTTTTTGTGGTACGAAAATCACCCTCAATAAGTACCATTAAATCGAAAGATTCCTTAACCACTTGTTTTTTAGTTAGATGTAGTGACAATCAGAAACAAAGGGCTTCTGGGAAATGAGTAAGATTTTGGTAAAAACAGAACAATTTTTAGGTGCAAAATCATACTTAAAGTTTCTTGCCGTGAAAAAAATGTGGGTTTTTGCGGAAAAGTCAAAAAATATATTATACACAAAATAAGATGGTTGTGAAATTAAACACCACTAGATCTGGAAAAACGTATTTAATGGTGTAAACCTTACGATAAAAACGCACCACTAAATATGTAAATCCGCATTTAGGGGTGCAAAAAACTATCGAAAAAAGTACCATTAAATCAGGAAATACAAATCTAATGGTGCGAGGATAGTTATATGTTTGTGGGTAGAGAAGATGAGTTAAAAACACTGAAGAGAAGTTTTGGAACTAGATCTGCAACGTTCATTACAATAAGAGGAAGAAGGGGGATAGGGAAAAGCCGGTTAATAGAAGAGTTCTCCAAGGACTTTTCAAAAGTTTTATCATTTACAGGAGTTCCGCCAACTCGAGGAGTTTCTGCGCAAAACCAAAGAGATGAGTTTGCACAACAGCTCATGAAACAAGGAATTCCAGCAGGGGATACCAGAGACTGGAGCAACCTGTTTTGGTTGATTGGACTGCAAGTTGCTCGAGGTCGGACTTTAATCGTTCTTGATGAGATCGCGTGGATGGGTTCGAAAGACCCTGTATTTTTGGGTAAGTTAAAAATTGCCTGGGATACTTTTTTTTCAAAAAACCCAAAGCTTGTTCTAGTTGTAGCCAGCTCTATTTCAAGCTGGATAGATGAGAATATTCTCAAAAGCACGGGTTTTTTTGGTCGGATTGATATCACCCTAACTCTCAAAGAACTTCCGATTAAAGACTGTATCAAGTTTTTTGGTAGCCGGGAGAAGTCAATTTCGTCATACGAGAAACTTAAGTTATTAAGTATCACAGGAGGAGTTCCAAAATACCTTGAAGCAATCAATCCGACTATATCGGCAGAAGAAAATATTCTACAGTTGTGTTTTTCGAAGGAGGGGATTCTATTTAACGATTTCGATCGAATCTTTCATGATCTCTTTGCTCGGCGCAGTGGGGTTTATAAGGATATTGTCGACTCTCTTGTGGAGCATCACTCTTTAACACAAGCGGAGGTCTGTAAAAAAATCAAGCGGGCGAATGGCAATTTTATCTCAAGATATATGAAAGACTTAGTTGAAGCTGGGTTTCTAGCAGCAGATTTTACTTGGGATGTCAAAACAGGGAAAGTGAGCAAACTCAGAAAGTATCGATTAAGCGATAACTACCTACGGTTTTATTTACGGTATATCGCTCCAAATAAAGAGAAAATATTAAAGAAAGGAGCGAAACTGCTCCCAATCAGTAGCATCGTTCAATGGGATTCTATCATGGGTTTGCAGTTTGAGAATTTAGTCTTACATAACTCCGAGGAGATCTTTTCCAGGTTGAATATTCGAATGGAGGATTACACGTATGATGGACCATTTTTTCAAACAAAAACTAGAGATCGAAAAGGTTGCCAGATCGATTATGTCATTCAGGAAAAAAACACACTCTACATCTGTGAGATCAAGTTTTCTAAAAACCCTATTGGTACAAAGGTTATCGAAGACGTTCAAGAAAAAATCAATGCTTTAGCTCTACCTAGACAGGTTTCCTATCGCCCAGTTTTGATTCATGTTGGAGGAGTTACAGATGAAGTGCTTTACCGCGACTATTTTGACAAAATTATTGATTGGACAGAACTTGGGGTATGACAATCAATGGAACGAAAAAGTAGTGTAAGGGTCATTATTTTTTGATTTTCAATTGCTTGCATTTTATAAAGCAGAGGGTTTCATTCTTAACTTTTCGTAGGAAGAAAAGTATTCTTTCGGGTTTGTAATACTTCCATGGATAACCATTGGAGTTTCTCTTAGTGTAATAGAAATATCATTCCAAGGGCTCTTACTAAGATCGTACCCTGAAAAAGAGACCATATTTTTAAAATCATTCATATGACCAAGAGCTTTTCTGTTTTTCGTTTTTGTAAAAATAGGCTCACGATTGAAAATCTCAAACATAGATGGGACCCATTCCTCGCGATCCACTTCTCTCAGAAATGACGTAAGTTCTAAAGGCAAGTGATCTAAAACATTTGTTGCACCCCCAACTTCTCTATAGGGAAAAAGAAAAGATATCAAAGTTTCCACATGTGTCACTAAAGCGACTTTTCTTCTATTAACCCTAAAAACATCGCAAATCCAATCATCAAGAGGATGGGGCTGAGATTTCGGATCTTCACTTAAAGAAACTTTTAGGTCTTTAGCAAATTTATGAGTTAACCGAAACTGTGCCATGAAGGTTGACCTCTTTCTCTAAGTTATTGGCTAAAAGAATCTTTATCCTTCTTGTGAACTTTGCAACCACAAGAAGTTGTTCTACTCGTGCTAAAAGAAAGTGATCCTCCCATTCCATTTTCTTTAGAATGTCAACCACCATCTCAGAAAGATGTATTGCTTTATGTAAGTTCTCTTGAAATAGGGCTTCAAATATTTGGAGAGACAACGTAAGTATAAACTCCGTCAATGGAACCCGTTTTTTATCATAAACATTACTGAACGCTGAACCCACTGGAGGAGCCTTTTCTACTTGCTTTCCAAGCTTTGAAAAAAACTGAATAGCATACGCTTGAAATTCATGATATTTCGAAAGCAAATAGACAAAATTGCTATCGGGAAAATTTTTTATATTTTTCGACATAGCCTTTTCAAAAGCCATATCTTCTCCTTTTATTAAATGCCTCAATGCCTGTACCGTATTTAAGGCGGGATGTGTTGGATATTTTTCTAATAAACTATCTAGAAGCTCTTTCGCTTCTGGATCATCCTCAAATCCTCCTGTAAGAAGCAATTCGTAGCATTCAACCGCAATGTGATAATCTTCATCACACATGTCATATTGGAACACTTCTCGTGCTGTGTCAGGAACAAGTTGCAGCTCTTTTAGAGCAATGTATTCAGGAACGGACTGTTCTTCTTTGTCAACGCAACATTTTTTATACTTTTTTCCACTCATGCAGTAACACAGTTCATTTCTCTTCGGTTCGATAGGCATATTTTTCGTGAGGGATAAAAGCCTTTTAAGGGGCTCTTCATCAAATTCTTTTTTATCTTCTACCCTTTTCATAAAGATCTCGCTGGAGAAGGTTGAGCACTTTTCTTTGCTATATTTAAGTAACGATATAAGGTGGGCCGTGATACCTGAAGCGTTTTGCAAATCTCTTCGATTTTGATTGACTTATCTTCATGCATTTTTTGAGCTGTTTTGACCCTTGGATCTTCAGGACGAATTGGTTTCCTTCCACCCAATCTTCCTCGTGCTCTTGCAGCAGATAGCCCTGCCCGTGTTCTTTCCTGAGTCAAGCTTCTTTCAAATTGAGCTAGAGATGAAAAAATATTGAAAATCAGTTCTCCTGAAGCAGTTGTAGTATCAATCACTCCATCACAAATCGACTTAAAGCTAATTCCTTCCTTCATAAGGCTTTCAATTAGCTTGATTAGATGAGAGATAGACCTTTCAAGCCTGTCCAAGCGCCAAACAATCAGTGTATCCCCTGCGCCCAACATTTCTAAGCACTTGTTCAACCCTGGTCTTTCAGCTTTTACACCAGACACTTTATCAGTAAATATGAATTTCTCAACACACCCAGCAGATTTTAAAGCACTTATTTGGAGTTCAAGGTTTTGCTCTTCGCGACTAACGCGCGCATAACCAAAAAACCGGCCCATATCTAATTAGTCTCATAAATTATTGATTTTAATAAGTTAGCAACTTTATCTTTTCTGAGATAACAAAACAAGACAAACCTTCTCTGGATCAAAAAAACTGTCTTGTCAAACGACCTTTTTTTGAGACAACTGCATGCATACTGAATTCTTAACCACAGAGCAAAAGAATCGTTATGGACGCTACAATGAAAACCCCACGGATGAACAACTGGTTCGATACTTCCATTTAGATAACACC
This sequence comes from Simkaniaceae bacterium, assembly GCA_030149435.1. GTDB lineage: Bacteria > Chlamydiota > Chlamydiia > Chlamydiales > Simkaniaceae > JASBRR01. The sequence continues at coordinate 23,723 of JASBRR010000027.1, forward strand.
GACCTTGACTTGGTTGCTGATTGTCGTGGAGATTGCAATAGATTGGGCTTTGTTTTGCATCTGACAACAGCTCGCTTTCTTGGGGCGTTTTTAACCAACCCTATCGATGTTCCCGAAAGAGTTGCTCAATATCTAGGAAGTCAGATTGGAATCAAGAGAAACCTTTCTTTTTTGGAGGGATATTTAGAAAGAAACGCAACACGCTATGCCCATCGAGATAAAATCCGCCAGAGGATGTCCCTCTCTTAGTTGAAACTCGTGTGGCTCCTCATCTCATTTAGATCGCCTCGGCTTCTTGCTTTTGAAGCGACCTCATTCTACTTTTCGCCTCGTTGATTTGCAGGTACCCTTTTATGGGCCTGTTGGGAAAATCCATTCCTCCATCTTTCGCAAAAACTGCAGCAAAATCTGCAAAAAGCGTCTTTCCCAACAGTCCCTATGAGTGATTTTGCAGCTGACGGATTGATCTTTTCTAACCACTTCTCAAGATTTATGAGCTCTTGCTTGGCATCTCCATAGCTTCTGCAGTCGATTGCATTACGGAACCTCCTATGCGCTTCAGGGCGATATCTTTTCGGTAGGTGGCTTTGAATATTCCGGTCTTTATGGACGGTGCACCGCTGGGTAGATAAGCTGTTTTCCAAAGAGCTCTTTGAGCGCTTTTAGTATCCCTTTTCCTCCATCAATAACAAAGAGGATCTCACTCATCTAAGGCTTCAAAAATCCTATTTGGAAGTGACCTTTTCAATACACTTGATCCATTCGTCCCAACAAGCAGGATCACCAGTTGAACCATCTTGCCAAATGTCAGATGATAATTCTCCTAGAATTACCCCTACATCCTCAGAATTCGTCTCCTCATAGAATTTCTCTAAAAAACTCTTCATCGCCATAAATGCTTCTTTGTGTGTGAGAGTATCTTTCATTTAGCAACCTTATTTTGTGTTTGGTTTTGAGACAATCCTGTTTCATTTTGAAAAGGTTTGGGTTGGTTGTTTGATCCAGCATTACGAATTGCTCCATCTCTTGACATCGTCCAAATCTGTTGCCCGTTCTTTTGTGTTTTAGCGTGCCATGCATTGCCATACTTATCTACCCCTAGAAAGTTTTCTGAGTTTCCAGCTACTTCTAGCAAGATCTTCCTGTTTGCTGGCGTGTCAATCAGATGACCTGGAGCTTTTCTAAAGATATGCTTCAAGTTTTTCTCAAAAAACTGAGATGAAATAGTAGGAACATTGCCAGGTGGCGGCAAAACCCCTGTGGTAATTTTTTCGTCTTTGAGAGCTTTGGCTTCTGGGGTATAGAGGTCAGCTTGGTTTGTTCCAAAGGAGCGATCTATGGCTTCATGAACTTTAGCAATTGTCTGATCGTGCTTTTGTATAGGACTTTGAGGGGCTTCAGATCCAGGAAACTTCGGGAAAGAGACACCATCAGGGAACACTCTTTCGCCTACTTCCTTCATAGCTTCGCAAAGTTGAGGTCCCACTTTTAAAAACTCATCAACAGCATCTACAGCTTGATGAGTCAAAAAGGACCCAACGTCGTTAATTACTTCTCGCACTTCTTTGCCGATTTGAGTTGGCTCTGAAAGGGAGAGGTTGAGAGTCTCTTTCATTTCATTAGTTTTTTGATCGATGACTTTGGATACCTCAGGATGTACGCTAGGAGAGTGTGGGGTGTCGAATAATGGTGCTTGGTGCTGATCACTCTCGTTTTCTCTAAAAGGGACTTCCCCAGGTTTGTTAACGGGTTTCTTAGGTTTTTTATTGGAATTATCCGCTCCTGCGACACCCCCAGATCCAGCGGCTAATGCAGGAGCAGTCCCTGTCCCTTGAGTTGCAATTGTGATGACAACAACGGCAACCACAACGACTGCTCCGATGATGATGGCCTTTTTATGCTTCTTGATGAACTGTTTGATCTTTTTGAAGGGCTTTTTGGATTTGCTTTTGCAAAGTGTGATATGAGGCTTGCAGGAGGGAATGAGTGAAGCAGAAGATAGCTTTAGTTTGTTGAAGTCAAAGAAAGGGGTTATCCAAGTCGGAGGCGTATCCTCCCCGCTGTTCGGGAAGTAGCGGCTTTTGTCATTGGGTTCCACAAGCCAGGCTATATCCTCTTCAAGCTCTTCTTGAGCATCAACATCCCAATCTCTAATTCCGTTCCTAGCTAGGTAGATGAAAAAGTCTTCTATCGCTGTAAGCTCATTCTCGGAAAATACCTCTTCTAAATTTTCGGTATTTTCGATCATCTCTGTAAAGTCGAAAATACGATCGCTAGATAAGCGCTCAAGATTTAAAAAGTCCCATGGAGAAAAAGTAAGGATACTTGAGGGTTGCGCAGTGTTAAATTTTACGATCTGAAGGATCTCGTCATGGTAACCGGGGAGGACCCTTTCTTGGGGTTTTTCAAGAGAGTGGTATTGGTAGTCGTTTGTATAAGGCTGGGCAAGGAGCGTTGTGGTAACAAGTAGAATGAGTAGGTTGATAACGAGCTTGAGTTTTTGCATGGGTCGGTCAGTGGTTCGATATAATGAGCGGCCAGTCTAGGAATTTAGTGTCATGTTGTCAAGGTTGAGGGGGAGATTTTTATGATTTAAAAAGTGTAGATGAAGGCGAAATAGCCGGAGGCGAAGGCGGTAGTGTTGCGGCCGGCGAGGGTGCACCAGACTCCGCCGAGGACTCCCATGCGCTGGGTGAAGTTGTATTCGAGGTAAGGGGCGAGGCTGAGTTGGGCGGAAGGGGGGAGGCCGACGGGGGCATTTTTGTCGGTTGAACCGGTGAAGGTGGATTTTTTTTGGTAGGTGAAGAGTGTATCGAATCCCCAGCCCCATCTTTGGCTGATGGAGTATTCTCCGGAGAAGAATGTGGTGAGGGTCTGTCCTGGGTGTACGGTGCCTCTGGTGGATGGGTTGCCGCCGTAGGCGTTGAGTCCTTTGACTTTGACATTGGTTGGAAATAGGTAGCCGACACTTATTTTTAGGGCGAGGAAGTGGTCTCCAGGGTAGAACATTTTGTGAACGATGAGAAGGGGGCCGGTTTGGTAGGCTCCTTGCCCAGTTAAGTCTGTTCCCAATTTTGAGGGGGAGAGTTTTTGGTAGTTTCCTGTTGGGAGGGTTGCTTGGAGGTCAAGGCGGATGTCGGGGATCCAGGTTCCTTTGGCATCGTTGGCGATTTGAAATCCTAGGAGGATGCTGCTGTCTTGCATTCTGGTAGAGGCGGTGTTTTTCTTAAAGTTGGAAATGAAGGAGACGAGCATTTCTAGTCCAATGCGATCGGTAATGCCAAGTTGGTAGTCTAGAAATGGGTTCACAAACCATTCGCTATCTTGGCTGGTGTATTTCCAGTTGTCTTTGTAGCGGCCATAGTTACTTCCAACAACGATAGAGGGTTCAATTGCAGGGTGGCCTGGGACCATGTTTACGGGAGTCGGAGAGAGTAGGGGACCAGTAAACCAGGGAACATATTTTACATCTGGGTATTGGGCTATGTGTTTGTAACTGCAATGTGCGGTGTAGGCGAGGGGGTGAATGAAAAGCAGTGATAGGATGGAGGGAAATATAAAACGTCTGATTTTGAGCATGGTGTAGGTTTAGTTTTCTGTATGCCTTATGGTACTGAGGGGTGGTCTAAATGGGTAGAAAAATTTTGGGGATATTGAATAGAGAGGCTGGTTGGGAATGTTGCCCTAGTGATTATACTCACAAAACGTCTTGATGATTTCCAATAAGCTATTGCTGGCTTTGGCGATAGGTGGAAAAATCTTCGATGAACTGCCGGCAAATCGCTTGTAGGTTGAGCTCTAAAGTGTTTGTACTACCTGAATTGGTTGCGAACCAGTTAATTCCACCATGTTCTTTCGTACGGTATTCCTTTTGGAAGATGATTGCGTCATTTTGCTTCAGTGTAATTTCTACGTGCATCCGTCCATGGTAAATCATGTAGGAAGTGGTGTAAACTTGGTGAATTTTTCCTTCGATTTCGTAGTCACTTCCTTGGTCTTGGTTTAGGATAGTATATCCAGCGTTTGTGAGTTCTGCTTTGAAGGCATCTGTCATCCAGTTAGGGACGCTATCATCAGTTTTGATTTTGATGATGGGCATGCCATAAAGGTTTCTATGAGAGCCGATTTCTTGCTGATCGACTCGATTATCCTTAAAAGAGTTAACGACGAGTTGGATGTTATTTGGAGATTGAGTGGGGTAGATAGGTGTGTAACTTAGGTCTACTTTTTTTGTGCATCCTGTTAGGAGTACAAATATGCTTGATGCGAGTATTGCAAAAGGTGCTTTCATTTTCTCATCCTAAAGATATTTTTAGGGGCATTCTAATGATAATTGTATTTTAAGACAAATGCAGATGGAGCATTTTTTTTGCTAAATAGTCGCCTCCCAACCATCAAGCTTTTGCAGCGAATCTTGCCAATATTATGTAGTACTTTTTTTATCTATTCTTGTCTAAAGCTTTGATCCTAGACGAGGGGCTTCTGAGGTAGCGCAGGCGGTTTCTGTGCGATTAAGGGGTTGTTGGAAATCATTGGCTAGTGGTCAGAACCAATAAGCTCGATCTAATATTTTAAAATAGATTAATTGGTGTTTTGTTAGGAATTGTTGGTCAAAATTACTATTATTGTGGTAGTTTTTATTTCCAAAGATGGAATATAAGCACATAGTGTAAAATATTCGCAAATTTCTATAAATCGAGGACGTATGTCAGTAAATGCTTTGAGCGCTAGACTGAGACCTGACAATATACTTGCTGTAGCTGAAGGAAACTTCGCTCAGACTGGAGAAATTCCAGTAGGTATGAGTGAGAGTGTGAATGATTTTATCTCTAAACTATCTGGTGTTTTGGTTGCAGGGTTTGAAGGGAAGGCTCCAGCGGATTTCTATAAGGCTAACATTACTGGAAAGCCCCCATTAGATCAGATTGTAGAGAATGTCAGTGCGGTTGCTCAAACGATCATTAGGAAGCAGCAACCGATCATTCAGGGATTTCAAGGTGATCGTAGTCTGCCTGGCCATGAAGATCGGGTAAACATTAGCAGAGCGATTATCGCAGGAATCAAAACAACAATGGCAGAACACTTTGTTGAAGTGTACAATCAAACGCCTCATGGCTAGGCTTTAAGAGCTGTTGCTTTTGTTCCCTCTCTAGACTGTAATGCCATGTTATCTGTGATTAAGTAGTAACCTAGAAAGCAAGAGTAGTGGTCTTTCCTATCGCTACTTAAGAAGGTGGCATGTGGAGAGCTAGGGATGCCTCGAATGGGTTGACCGTCATCGCCACATACAAATTTCAGCCGTTTATTCCCCCCAGATTCTAACCAAACTAGGTCGGACTGTTGCCCGTCTTGGCTTGGATGAAAAAAGCATCGCATAACGTGTGCATCGGGAAGCCCCATATTTCTTCCTGTGTGGACTACAGCGATTAAGTAGTAGGGGTTGGCTATACCGTTTCGTAGTAAGCTAAAGTCAAAGCCTGCGACCATTGAATCAATTCGGATGCAACCTTGCTCTCTCAATATACGGTCTGCGACCCATGCAACGGGATGTGTTCCTTCATTGGGCGGGGCTCCTGGTTCAAGTACACCTTTTGAGGAGCTATATCCACTCGCAAAGGCTAAACAATTAACCATTGGATCAAGTTCAATCTCTTTTTGCCTCAGATCGGTGAAGGCTTTTAATGCCTCGGGGGCGATTTCGTCTTGGTCGGTAGGTAAAAAGGGGGTGATTGTTTGAGGAGTAATTTCTGCTGCATGAAAGCCCACTTCAAGTGTTTGACTTGTTATTGTAGGGAATAAAGCGGTTATTTGGTGGGTGCTAGGGTATCCAATACTACCTAAAGATCGGTTGACTCCTAAATCAACAGGGGAAGGAGGGAGTGCTACATCGGGGGGCATGGGAGGAGGGTGATTAAAGATAATTTCTGCTGTTGCCGCAAGATCATCTAATGTAGTGTCTGGGGTCTGACTTTTATCCATTCTTAATTTGGGTGGCATTGGAGGGCAGTTTCTTAAAGTGATTTTCAAAATTGTTCGGTCCCAATTCTGGACGATTCTAGATAGCGGTTGTTCAGTCATCCCACTTGGGATGCCTCGTTCATTATGTGATGGAACGGTACTTTTTTGATTGAGAGCTTCTGGGTTGCTTTGAAAAAAGGAGGATAGACTTCCACGTAAAAAGAATAGACCTTCGTTTAGCTCTTTATACAAAGCTTCGTTTTCTGGTCCTTCAAGCTTTGTTGCTAGGAGTTTGAGTAGGGCATCGGTTTGCTTGAGGAGCTCCGCAACTTTTGGTTGTAACTGACTTTGAGTTTGACCTAGTTCCCTTAAGGCTAAATGAAGTTCTACAGTTGAGCGGGCAGCGGCATTTAGAGTTTCTTGAGAATGCTTTGTGCTTTCGGGGATTTGCATTATTTCATGAAGTTGTGCTGCCTCTGCAAGTGCCTCTGAAGCTTTTTTTACACTTGCTTCTTTCAGTGCTTCTGAAGAAGCTGTTGCTGAGGCGCGATCGAGTTCAGCCATTTCTTCTGGAGAAAGTCTTGTTATCTTGCCTGGAACTCTTTTGACGATTCTACTTGGAGGTTTTAAAGGAGAGCTAGCAGACGAGGCAGGAAAAGCGCGTTGACCTGAAAAGGCATGTTGAACGACTCTATCAGTTTTTTCTCTTGTTGCGTTAGCCTCGTCATCGTCGTCTCCTCTTGGCGCTGAATGATCCCTTATGGAATCGCTGGAGTCAGTCGGACCTATATTTGTCATTATTTTGCTGGAGCTCTTGGTTTTGAAGCCTTTTTTTCCTTGATGCGAAGCGCAAAGAAGAAGGCGAGGATTAGGGTAATAGGGAGAATGGAGAGGGCGACGCGGTAGTTTTCGAGGGAGTATTGGGGGGCTCCATCAATGGTCGCGCCTGTCCAGAGTTTGGATAGGATGAAGCCTATTGCGGTTTGGACGAGGGAGCCAGTAATAAAGACGAGGCAGTTAGTAATGGCAAGCGCTGCGCCTTTAGTGTCGTGGGTATTGAGCTCTATAGAGAGGCAATAATTGAGCAGTTGTCCAGAAAGTGATACGCCAAATAGGAACATGAGGGTAATGACCCAAAAGGGGTCGCGAATGGGCGTGTAGATAATGAGAACACAGAATATTAGTGAGAGGATAATGGTGCCTAGTAACCATTTTTTTCTGTTTTTTGTAACATCAGAATAGTGGCCAAGGATGGGCCCACCAACGACAATCCCTAAATAGATCATGGAAGCGGCAAAGCTTGCTGTTTCATTAGAGAAGCCATAGGTTTGCTGAAAGAAAGGAATGGCCCAGAGTCCTCCAAAGCAAACGATTGAGCTGTAAAATAGCATGACTGAGATTCCGTTGTACCAGGTTTGCTTATTCATACAGGCAAGCTTCATGCTGCGGAGGATGTGATGGGATTTCTTGGGCTCTTTTTTCTCCATTGACTTCGGGTCATTTCGGACAATTAAGAAGATTGTAAAGCCAAGTACAAGTCCAGCAAGACCGAGTCCAAGCGTTGTCGGTCTCCAATTAAAGGCGCTGATAAGCTCGGCAAAGAATCCTTCTCCAAAAACTGCTCCGAGCATTCCTATGGAGTTGCCAACTCCAATGAGTCTTGCAAGAATGCTTTTATCGAACCAGTGCGAGCTAATGTAAATCATCCCAATAAAGGCAAAGGCGGAACCTGCTCCCATAAAGAGGCGAGCAATGATCGTTACCCAGACGGCTGGGGCGATGCCAAATAGTAGGGTTGCGACTCCACAAACAAGGGTTGCGATGGTTAGGAGTTTGCGCGCGCCGTAGCGGTCCATCAAAACACCAACAGGGAGCTGCATAGGCGCATAAGCATAGAAATAGGAAGCGGAGATGATGCCTAAAATGCCTGCGCCGATGTTGAATGATCGGAATAGGTCGTTAGCCATTGCACTTGGGGCAACTCGGATAAAGTATTCATAGAAATAGAAGGCGACAGCAAGTCCCCAGATAATCCAACGTCTAATGTGAATGTGTCTGCTCATATTTTTTCTTTAACACAAAGTGAGAGAATGTGCCTAGCACAAATCATTAGGTGTGTATTGATCTTTTATGTTGATGAGGTTATTCAAAAAATATGAGTATTCCCCCAATTGATGATTCAAATGATAGTGGCACACCTGGAGGTGTGCCGAGCGCTGGTCAATCTCAGGATGCTGATCAGAAGAGGGCTATTGATGAAGTCTGTGAGCAAGCTATTGGGAACACCGATCCAACTAAACAGCAATCAATGCCACCTGTAAGAGTGCAGCGCACACCTTTAGATTATTTGCTTAGAAAGCGGGTGTTCATTGAGTCTCGAATGAATCCTGTGATAGGTGATGCTGCAGTTCATCGCCTGGAAGATTTGGAGCGGGACAATGCTCCTTTTGAAGTGTATCGCGCCTTTGCACAAAGTTTTCCAACGAAAAGTTTATGTCAAAAGGACCAGCTTGCTCTTCGGGGAATTCAATATCGAGATCCTGCATTGTGGGGAGTTGATGAACAGAGAGGTGTTGATATTTCATCTGTTAGGGTTGTGCCAGAGACAGTTATAGATTTTCAGCCTATAAAGATATCAGAAATTGACTCACAAGTCATTCTATGTCGGGCTAGGTTTCAAACTCGAGGGCGAGAGCCAATAGTGGCGCATTTTCATTTGGCGAAGGTTTCTCCGCAAACGGTTGTATCACCTTACTTGCCATCTACTTCTGGATTAATTGCAGGTGCGGGGCGTGCTACATGGGAAGCAAAAGTTAAAGATTTGGATTTAGCTGACTCACGTGAACTCGCAGCTTTTAAGTTAGATATGAGCCAGGTTGCTTCTGGACTAAATTGCTATGCATTTGCTGCAAGTTATTTGGCTGACAAAACGATCACACCAGGGTCTCTACAACGGGCTAGAGTGACATCTAGATCTCCTGCTGTAGAACCTTGGATGTGTGATGAACATCTGAAGGAGCAAGGGTGTTTACGTATTTCAGATATGATTTTTGACTTACCTGGAGAGCTTTGTGAGTTCCAACAGAAGCGTCCTGTTTACTTGGCTGCTTTTATATATGGCAATGATGATGTGCATGTCATGCGAGCTTTTTTTAATGAGGGGACTGGACAGGTCAATTGGCTGCAGGCCGGTGGGAGAAGAGAGGTTACATTTGTTAAGAAAGGAGGAGAGCTATTAACAGGTATACCAACAAATGTAAGTGATTTTCTGGTTGATGGGGTTTGGGACAAGTGGCTAGGGTATTACCTTATTCCTACTGAAAACCTAAGAGTAGGAAGCGTGCCGAAACTTTATGATTGTGAGGGGAATCCAGCGAGATTTAAACACAATCCAGAACCTAAGTAGATGAAGTTATTATAATTTAGAGCGAATGTGCTCAGCTATTTCTTTCATAATTGGGATGCTTTCTTGGCAAGCGTTTTCCGGGGTTTTCCCTTCAAAAACTGCATCAAATGCATCCGCCACTTTTTTGGTTGTGGTTATTTGTTCAACTAACTCATCTACGAATACGTCAGGGTCAAAATTTGGTGTATTGCGCTCTAATGCTCTTGCTTTGAACATCTCATCTGCCACTTTTTTTACGAGAGATTTGAGGCCCTCAATCGTAGTTATTTGAGGCTGTTCTTTTACTAGGATATTGACTTCAGTTGTACTGCTAACAAGTAGTGTAGACATAATTAATCTCCAATATAAGTAAGAGATTATACTAAAAATATCATTTATATTCAAGAGAAATAGCATTTCTTAATATACAGACTGTGAGTGACTTGTGTTAGAATTGGAGCTCTGCTGATAGAGAGAGGGCCTCTTCATCGATGAGGCGGGCTTCGACGTTTAGAGAGAATAGGGAGCCGTTTGATATGGAGGAGCCAAGGACGAGGCCAAACTTGCGGCGATTGGAGGTGTTAAATCGGGTGGTGTTGGGAAGGAAGTCTTTAGGCAAGTTTTTGAACTCACTTTTAGCATTAGAGTATTTAACGCCGATGTAGGGGTAAAGGAGGGAGATTTGTCCTGACACCCCAAGACCGATTTGCCACTCGTGCATGCGAATTTCTGTGTTGGATGCAGGAGGAGTGGGTGTGCCGTTAGAGGTCATCCATCGCATGGAAGGTTTTGCGCTTTGGTACTTTCCATCTATTCCAAAGGAGAGTTTTTGCCACTGTAAAAAGAGGATTCTCGAGCCGACGCCCCAAGTCAACTCGTCGTGTGTTTCGTATTCATTTAATGTTGTTCGATTAGGAGTGTGACGGCTGGAGATGCGCAGTGCTCCAACAGATCCATAACACTGAATGCGCTTGAAGATGTTCATTGTGAGAACACCTTGGTCTGCAACGTAGCTGAATTCCTCGAGCCGTCCGCGAACTTTGCTAACCGCTTTCATGTCGCGATCAAAGACCCAATCTCTTTGGTAGCCAGCTTGGATAGCAATGGTATTGTTAGGGCTGAAGAAGAGCCCTTTCTCAATAATGCCTGGGGCGCCTGGGTTGCCGAATTCGAGAGCACTTAAGGCGCATGTGGAGAGGAGAAGTAAGGGGAGGATCTTCTTCATAGGGCGAAAATTTAGTAAGTTTTATTATTTTTGGATAGTAGCGGGAGGGGACTAAAAGCGCAAGTCGCCTGATAGTGCGATAGCTTTTTCAGCGCTTAGGCGAGATTCTATATTGAGGGCAAAAATACGTCCCTTTGTGAGGCCAAGTCCAATAAGAAACATAAAGGGCTGGCGGTTTTTTAGGGTTTGTCTTCCCGATAGTATGAGGGGGTCGGGAAGGTGTTTAAGATGGGTACGCATCGATGCGTAAGCTGCGCCAATGTAAGGGATGAGAGGGCCAATTTCCCGTGAAAAGTTGATTCCAACTTGCCACTCGTGGTAACTCATTCGGGCTTTTGTTTGAGGGATAAGAGCGCCATTTTGGGTGATGCGATCGATATCGAGAAATGCGCCATTGTAGATAGCGTTCACGCCCATAACGAGTTCTTCCCAGTAGACGAGAATGATACGGCCGCCTGCTCCCCATGCCATTTGCTCTTTGGTTTCAAAGCCCTCTCGGATATTTGGTAGGGGTCGTGTTGCAAGCTGCGCCGACATAGCTCCAAGTTGTGCACTTGCCTCAACGCGATCAATCCAGTTGAATGTAAAGACGCCAAAGTTTTTATAGGCTTGGTAATTGTCCCATACATCGCGGACTTTTGATTTTTGTGGATTATCGATCTTGATCCACTTGTTGAAAGTATAGTCCCACTGGTATCCCCACTTAATTCCCCACCAACTGGCATTGTCGATGTAAAGTCCAAGCTCGGGCATGTTTGGCGCAGAGGGGTTTCCATTATAGAGCGCGAAAAGGGGTGTTGCAAGGAGGGTGAGTAGTAGTAGAAGCGTTTTCATGAATGACTTATTTTAGCGCTCGGTAGGGGTAACTATATCTGAACTTGTTCCCTATTGTCATCTCTAATTTTTCACAATAGGGAGCTCGTCCCAACAGGTAGTGTACCTGGGTGTAGAATTGGAGCGTTTCCCTTTCCACTCTTTTTTGACGCCATCACTTCCGAAGAAGAGGGTGTGCTTCTCATACTTTTCGTTGATGTGATCAAAGGTTTGCATCAGGTGCCGCTTTTGATCTTCTTTAGGGTCTTTTGAAAAGAGGTCGTACTGGGTCGCATTCTCGTCGACGAGATCCGCAAGAACGATGCCTCCTTTTTTATAGGACTGGCCCTCTTCGAACAGTGTATTTAAGAGTATATGGGCGGCGGCAACTAAGTCTGGTGTGTAGGCGGTCGGTAGGGGGAGTGTGGTGGAGGCGCTTGCAAAGGTCTCCCCGCGAATGAATACCGTTAGGAAGCGAGCCTGTAAATTATCAGACCTTAGCTTGCGGGTTGCATAGGAGAGGAAGGTGCTGATCGCTTCTTTAAGGGAGTCGATATCGGTCACTTTTTTCCCGAATGAGCGGGAGGAAAGGATCGTTTTTCTCGGATCTCTTGTTTCTGTAAGACCAGAGCAAGGAATGGCGCGGAGTTCCCAAACGGTTCTGAGTCCCACAACGGATAGATGGCGTTTGATCCAGATATCGGGCTTTTGAGTGAGGGCACCTGCTGTTCGAATGGCATGTGCGTGGAGTTTATTTGTGAGTCTTCTGCCAATGCCCCACACATCTTCAACCGGAAACTTCTGGAGAGTCGCTTTGGCCTCTTCTTCATTTTTGATGGAGTAGACGCGCGCTCCTTTCTTGGCCATTTTGTTTGCCACTTTTGCGAGAGTTTTTGTCGGGGCAATGCCTACAGATACAGGGAGACCTGTCCACTGCATCACTCTTTTACAGATCGCAAGCCCGAGTTCGGGGTCAGCGCTAGGGAGGATCATGAAGGCTTCATCGACCGAGTAGACTTCGAGGGGGCACTCAAATGTTTTAAGGGTGGCGATGACCCGCTGGGACATGTCTCGATAGAGATCAAAGTTGGAAGAGAGGGTGATGACATTGTGTTGCAAGAAGGTGTCTCGACATTGAAAGGCGGGGGCTCCCATAGGGATGTCGAGTGCGCGTGCTTCTTGCGAGCGCGCCACAACACATCCATCGTTGTTGGAAAGGACAACAAGAGGTTTCCCTTTAAGTTTGGGGTTGAAGACTTGCTCGCAGGAGGCAAAGAAGTTGTTGCAGTCAATAAGAGCGAACATCATTTGGCTTTGTGTACAATGTAGGTCACCACACCCCAGACTTGGAAGTCGAGGTCGTCCGTAATTTCGGTAGGTTTAAATCGACGGTTTTCTGGAACTAAATAGAGTTTTTCCCCTTGTTTTTTGAGCCGTTTAACGGTGAACTCACCATTGACGACTGCAACGATGATTTGGTTGTTTTTTGGCGCAATTGAGCGGTCGACGACAAGCACGTCTCCTGGAAAGATGTTGGCATTTTCCATCGAGTTTCCTTCGACGCGAAGAAAGAAGGTAGCCGCCGGGTGTTTGATGATCAGTTTGTTGAGATCGAGTTTTTGGTCGATGTGGTCATCTGCTGGTGAGGGGAAGCCTGCAGCCACAAGGGTGCCAAATAGGGGTCTGGGCTCTGATGACTCAGATTCGGGGATAAAAATTTTCATTCTGGGTACGTTATGCTTTGACCCAAGAGAGGTCGGTCATGTGTTTTTCTTTATTTTGTTCGGGATCGGTGTAAATGATCCACGGACGGTTCTGTGATCCGTCCAGCCATTTTGACCAATCGCTCATAGGATACCCGTTTTTCCCTTCTGGGTCAAATCGCCAAAGCTCGAGGGTTTGGGTTTTGGGGTTTTGATAGAAACCGAAGTAGAAATCGGCCCAATTGCTATCGGCAAAGAGGAGGGGTGAGTAGCGGCCCGCTTTCACGTGGTCCCGTACCCAGGTGTAGGTAAAGCCAGAATCGAGCCACCCCTCTTTGAAGGGTGCAAGCCCCGGTTTAAATAGAAAGGCGTGGGTAGGAGATTCCATGAGGAGGCTAGCGTTCGGGTTTTTCTCAAAACGTTTCGTGATTTTGTAGGGGAGGGATTTCATGGTATCGAGCAAAAAGATGAGCAAATCTTGCGGACTGGTGACGACGCGCTCCTCTTTTGTAAGGGGTGTTTCAAGAGAATAGTAGCATTGAACAAGGGTAGACATCGTGCCGCCTGAGGTGTAACTCCACGGTTTTTTTTCAGCTTTTTCTTGTTTTGTTCCAGCTTTGTGTCTTTTTGCCATCCTTTTGAGTGCAGAGGCAATAAAGACTTCTGTTCTGAGATGATGGATGATTTGTGTGGTGATGGCTTCCACCGCTTTTTCATGGGCGGAAGATTTACATTCTGCAAGGATCGTGGGTTCGCTCGCGCGGAAGAAATGGATGAGGGCGTCGATGTAGTCATCGGAGTTGGTGATCGGCTTCCAGGCTATAGGGTCGGAGCGCCCATATTTGCAGACGAGGCGAAAGCCCGCCGGGCTATCTTCGTACATGTTGGGATCGACTGCAACGACCTCGGGATCGTAAACCTCTTGAAAGTAGTCTTGGAGCTGGTTGGAGTAGTGAGTGAGCAGGAAGGGGGCGAGCTGAGAGAGTAGTTTGGCGTTTTCTTGCCCATCATCGAGAAGGTCTTTGCAGCTACGAGCATGGGCAAGTCGAGCTTCGAGTTCTGCTTTGCGCTGGCGAGCGCGTTCGGAAGAGTCAGCTTGGCGGAGGAGAGTTTGTGTGGCATTGACTTGCTCGACAGCAACGACATATTCTTGATGCCATTTTTCTGCCTTTTGATTGGCCTCTTCGAGTTTCTCATCGATCGATTGGTAGAGCAAGGGGCCAATACCCCCATCATCTTCTCGTTTAAAACCTAAACTCGCATAGAGGTTCCAGCGGGAAAATTCGATTTTGTAATCTGTAAAAGAAGCGAGGGTGTACTCCCACATTCTGAGAAGGGCATGGTCCGTCTTCGGATCGATCACTTTTAGGAGTGCAATGGGTGCTGTGTATTCGACGCCACCCATGGTGCGCTTGAGCTTGGAGGTGGTCATCAGGTCATAGAGATCGAGAAGAATGCGTTTGGGTTGCTCAGTTTGGATGAGAATGGCTGGTGCTGTTGCAAAGCAGGATCCGATGTTTTGCCGAAGTGGCGTGAGCAGCGCAGAAAGAACGGCGCGGCGGATGTGAGCAGTGGTGATGGTTTCATTTTGCTTGAGGCTGAGTGAAGCTCGGATGAGACTTTCGATGTAGCGATTTGGCGCAGGGGCAGTAAAGCGCCTCAGCAGCAAAGGAACGGAAGTATCGTTTTTCAGCAGGTTGTAGACAAGTCGGTATTGCTGAGCGTAGATTTTCCCTGAACCACTAGGAGGCTCTGGAGGAAGTGCACCTGTGTTTAATTTGCCGTCGTCATCAATGAGGAGAAAAAATATATTATTGGGCTGTTTTACCAAGGGCTGTTTCAGCTTTAGGTGTTGGGTAGAAGCGAAGATCATCTCTGATGAAATGAACGACTCTCATGCCAAACAGTGTGCCAACGGTTGCTGCAGAAACACCTTTGCAGTGATCAATATGACCACAAAAAAGGACAGTTCCGACAATGAAAGCGATGTTTTTATTCAGGGTCAGCCCTAAGGACTCTCCCGCGACCCCGCTACAACCAGCAGCACATGCAGGGCCAGATTTATACACAGAAAGTTTAGGAAAAAAGAGTTGTGCAATGATGCCAGCAGTTGTAGCGGTAGCAAAGTAACGCGGGTTTGCTCGGCAGGATAAACCGGCAATTGCGGCTCCACATGCGAGCTGAACTACGCGAGAAAATGGTGTATGACTTGTTGCACAAGACATCTTCGACCTCCTAAAGAAAATGATTGTCAAAGTTAGCAAGATCGCAGACTTATGATCAATCTCTTTTCCTTTTTTTGAAGGTCTTGTAAACTAAGAAATATGAAAGTTCAACATTGCAATTCAGAGATAGAACTGCCCGACGGGAGCAGTGCTAAAGAGCTGGCAGAGCAGCTCAACTTAAGAGAACCCCACCAAGCTGTAGCTGTAAGCGTCAACGGCAATCCGTGTGATCTTAGTCACCGTTTGTCTGATGACGATCAAGTGCAGTTTTGGAATTTTGAGGATAAAGAGGGGAGCGAGGTGTTTTGGCACACCTCTGCTCACGTGCTCGCTCAAGCAGTTTTGCGCCTTTATCCTGAGGCAAAGCCGACGATTGGCCCTCCGATTGAGAAGGGGTTTTATTACGATTTCGATAACCTGCACGTGTCTGAAGAGGATTTTCCTAAGATTGAAAAAGAGATCAAGAAGATCTTATCGGAAAACTTAAAGCCGGAGCGGTGTGAGTTTAAAGATAAGAGCGAGGCTTTGATTGCCTTTGGGTCTAATCCGTACAAAAAGGAACTGATCGAAGCCTTTCCTGAAGGGAGTTTGATTACAGCCTATCGACAGGGGGAGTTTTTTGATCTCTGCCGCGGCCCTCATCTGGGAAATTTAGGAAAGATTAAGGCGTTTAAAATTCTTAAGACCTCTGGAGCTTATTGGCGTGCTGATGCGAATAATGCGATGCTCACACGCATTTATGGGATCTCATTTCCCGATCGCCAAGAGCTTAAAGATTACCTGAGGATGTTGGAGGAAGCAAAGAAGCGGGACCACAGAATTGTGGGGAGTAAGCTCGATCTCTTTTCTTTCAGAGAAGAGGCGCCAGGGATGCCGTTTATTCACCCGAAGGGAATGGTTATTTGGGAAAGTCTTCTTGAGTATTGGCGCACGATCCATGAAAAGAGTGGGTATGAGGTCATCAAAACTCCGCAAATGATGAGTCGCGAACTTTGGGAACAGTCAGGGCACTGGGAGCATTATCAGGAAAATATGTTCACGTGTGAAGTTGCGGATGGGCGCACCTTTGCGATTAAGCCGATGAATTGCCCTGGGTGTATGATCTACTACAAGACGCGAACGCATAGTTATCGGGAACTTCCACTGAAAGTGGCTGAGTTTGGGCATGTGCATCGCCACGAGCCTTCGGGAGCGCTCAGTGGCCTGTTTCGTGTGCAGAGCTTCCACCAAGATGATGCGCACCTCTTTATGAAACCGAGTGATATCAAGGATGAGATTTTTGGCGTTCTTGAGCTTGTGAAGGAAATTTACGAGACCTTTGGGCTCAAGTATACATTTGAGCTTTCAACACGCCCCGAGAAGTCGATTGGAACGGACGAGGACTGGAAGGTTGCCACTGAAGGACTGCAGGCAGCATTAGACGCATGGGGCGAGCCCTATAAAATTAATGAGGGTGACGGCGCTTTTTACGGGCCGAAGATCGACTTGCATGTGCACGATGCTTTAGGAAGGGCTTGGCAGTGTGGTACAGTCCAGCTCGACATGTCACTTCCCGAGCGCTTTGATCTTGAGTACAAGGATCGCGATGGAACGCTTAAGCGCCCTATCATGATTCACCGCGCGATTTTTGGTTCGATTGAGCGTTTTCTTGGGATTTTGATTGAACATTTTGCTGGGAAGTTTCCTCTTTGGATGAGTCCAAGGCCTATTAGAGTGCTGCCCATTGCCGCGACTCATGCGGAGTATGCCGAGCGAGTTGCTGAAAAATTGAGGGCTGCTGGTTTGCAGTGCGAAGTGGATCGCTCTGAAGAATCGATTAGTAAAAAAGTGAGAAATGCTCAGCTTATGCAAGTGAACTACATGCTAACAGTTGGTGATAAGGAGTGTGAAAATCAAACCGTTGCTCTCCGAACACGTGATAATGTGGTGCATGGAGAAGTGAATGTGCAAGACTTGATTGAAACGCTCGTTGCAGAGAAAAGAGAAAGAAATCTCACGAGTCCTTACAAGAAAGAGGAAAAAGCATGAAAACAATCGCCGTTTGTAGCTTTAAAGGGGGAACTGCAAAAACCTCAACGACGCTAAATGTAGGTTCTGCTCTTGCGAAATTTCACAATCAAAAGGTTTTGCTCATCGACTTTGATGCACAAGCAAACTTGACTGCGGGTTTAGGTTTTGATCCCGACAACTACGACAGTTTAGCCTCCTGTTTACAAGAAGAAAAAAAGATCGAAGATGTCCTCCTCAAAACCGAGATAGAATCTCTGGATTTGATTCCCGCAGATACCTGGCTTGAACGCGTTGAAGTCACAGGTGTCTTAGCGTCGGATCGGTATGCACATGAGAAGCTAAAAAAGCTTCTTGCGCCACTCGATTATGATGTGATTATTATCGATACGCCCCCTTCTCTTTGTTGGCTCACAGAGTCTGCATTAATCGCCGCAGACTATGCGATGGTGTGCGCAACGCCAGAATTTTATAGTGTTAAAGGGTTGCAACGCCTCTCCTATTTCATGCACTACATTGCAGAGCGCCACCCTTTTGAAATGTTGGGACTTGTGATGTCATTTTGGAATACGAGAGGTAAAAATAACCAAAGCTTCATAGAGGTGATTGAAGAGACTTTCCCAGGAAAACTCTTGAATACAAAAATTAGAAGAGATATCGCTGTTTCAGAAGCGGCGATTAGTGGACGACCCGTTTTTGAGCGCCACCCTAAAAGTCGAGCAGCTCAAGATTTTTTAGAGCTAACTGAAGAAATACTAAACAAATTGTCAAGCAGGTTTACATGTCTAAGTTCAACTCGTTAGTCGAGCGTTTCAAAACACCAAAAAAAGAAAAAATCAGCGAACTCGTCGAACGTTCTAATGTCAGAACTCTATCGAGTTTTACAGGTGGCTTTCGAGTTTCTGCTGTGAGTGATACAGATCGAAGTGAGTTAGAAGCGCTTCTTGAAAAATATAAGCATGAAGGGCACGAAGTCTCAACCGATTTAAACGTCCTAGCGAGTGTGACTGCAGAAATCAAAGCGATCAGCAACCAAGCAGTCATTTTGCATGGAGAACGCATTAAGAAGATTCAGCAAGTTCTCAAAAATTATAATGAGGGAGCTTTTAGCGCCTGGCTAATGCAGACCTACGGGAATCGCCAAACTCCCTATAACTTTATGCAGTACTATGAGCTCTATCAAGCGTTGCCTACGCAGCTCCAGACGATCATTGATGAAATGCCAAGGCAGGCGATCTATAGTTTATCAAGTCGCAATGCTCCTCAAGAGGAGAAAGTCGCTTTTATTGAAGAGTACAAAGGTGAGAGCAAGGCTGAGCTTTTAGAAAAGCTCAGACAGGTTTTTCCACTTGCTAAAGAAGATAAGCGCAATCCTAACAAAGCTAAGACTACAATTGACTTGCTAAGGAAAGCGGTTAAGGCGATGCAAGATCGACACTACACTCCAAATGATGCAGAGTCTTTTGAAATCAAAGAGCTTATTAAAGATCTCCAAAAACACCTATAGAGCCGATGCACGATCATTATGAATCCCCCCTCACTTCCCGATATGCTAGCAAAGAGATGAAAGAGCTCTTTTCTCCGATCACGAAATATCGGGTATGGAGAAAGCTGTGGGTTGCTCTAGCTGAAGCAGAAAAAGAGCTAGGCATTGGGATTAGTGATGAGCAGATTAGAGAGCTCAAAGCGCATATTGATCAAGTCGATTTTTCTGTCGTTAAGAGGTATGAAAAAGAGTCCCGTCATGAAGTGATGGCTCACATCAATGCTTATGGTGATCAATGTCCAAGAGCTAAGGGAATTATCCACCTCGGAGCAACTTCCTCTTATGTAATGGATAATGGGGACTTAATTCAGCTGAAAAGTGCACTTGAGCTGATTCGCGGCAAGCTGATTTTGCTCATAGAAAAGCTCAACCATTTAGCTTTGGAAGAAGTGGAAACGCCCTGTATGGGTTACACCCACTTCCAGCCTGCACAGGCAACAACTGTTGGCAAGCGTTGTGCCCTTTGGCTCCAAGACTTTCTTTTCGATTTTAATGACTTGGAAGCGCTGCTAAACTCATTTCCTTTTTTAGGTGCCAAGGGAGCGATTGGGACGCAGACTTCTTTTTTAGCTCTTTTCGAAGGGGATCAAAAAAAGGTTGTGGAGCTCGACAAGCTAGTGACGCAAAAAATGGGTTTTTCTCACTCTTTTATTGTTGCGAGTCAGACGTTTCCAAGAAAGCAAGAGTTGAGACTCTTATCAGTATTAGCTGGAGTTGCTGCAAGTAGTCATAAGTGCGCAACAGATTTACGTTTGCTTTCTCACCTATGTGAAGTTGAAGAGCCGTTTCGAGAGTCACAAGTGGGCTCATCTGCGATGCCCTATAAGCGCAACCCTATCTTATCTGAAAGGGTTTGCGGACTTTCGAGGTTTATTACGAGTTTATGGAATAATGCTTCAAGTAATGCATCCTTACAATGGCTAGAGCGCTCTCTAGATGATTCTGCAAATCGGCGCTTAACTCTGCCTGAAGCGTGCCTTGCAACCGATAGTGTTCTTAACTTGATGTGCCATATTATCGATGGGTTGCAACTTTTCCCAAAAGTAATGGAGACAAATCTTCAGGAGCATTTACCCTATGTTGCGATGGAAATGCTCATGGCAGCGGCTGTCTTAAAGGGTAAGGACCGACAGAAAGTTCACGAAAGACTCCGCCTCCTATGCTTTGAAGCAGCAAAAATGAAGAAGGAAACCGGAAAGAAGCCCGAGCTCTTACAAAAGATCGCTGATGACCCAGAAATTGGGCTTTCTAGAGAAGAAATTGATGCATTTCTAAAGGATCAAAACCTCATTGGGCGTTCGAGAGAACAGGTCGTTGAGTTTTTAAAACTAGAGGTTTCTCCTCTATTAGAGAAGAACTTGAATCAAAAAACTACCATCCCATCGATTGAGCTATGAATAAATTTCCCACTGTTGTTTCTTACTACACGAAAGGAACAGGGTATGAAGAGGAAGTGAAAAACCTCATCGAATCGTGTGAGCGCTTTTCTATGCCCTACGAAATTGATGCAATCGATTCATTGGGTTCTTGGGAGAAGAATTGTTGCTTTAAACCCCAGTTTCTCTTAGAAAAACTGAAGAAGCTTCAATCTCCAATTTTATGGCTTGATGCTGACTCTGTTGTGAATAAAAAGCCAATTCTATTTGAGGGGATTGATTGTGACATTGCAGTTAGGATTTTCGATGAGCTCCCAAGTGATCATCCTTCTAAAGTGATCTCTGGCACTGTATTTGTGAATGCATCTGAAAAAGCTGCAACTCTTCTA
This sequence comes from Simkaniaceae bacterium, assembly GCA_030149435.1. Classification (GTDB taxonomy): domain Bacteria; phylum Chlamydiota; class Chlamydiia; order Chlamydiales; family Simkaniaceae; genus JASBRR01. The sequence continues at coordinate 44,350 of JASBRR010000027.1, forward strand.
GAGGATTGGGCAAAAGAGTGTAAAGCGATGCTTCAGTCTGGGGCGGAGGAAGTTTGGGATCAAGAAGCAATGCGCAATGTGGTTTTTAGATCTGATGCTCATGTAATGGGGCTAGAGGAGCCTTATTGTATGGTGTATGACAAGATCAAAAATAAGGCGATGCGCGATGAAGCGGTTATCCTACACTATCAAGCTTCCAGGCTATTTAGGAAGGAAGTCAATAGGCTTGTGGTCCCATTTTGGGAGGCGGAAATGGCTCAGCAAAAGAATCGTACGACTTTCTACGAATGACAAAGAGCTGGCTGCTCTTCCCAATCAAAGTTCCGAATGAGCGCATCAACTTCTGACATGCTTTGGGCGCGGTTGATTCCCTCTCTAAGCTTTTTTGTTCCCTTTTGGCTTCGAAGGTACCAGCACCCCACACGCCTCATATCAATCACTGCGCGCTTTTCAACTTGGTAGGCTTGAATGAATTTCATATGTTTTAAGAGTGCACTGCGAATCATGGTTGGAGTGGCGATTCGCTCTTCTTCGCCCCGCGCAAAACGCTCAATGTCTTCGGCAATCCAAGGTTTTCCCATGGAACCTCTTGAGACGAGGATCCCATCACACCCTGTATGTTCAAATAGGGAAAGTCCCGCCTGCCCATCAAAGACATCCCCATTCCCTAAGACTTTAATTGTCTTAGAGGCTTCCACGCAATCTCTGATATAGTCCCAGTTGGCATCTCCACGATATTTTTGTACGCGGGTGCGCCCATGGATTGCAATGGCAACAGCGCCGGCATCTTCAGCAATTTTGGTAATTTGAGGAGCATTAATCATCCCCTCATCCCAGCCCGCACGGATCTTAACAGTAACAGGGATGGAGACGGCATCAACCATCTTTCTCAGGATTTCTCCAATAAGGTCAGGAGTTTTTAGCATCCCCGAACCGCTGCCATCTTTTGTGACTTTATCTACTGGGCAGCCGCAGTTGAGATCGACAACATCAAACCCTAAATCTTCGATGATCTTAGCTGATTCTGCAGCATATTCTAGCTTGCTTCCACAGATCTGAGCGCCGATCGGATGCATTGAGGGGTCATAGTCAAGCAGGTGAAATGTATTGGGCTCATGTCGAACCAAGGCATCCATTTTAACCATTTCACAGTAGACGAGACCGGGATGATAAAGCTTTACCATTTGGCGGAATGGGTAGTCGGAGCATCCCGCAAGAGGGGAATAAATAATATTGGATGGCAGGGTAAGAGAGCCAAGTTTGAGAGGTTTTATTGGGTTCATAAGCTCAAGAGAAGCATGATAATGAATTTTTCAAGTAGCGTCAGAACAAAAAAGCCGATCAGTGGGCTCAAATCAAGCACGCCACCTATCGGGGGAATAAAGCGGCGAAATATATTGAGATAAGGATCAGTGTAGTGGGAAACAAACCTCATAAAAGAGCTCTGCTGTAACCTGGGGATCCAAGAGCCTAAGATTCGTGTAATCAATAGGATTGTATAACAAAGAAATAAAAGTCGAATGACACTGATAATATAAAGCATAGAAGTAGATTACCAAATATCGACAATTGAGAAAAGATCAAGTTGAACTCTGCTTATAGGTTCCGGTATACTCATTTCCTTATAAAATATTCGAAGTGATTTCGATGGAAGTTATTGGTATTGAAAAGGATGGTTCCCAGCATCGCTGGGCAAGTATTACTAAGAGAGGGCGTGAATTCTCTATTGACCATCTAGAAATGGACGATAACCCTCCAAAAGTCTCATCGAAAAGGGTAGTGACGGGTGTTGCTTCTCGAGATATTTTAGTGCGCCACCTCAGCACCTCTTTAACTAAAAAGTCCGCTCTCAAAAAGTCTCTTGCTTTTCAGTTAGAGCCTCTCATTGCTTACCCTCTTGATGAAGTGATGATCAAGCCGAATTACCGAAAAAAGGATGGTCGCATTGACGCAACTTTTATCGTGGCTGCAAAAGAGGCTGTTAGGAGACACCTCGAAACATGGGATGGTGTGGATCCTGACGAGGTATCAAGTGTCCCAATGGCCCTGATGCGCTTTGGAGCTTTTACAAACCCTGACCTCAGCTCATATACAGTGTTTCATATGGGATATGATCGCACATCGATCGTATTTGTTCAGGATCATGCGATTTACAAACAAACTAGCCTCAAATATGGTTTGAATCACTTTATATCTGCCTATAAAATCGATGCACCTAAAGGTTCCCTTGCAAATTTGGGGGAACTAGACCTGCAGAAACTATCTAAGAAAACATATCCTGCCCTTATGGCTTTTACACAAAAATTCTGGGGTGAGGTTGACCGTACCTTTTGCTTTTTGTTTAGTGAGTTTTCTCAAGGGAAGCATCCAATATTATTTACTGGAGTTGGTGTAACAGAATTAAAGATAGATAGGTGGGTTTGCCAATATAAAGAGTGTGAGCTTCTTCCCATTCAGATTCAGAATCACCGCGGATTCAATGCTTCTTCAATCCTTCCCTATGCCATCCCTATCGGCTTGGCAATTGACTCCTTTAAAAAGGATGATCTTAGCTTACAACTCAGGCAGGGGGATTTTATCTCGATGAAAACAGTTAGAAAAGGGCGCCGCTCTTTATTTATGGGTGGTGTGCTTTCACTTATCTGTGCGTTTGCTTTTTTTATCACTGGAAAACACTTAATAGATGTAAAAGAAGAGCGTTTACAAAGTCAGCTTATGCAGCGTATCTCTGAATATGAAAGTGCTCTTCCAGCTTTGGGTCAGCTTGTGGATGCAAAAGGGCTAGAGAAAAAAGTGGCGCTCATTGATACACAACTCAAGTTCTCAAAGATGAAAGATGACTATTATGCAGAGCCCCCTAGAGTTTCAAGGTTTATCGACTTCTTGAGTCACCATCCTTTCTTAGAGCAAAGCGCTCCTGAGAGGCAAATTGAAATTAAACATATCCGCTATGAAGTGGTGGAACATCCAACACTCAAGCAACCACTGACTCCATATAAAATCGCTGTGAAATTAGAGTTTAGTTGCGCTGACAGTGGCTTTGCCCGTGAATTTCACGATGCCTTAGTGATGGAAAAAAAACTTCTTGAAGATGATGAAAAAGTGGAGTGGAATAGGAATGAAGATGAGTATGAAATTGCCTTTTACCTCAAAAATCACTAGCCCTCATATTATCAATTGGAAAAATAAGTGTAAGAAAGAGCTGAAAAAACCCTATTTTTGGTTTAGGAGCCCTACGCTATTTTGCCTTTTTGCATTATTTCTGCTTCCAACAATTTTAGCTGCGTTTTCGTTTTTGAGAAGTGATCAAAAACTTAAGGAAATTGAACATGACATGAGTTTTTTGGAGAGAAGAATTTTGAGAAAGATAGAGGCTCAAAAAGCCGAACGCAACTTTTTAAAAAACTACCGTCGTTTTAATTCGAAATATTTGGATCAAGTGCTTTCTAGCCTAATATTTTTAAAGCCTGAAGTTGATACATTATGTGAGATCAATCGACATCCAGGGCTTGCTAACTCTCCTGCTCTAAAGGCTCGTATGGATGCTTTGACTTCTGGAGAGAACAGGATGGTATTCAATTTAGAGTATGAAGATGAAAAGGGAGGAATAAAAGAAGGGCTATTTAAGCAAGAACATCCTGTTGAAGTTACGCAATCGGACGTTGAGAAAATCTTATCAGAAGTTGAAGGTGTAGGAGAAAAACCTCAATTTGTGGTGCAGTACTTTGACTTAGATAAGAAACGTATAAATGATAAAGAAACCTATTTCTTAGAGATGAATCTTATTGAGAGGGGGCAGGCCAAATGAAGAAGCTTTTTTACACCCTAACACTCCTTTCTTGTATTGGGTGTGCTGGGAAAAGTGCACACCAACAGTCACAACAGCTTACAAGTATTCAATTTGTAGACCGCAATGGTTTTAAAGAGACGATCAATGCACAAGACCGCCTAGCGACATATGAACAGGTCAGTTTTTTAAGCCCTCAACCTTATGAAAAAATTACCCGAATGTATAAGAGAAATGAGGAGGGAAAAACTCGTTCGCGCATTACCTCTTATCACGAAAATGGGGAGCCTAAGCAGTATTTAGATGTAGTGAATGGACGTGCTTGTGGGACCTATCGCGAATGGTATTCGAATGGAGTCCTTCGCCTGGATGTGTCTGTCATGGAGGGCTTAGGTGATCTTAGTGAAGAGGGTCAGATGAACTGGATTTTTGATGGCCTCAGTCGCGTATGGGATGAGCAAGGTAACTTAGCTGCTGAAATCTACTATGAAAAAGGAGCCTTGGAAGGGAACTCTCTATACTACTATCCGAACGGTGCACTTTCAAAATGTGTGCCTTATTCTGCTGACCTAATTCATGGAGAGGTCATCCTTTATACTGAAAAGGGGGATGTTAAGGGAAAAATTCCCTTCCAGCGCGGTCAAGAACATGGCATCGCCACTTTTAAGGGAGATGATGTCACACCTCCCTATTCAGAAGAACATCAAAATGGTTTTTTGATGCGCGCCACATATCACGATTTTGATGGCAGTGTCGTCGCTTCGATTCATGGAGGAAAAGGGGAAAAAGCTATTTTTGATAAGGGCTTCTTAGCTTGTATTGAGGAATACCAAAATGGGGTGCAGTGTGGAAAAGTTAAACTTTTTGATAGAGAAGGTCATCTCACAAGTACATATACTGCTCAGGATAGTATGAAGCATGGTCCTGAATGGGTTTACTTTTCTAATCAACAGGAGACCCCTCCTCAACCAAAGCTCTATATTGAGTGGGATGAAGATCGAGTTCACGGCCTTTGCCGAAGTTGGTATCCCAATGGCCTTTTGGAGAGTGAGAAAGAGATGTCTGATAACAAAAAAGAGGGGGTATCAACCGCTTGGTATCAAGATGGCTCTTTGATGTTTATTGAGGAATATGAAGGTGATATCTTGAAAACAGGCCGCTATATGAAACGGGGCGAAACGTCTCCAGTTTCACAAGTAACGAATGGTGAAGGGGTCGCGAATTTATTTGATGGGAAAGGCTCCCTATTGCGCCGTGTTGAATACAAAGAAGGACTGCCTGTTGGTGAAGCTAAAAAGTGATCTACGGGAAGAGCTACTCAAACGGAGAGAAGCCCTATCATTGGAAAGAAAAAGAGAGGGGAGTGCAGCTATTGTCCGAGAACTGGTTCAAAAATTGAGTTCTTATTCAATGGTTCTTTCATTCGCCAGTCAATTTGGTGAGGTAGATCTTTGGCCTTTAAACGAACAACTAGCAAATGAGGGGCGTTTAGCCCTCAACAAAACAAACTTGGATGGGGACCTTGCTCCCTATTTAGTTTCCGATTTCAATAAACAGCTCAAAAAGCGTCAAGATTGGAATTTACTCGAACCGATCCCCGAAAAATGTGAGCGTATTACGACTGACAAGATCAGTGTAGTCCTGGTTCCGGGCCTTGGCTTTATGCTGGACTCAGGACATCGACTCGGGCATGGACAAGGGTATTACGATTGCTTTCTTAAAGATTTAGATTGCCCCAAGTGGGGCGTCTGCTTTAAAGAACAAGTCATTCAGGAGCCCTTTGAGCCAGAGCTCCATGATGTTCCTGTCGATGAGATTACACTAGGCTAGTGTCATTTGATCATATTCAGTCAATTCATCACTATTAAACCCTTCTTCGGGCGACTTAAGAACAAATGGAGAATGGCATACTTTGGTGTAATTTCTGGCTTTCTCAATCATTGAATGAGGTGCTGTAGACACAACTGACAATGCATTAGCAAAAGTAGAGGCAATTTTAAGTTATAAATAACAAGACTTAATCTGACATTCATGGCAAATTAAACAAATGAAAACCAAAGGATGTCAAGATGACCAACGATCAAAAAATCATAAACAACAAACTGGGGCTATTGAAACTAGCCAAGACTTTAGGAAACGTAGCCGATGCTTGCTGAAGGATGTCCTATTTTTAGTTGAAACTCGTGTGGCTCCTTACCTCATTTAGATCGCCTCGGCTTCTTGTTTTTGAAGCAACCTCATTCTACTTTTCACCTCGTTGATTTGCAAGTACCCTGTTATGGGCCTGTTGGGAAAATCCATTCCTCCATCTTTTGCTCACTTTTTGAAAAAATCAAGAGCTTTTCAAGCTCCCTATACTTAGGTATATGCGAATTTTCAAAGCTCTTGATTTTTCGCAAAAACTGCAGCAAAACCTGCAAAAAGCGGCTTTCCCAACAGGCCCTTTATTGTTCTGAAGCGCTTCTCTGCTTCCAAGAGGGTTGCTGCTACCCATCTTTGGGCCATCTTTCCTTTCCTCATCGATTTAACTCTTCCCATCTTAGTACTCACCTGGGAGAACATCGATTCTATCGGATTGGTTGAGTGAAGGGTTTTTCTTAAAAGGGGAGGAACATTGAGTTGATGGACTGTGAGCAGCTCTTCTGTGCACTCTATGAGTGATTTTGCAGCTGACGGATTGATCTTCTCTAACCACTTCTCAAGATTTATGAGCTCTTGCTTGGCATCTCCATAGCTTCTGCAGTCAATTGTATTACGGAACCTCCTATGCGCTTCAGGGCGATATTTTTTCGGTAGGTGGCTTTGAATATTCCGGTCTTTATGGACGGTGCACCGCTGATAGATAAGCTGTTTTCCAAAGCGCTCTTTGAGCGCTTTTAGGATCCCTTTTCCTCCATCAATAACAAAGAGGATCTCACTCGTAAGGGACAACCCTCTATCTTCTAGGTTATTCAATAGTTCGATGCAGATCTCATGGTTTTCTGTGGCTCCTTCCCAGAAGCCTAAAACGTGTTTTTTTCCTTCCATATCGATCAATAATCCTACGATAAAGACGGCACCTCCTATGTGATAGCCGTCGATTGCCTAAGTATAGGGAATTTGAAAAACTTTTGATTTTGCCAAAAAATGAGTGAACGCTGTGAGAATGGACTTTCTTAAGCAGTCCCATTTTGATCTTGCAGCACTGTTTTCCAGGAGAGAACACTTTCTCTTTCTCCATCGTAGGAAGAAAAGGTAGACTGACGGGAGCCTCTCTTCCCCAGTACATGTCCGTAGGTGAATCTATGAATTGATTTGGATTGTAGGATGTTACTATCTTGCCATCTTTAAACATGGGGTTTGGATACAATTTTGCCATAAGATGGCAAGCTTTTCGACAGTATTTTCAGTTCTATAAGTATCTAGGGAAGCTGGCTCCATTTGGCTAAATGGATATATGTTTTTGCTTTTTGCAGTCCTTACAAAGCTTCGAAACTCTTCCCAGGAACGATCAACTGAGTCATGTACAGGGCATTTTAAACCACTCAGGGTTGTTCTCAAATATTCGTTAAAAAGCAATTCGATTTTTTGGCTGTTGCTCGGCGCTTCATGAGTTGCCTATTCCAGTGATTAAAGGTCGTATCAGAGGAAGCTCTTTCCCCAGTATACACAGATGGAACAACAGGGAAGCCATGCCCTCGAGAAAATCCGAAGCCAGTATGTGCCCCTAAGCAAGATGATCTAGAAGTTGAACGAATCAAAATGCCCCCTTTTTATACGCTTAGTTGTTTGCCTGAATTTTCTTGGCAAGATCTTCAACTTCTTCTTTTGTTTTTTGATCATTCCAAAGATCACTCGATTTGATTTCCTGGAAAAATGCAAAAAAAGTCTCCTTAAGTCGTTCCTGTCTTCTCATGTCATGAATGTCTTCAATAGCGTCTGCAGATAAAGCGGTGCTAGTGAATGGTTCATTTTTCATTCTTTCGAATCTTTCTTTTATCTTTGCCGCTTGTGCTTCATCAAGGTAGGGCATTTGGTCTGGAGCAGTCCCTGTGCCTTGCGAGTCACCAAATGTTCTTCTAGATGAAATGGCAGCTCCTACTACTTGATAAGAGCACGGTCTAACGAAACTTGAGCTCAAAAAACACCTAATCATCTTTCACCTCGTTGGTTTTGAAGATTCAGCTAAGAGGATATCATCTCTTCATAAATAAGAGGAATTTACTCGCTCCACAAACATTACATCAAATAGTATTTTAAAATTAATCCTTGATTGGGACTGCTTAAGAAATTCCATCCTCACACATTTTGCACATTTTTTGGCAAAATCAAAATTTTTGCAAATCTCCTATACGTGAGGTATATGTAGATTTTCAACTCTTTCGATTTTTCTCAAAAACCGCTACAAAATCTGCAAAGTGCGACTTTCAAGAGCAGTCCCATAAAAGTTGTGTTTTCTTCATACTGTTTCATGAGCGTATCTCCTTTAATTTTTGAAACAATTTTTAGGTCCCAAATGATACGCTCATTTTTTCTCAGACACAACTTTTGATCATGCCTTGATTTTTTTAATCATCTGGGAATTAATAGGATGCGTTAATTTCCCAGTTGAACTGCGATGGTGTCAGTCATAGGTGAAACATTGTGGGAAAATCCCTTCTTACGCATAATCCTGCCAAAATATGAGGTTTGTATGCGATTTTTTTTCCTAATTTTATCTGTCTTTTTCCTTTCTTCAAAGTTAACTGGAGCAGATGAGACACACTCTGTTGTCAAAATTCGACAAACTTGTAATAGCAATAACTATTACTCTCCATGGAATGCTCCCTATCAAAAGTCTGGTATAGGATCAGGATTTATTATCGATAGAGGGAGGATTTTAACTAACGCACATGTTGTTGCAGATTCTGCATTTATTCAAGTGGAGTTTAGCCCTTCAGCAAAAAAATATCGCGGTTATGTTGAGTGGATTGGTCATGATTGTGACTTGGCCATTGTTAGCGTAAAAGATCAAGAGTTTTGTGATTTATCTATCCCTCTTGAGCTCAGTGATGAGCTTCCTCAAGTTAGAGATGAGTTAATGGTATTAGGCTACCCCATGGGAGGTAGAGAGCTTTCTGTTACAAAAGGGATTTTGTCTAGGACAGAAATGCGCAGATATTCCCATGGTGGTAAACGCCTAATGGATTCTCAAATTGATGCTCCAATCAATCCTGGTAATAGTGGTGGACCTGTAATTTCAAAAGGGAAAGTTGTGGGTGTGGTTCATCAGGGAATAACTAAAGGACAGAATTTGGGTTATATGATCCCTCTTCCAGTTGTAAAGCACTTTCTAAGCGAAGTTGACAGCTCAAAATATGAAGGATTTCCTAGTTTCGGAATTAGAATTCAGTCAATGGATAACGAGGCCCTTCGCAAGTACTATCAAATGGGGCCAGAAGATACAGGGGTATTGATTACAGAAGTTTACGAAACCTCAAGCTGTTATGGGCATCTCTTTCCAGGAGATGTGATTTTGTCGGTTGACGGGGTAAAGGTTGAAAACAATGGGCAGATCTCACTAGGTGAAGGACATTGGATCTTCTTCTCATATCTCCTTTCTTCAAAATATTATGGAGAGACTATAGAGGGGGAGGTTCTGAGAAATGGTGTTAAAACGCCTGTCGCGATCCCACTTAACCCTCAACTTAAAAGCAATTTTCTGGTGCGTGACTTCGAGCACGAAAAAAGGCCAACCTACTATGTCAAGGGGGGGCTTGTTTTCCAACCAGTGACTCAGAATTATTTGAGCTATTTTGAGGACAATATTCCCCTCACGATTCAACTTTATGAAACGAAAGGTGCTAAACGGGATGGGCAGCAGGAACTTGTCGTCATTTCGAGGGTCTTACCTGACGAGATGAATGAAGGGTATCAGATGCTTGCACATGAGATTGTTACAGAAATTAATGAAATGCCCATCCATTGTATGGAAGATGTTGTGCGTGCATTTGAGAAAAACCCCAGTGCATTCCATGTCATTTCTACTGAGAGCGACTTAAAAGTCGTTCTCAGTGCTGAACTTGTGAAAGAGCGAGACCCCGAAATTTGGAAACAATATTTCATTCAGGCTGATCGTTCTGCTGATCTGGATTCAACAAGAAAATAATTTATTTGTTCAAAAACGCAGAATGCGCAAACATGCACACATCGATTAGACATAGTATTGGAGAGAGTTTTGCGCACAATTTTTACGTGTTTTGGTTTTCTATTTTTTAGCAATCTGCTACTTGCTGGAGATGCAGGCTTTTCTGGTTCTGCTATCTTGCGGCATCCTCAGATGTCAGAACACTTGGGTGAGAATCGCGAAAGTGGCGTTTCACTTTGGGATCGACAGTATTTAACCGGTGATTGGGAAGGAGGGAGAACAAAGCTTGCAAATGATGGTGTCACCATTTCCTCTTCATATGTCGCAGATGTTTTGGGGAATCCCTGCGGAGGAGAAAGCCGGGGGATCGCTTTTGCAGGATCTTTTGGTCTCGACATAAATGTCGATATCGGAAGGCACACGAACCTTAAGGGGCTCGACTTTTACATTTCCATGGCTGCCCGGACTGGTACGAGCTTGAGTAATAAAATTGGCAACCAATTTAGTGTTGCTCAAGTTTACGGGGGGCAAAACATTCGATTGAATTCTCTTTACTTGAAGCAAACTTTTCAGCGACTTGACCTTGTAATAAAGGTAGGGCGGATGAATGGGGGAGACGACTTTCTCCAATCTGACCTCTATTACAAGTATGTTAACAATGCTTTTGATGGGAATCCGGTGGCGATTTTTGAAAATGGCCCTTTTACTGCATATCCCAATGCAACTTGGGGGGCCTACATTCAGTTTCGCCCCTACGAAAGGATTCTTGCAAAAGCGGCAGCATACGTGGCAAATAAAGAGGTTTCAGAAAATAAGTACCATGGCTTCAATTGGTCTTTTAATGGGACCGATGGCGCTCAGATCATTACAGAGTGGTCTTGGCAGGTGAATCAACTAAAGGATGAGACGGGATATCCTGGAAATTACCGCCTAGGAGCTTACTATTATACAGGGAGTGAAGGTCAGAAGTACTTAGGGGGAGACTATCATGGCAACTGGGGTTACTATATCCTCTTAGATCAAGTGATTTATCGCCCGAGCTATGCATCCCATAAACAGGGAATTATTCCCTTTGCTGCTCTTCTTTTTGCACCAGAAGACCGCAATCCTTTTCCTTTCTTCATCGCATCAGGGCTTGTGTGTGAGGGGTTAATCAAATCCCGGCCACAAGACTCAACCAATCTCGGCTTTATTTATGGGAAGTACAGTTCTGATCAAAGGCAAGCTCAGGAATTGGCTAGAAGACTGAAAATCAATGGACCTTTTGGAAATATGCCACAAAATTTTGAAGCATTGATTGAACTCAACCATTGGTTTCAAGTCAATCAATGGTGGACTTTTGTCCCCGATATTCAGTACATCATCAATCCAAAAGGATTTGGCGATATTAAAAATGCTTGGGTTGTAGGATTTCAAACAGGAGTGAGCTTTTAATGAACACTGAAAACAGAGAAGAGCAGTTGGATACAAAAACACCCACCCCTCACCATTGGAAGATGCGCTTTCTTGTGGCCCTAACGATGCTTGCTCTCTCATTTATTGGGCTTGTCGTTTCTGATGTATGGCGTCACGGTGCTTGGGTTTATTGGCGTATCATGATCCCTGTTTTTGCCGTTCTTAGTCTATTTCTCTCTTGGTATTTGAGAAAGAATCATAAAAATGTCACAGCAGTTACTCTTTGGCATGAGCTTTTACATTGGATCGGACTGGGACTTGCTGTTTACCTTGTTTCAATTTTTACAAACTCAGGGTTAATTGGAAGGTTTGAAGCAGGTCTTATGACCCTGATGCTTCTCTCGCTAACCACATTTTTATCTGGGATCTATGTTGAACCCACATTCTTTGTGATCGGGTTGCTTCTCGGAGTTTTTGCTGCCGGTGCATCAATATTTGCTGAATATGTCTATACTGTGATGTTGCCCCTTACAGTAGTCGCTATTCTGTTGGTCATTTGGATTTCGAGAAGAGGATCAGCGGACTAAGCTTTTCCTTTTCGCTTCTTCTCAGTCTCCTCAAACTCTGAGCGTAGCTCTGCAAAGTTGGAAATCAAGACACCAAAGTCGCTTTTCTTAAGAGCTAGGACATCGACAGCGGTGAGACAACGAACAGTCGCCATACGTGTTTTTTGATTCAGGAGAGCCATTTCTCCGAAGTATTCCCCTTTGCCGAGTTTTGCAATCAGCTGATCCCCCGATAGGATTTCAACATTTCCATCCACAATGATATAAAGGTAGTCCCCAATATCGCCTTCATGGAAGATCACTTCCCCTTCCTCAAAGTGGAGTCTTGCGATCCCTTGAGTTGGAGAGGCTTTGATTTGCACCGTATCGATAGGGAGAAGAGAATCAAGTAGCCAAGAAAGAGCGACCTTTACCTTTCGATCAATACCAGGAAGTTTCATCCAGTAAACAAACCGCCAAAATACCCAAGCGATGAGTCCAGAGAACTTGATGGTTCCGAAGAGCTCTGCGACCGCGGAATGGTGCCCCAGGGCTCCCATCATTCCCAGTGCTTTGAATTTAAACTCTTTCTTCTTTTTTCCTCGAATAGATGCGATGATATTGTTTGCGAGCACCTTTCCTTGACGAATTGCAAATTGTGCTGTTGGAGGGCAGACCCCTCCAGCAACAACGTTGGGGATAGCAGCACAATCACCGATAGCCCACACATTTTCATAGCCACCAACAAGCATTCCATCATCTGTTACTATTTTGCCCCTTTCCATTTTCAATGGAAGTCCCTCGATCAGAGGATTAGGAGAGGAAGGAACTGTTGAAATCACTGTCTTTGTCCCAATGCGCTCACCGCTGTCTAGAATAGCTTCACTTGGAGTCGCAGAAACCAGTCTCGCATGAAAACGGATCTCGACACCCCGCTTTTGTAAGAGCTTTGAGGCATAGCGTCCCAAAGATTCACTGAGTTCGCGGTCCATCAAGTGATCTTTGCTGTGTACGAGAATAACGCGCACCTCCTCAGGGTTAATCTCTTTGAATTTCTTAGCAAACTTGCGCGCAAAGTCGTTGAGCTCTGCAACAACTTCAGTTCCAGAAAATCCTCCTCCTCCCACGACAAAGGTCAGGAGTTTTTTCCTGAGCTCGGGGTCTTCTTCACACGATGCCGCTTCGATCACATCAATAATCTGATTGCGGATCAAAATACTATCTGCGAGGTTTTTGAAAGGGAGTGCATGCTCATGAATTCCTGCGATTCCTCTGAAATCTGTGACATTCCCCATCGCAAGCACGAGGTGGTCATAATGCATTTCCAACGTCTTGTGCGTATATTTTGGAGAGAGGATGACCTTGTTGTTTTTCAGATCAATCGAGTCAATTTCGCGGATGTAGAGCTTAGACTTTGGAAGCAGCCTTCGGAGAGGACTGATTGTGTCCAGCATATTCAACGAGCCACCAACAACCTCTGCGAGCATTGGCTGAAAAACAAAGTAATTCTCCTTATTGATGATGACGATCTCAAAATCGGGGTTGGTTTTTCTCAGGAGTTTTTCAAGATAAATACCTGTATAGACGCCCCCAAAGCCCCCACCAAGAATCACAATCCGTTTCATATCACTCCTCTTTTATGGGGCTGCTCTCGAAAGTCGCTCTTTGCAGATTTTGCTGCATTTTTTGAGAAAAACCGAAGGAATTGAAAATCTGCATATACCTAAGTATAGGAGACTTGCAATAATTTTGGTTCTGCCAAAAAAGGCGCAAAATGTGTGCGGATGGAGTTTCCCAACAGCCCCTTTATCCTCCTTTTAGAGGTTTTAGGAATATTAGGAAACGGTTACTTCTGATTTTTCTTCGCTTTGAAACGCTTTTTTGACGGCTTCTGCCCCACGGTGCAGCTCAAAATCATTACCATTGCCGACTTGCCTCAGAAGACCAAAATCGGGACCCATCCCCATTTGCCACTCGAAGTTTTTATATAGAGACCAGAAACAGACACCTTTAAGATTGACCCCATGATTTGGAAGCTGTGAAATAGCATAGACATTTCGCTCGAGGAACCGTTTGCGTTGCTCATCAGAGCGTGGATAGATTCCTGTTTCTGTAATGATGATGGGTTTCTTTGTCCTCTGGGCACACTCTTTTGACGCTTCAAAAATAGCAGCTGGATCCTCTCTAAAGGGCATTCCAGTCATCATTTCACTTGAATAACATGTGGGCATCCCAAAGAAGTTCAATGAGCGCGTGTAAGCTTGGACTCCGAAAAAGTCATTGTAGTTCTGCACATCGCGCTTCTCCCAAAACACTTTTGTAGAAAAGGGGAGTTTCCACTCGTATTTACCTGTCTCGAAAAACTTCATGATTGTCTCATGTGTTATCCGTGTTAAGTAGTGACAAAATATCCTGTCAAATGGAATCCAACTCCAGTAGGGGACAAACTTCAGGGCTTGGTGCGCAATGCCAATCTGTGACTTCGGATTCATCCCTTTAAGTTTTTCATACACCTCGCAGTGGGCTTGAAGCATATTTCGAAGGACAGTCCCAGCAAGATGTGGACTCTGTATTTTTGGAGGAAACTGTCCAAGAATGTACCCCATAAAGGAGTAAACCCCAGGCTCATTGATCGTATTCCAGTAGGTGACATAGGGGCCTAGCTTTTCAGCAACTTTTTCAGAAAACTTTACGAAGTGGGGGATGTTTTCTGCCTTTTCAAAATTGAACCACTTGGGCTCAGAGAAGTGGTGCAAAGTTACAAATGGCTCAATTCCCGCAGCTTTGAGTTTTTTACAAAGCTCAACGTAGCGATCGAGGGCTTTCTCATTCCACTTTCCCAGCTCCGGCTCGATATTGCTCCACTCAACAGAAAAACGGAATGTGTTGACATTCAATTTTTTTATGAGCTCGACGATCTTATCTGGCTCCCAACAGGGGGGAAGCCGCGTAGAGCGTTTGCTCTCTGGTAAGAATTTTTTTTCATAATCTACCCACTGAGAGTTAGGGGCGCCATTCATCCCTAGATACTGGTAATCACAAGTTGCCACGCCTTTAAGAATCCCTTCGGGAAGAGAAGGTTTAGACACATCGATGGTTTCCCAATGGCGGGAGTCTTGGGCAGCTTTTTCAATAGGAGTTTTTGGGGTGGCCACTGATGCATTGAAAGCGTGAGCAATTCGGGTGGCAGTCACCACTGCTGTTGAAAACCCCACAGGAATAGAGATGAGTAAACCAGCGACAATACGTAGGACCTTGTCCATAGTGGTGTCGTTTTCCTTAAAAGTCACTGTATCTTCAAATAGGTTGCAAATCCCATCGTGCAAGTATGAAACTGCACCTTCAATAGCTTGTGTCATGAAGGGCCTTTTGCTTGACTAGTATAAGATTGCGGTTACCAAGACTCGAACTTGGGACCTCGACATTATCAGTGTCGCGCTCTAACCAACTGAGCTATAACCGCTTAGTTCTGAAAGGTTTGGAGGCTAGGAGAGTCGAACTCCTGACCTTCTGAATGCAAATCAGACGCTCTACCAACTGAGCTAAGCCCCCACAAACCAAAAAGACGAAGGATACAAGAAGGATCTCATTTATCGCAATTATTTTGACATCGAACCCTATTTTCCCCTAGAATTTACCTATTCTTAGAGGGCGAATCAAAATGACAGAAAATATCATCCAAGATGGGTCCATGAAGCGGTTATTCAGGATCTCCTTTTCCCTGATGATCTCATTCCTATCCATGTTCCTCATGTTATTTGTCGATCGGCTCTATCTTTCGCGCTACTCTTTAGATGCCTTGACAGCCCTGTCCAGTGTTGGCAACTTTTTTTGGGCGGGATGTGTCACATGGATCTCCCTTGTTGCCACTGCAGAAGTTTTTGTAGCTCAATATAACGGAGCAAGAGAATACTCTAAATTGGGGCAGGCTCCCTGGCAAATGATCCACTTAGCAGGGCTCAGTTTTCTCTTCTTTTGGGGCATGGGCTATTTTGGGAGTCAATTCTTCTATGATAATGGATGGATGAATCATTATGAAATGACCTACTACCGTTGGAACAACTACCATGCTCCATTGCAGATCATTTACACAGCAATGACAGCTTTTTATATCGGGCAAGGAAAAACACGCATTATTCAATGGCTGGGACTTTTAGGAAACGGAGTCAATGCCTGTTTGGATCCTCTTCTCATTTTCGGATTCAAAGACTGGGTCCCTTCAATGGGGATTAAAGGGGCAGCAATTTCAACGGGGATCGGAACCTGTGTGCAAGTGGTTGTGATGGTTTTCCTCTTTATGAAAGCTGAGAATCGATTGAAGTTTGGGACGCGACAATTCCAATGGCGACCTGATTTAATGAGAAAGTGCCTCCGTATTGGACTTCCCCCGGCACTTTTTACACTGTTTGAGCTCCTAGGATGGGCAGGTTTCTACTCCATGATGAAGATGACGAGTCAGAAACACACCATTGTGTGTGGTGTCATCCAGAGTCTTTTTCTCCTCTTTCTCTTCTTCTCAATTGGATTGGAAAAGGGGGTGGCTGCAATTGCAGGGAATCTCATAGGAGCAAAAAAACTCTCTGAGGTGAATCGGATATTAAAGTCAGCGCTCAAACTCATTGGAATATTTTCGCTATTTGTTGCGGCATTTATGATTGGAATGCCCGGAACAATTTCTGACCTATTCCTCAATAATCCTACATCAATCCATGCACTCCCATTAGATCAATTGTTTGAAGTGAAACAGTCGATTAAGTTTGCCATGTATGCCCTCGTTATTTATTGGATGATTGAAAGCATACGCTTTGTCTTTAGTGGGATTTTGACTTCAGCAGGAGATACGCGGTTTTTAATGATAGCTGGCGTGTGTTCTATCTGGTTTTTCTTGCTTGTTCCCACCTATTTTTTCGTTTTTCAGCCTAAAGCTCCTGTAGAAATCGCCTTCTATATTTGGATTTTTTACAGCGTTGCATCGGCGGGGATTTACGCTCTTCGTTTTTATCAAGGAAAGTGGAAGAGTCGGCAACTTATTGAAGAGTCAGATCAGTCAATTGATGACGCCGCACTTTCATAATTTATTGCTAAAGTGTTAGTCTCCCGTAAGGACTCGATTTAGGAGGATATTGTGAAAAGCCCAGCAACTGCATTTCTGCTCTGTTTTTTCTTTGGAACACTCGGCATCCATCGTTTTTATTTAGGTAAGGTAGGAACGGGTGTCCTTATGCTTTTAACTGGAGGAGGATTGGGAATCTGGTGGTTTATTGATTTGATCACCTGCTTTTTTAAGCTCTTCCGCAAAGCTCCAAAACAACAAGTGACTGCATGAAAGAACTCGTGACTCTCAAGAATAAGACACTTGAGGGAGAAGAGATCACAGCAACCTATGCGCCCTATCGGGGGATGAACCTCGTAAGTTACCGCATGGGGGGCGTTGAAGTCATCGACCAAAACACGCACTCCCTTTTTGAGGAAAGGTGTGCAGGACTTGGAGCGCTTATTGGCCCCCACTTTCACGAGCGTGAAACTGTTCCTCTAGACTTTAACCTTAAGGTCTTTCCCCATGCTCAGCCCATGCTCGACTCAGGACGCAAAGATCCCTTTTCCCATGGAATTGCTCGTTATGTTCCATGGAAAGCAGTTTTTAGCGATACACAAATTCAAGCCAAACTCCGAGGGAGTGACCTCTATCATGGAATTCCTTTATCCCAGATTGAGGGGCAAGACTTTGACATGCATTATGAGGCGAGGCTTCTTCCGACGGGGCTTCATTTTCGATATGGAATTCGAAGTGAAAAACCCTCTGTTTTAGGCTTTCACTACTACTATTCACTCCCTTCAAGTGGTGTGATTAAAGGGGAAGTGGAACCCGTCTATAGAGATGGAGATGAGTGGAAAGATTTACCCGCTGCATGGACCCAAGAAAGAGTAACTCACTTGGAGTTTCCGCTCGATCAAAAAGCAGACTTTGGTTTTGTGCCCAAGATAAAGGAAGAAACAGACCGCGACTTTCACGTCCAATATGACAATGACTCTTACTCCCTTCACCTCCACTTTAATACAGTGTCGGGAAAAGAGTTTTCGTATCAAGTCTTTCACCCTGAAAAGGCGAGCTATGTCTGTATTGAACCTCTATCAGCACGCAGCCCAAGAAACCCTCAGCTCATGGACCATACCCTTGAGATGCAGATTCAAATCTTCAAAGAGTAGTTACGATTCTGCTTGTGCAGCAGCCTTCTCTTTTTTAACGATATATCCCTGTTTGAGCTCCACTTGATAAACGATAAAGAGTCCAAGTGAAACCACTAAAGTCGATAACAAGATAACAGGTGAAGGAGTTTCTCCAAGAAGAATCCAGCTATTCAGCGAGGCAAAGACGGGGCTAAGCAGTCCCATAAACGAGAGGAAGGTGGCCGTAAACTTCTTCAGCATATACCCATACAAGTTATAGCAGAGAATATTCGAGAGCAACGTCATCAGCGCAATGCCCTGAAGAAAGGGGAAAAACTGACCTGAAGTCACAGGTGTAGGACTCCATGAGTCGCTGAAGAAAGAGTGGATGAGGGCGAAGAATCCCCCAAACAACATGCTATACCCATTTGCATATAGTGGAGAGAGCGTATGGTTTTTCACAATGATTCGGAGCAATACCCAACCGTAAATGGAAAAGAGCGCAGCGCCCATAATCGCAAGCTCTGGCCACGAGAAAACGCTAAATGCTTGCAAGAGTTCCTCTTTATCGCTGTTCACAAGGAGCACAGGAATAAAACCCGCAAAACCGATCAACATACCGATACCTTTTCTCATCGTCATCTTTTCACCAAAGTGAAGGTAAGAGAAAATGGCGGCAAAGAAAGGGGAGAGCCCATAGATAAAGCACGTTTTTGCAGCAGACAGATATTGGAGTCCCCAAAACTCTAAGATGTTGGTGAGATAAATGCTAAAAACAGCGAGCGCAAGTAGTGGGAGGATCTGCTTCTTCCCAATCTTAAGAGAGGAGCGCTTCTTGATAAAAAGATACCCGAGTAAAAGAGCCCCAGCAAAGAGCATGCGAAAACTCGTCAGAAAGATGGGAGGCGCATTATGGAGAGCCAGTTTTCCAAGAGAGAAAATGCTCGACCAAGTAGCATACATGAAAATAACAAGGGCAATTGACATAATGATAATTTGATTGAATCTACATAGGTTCAATCTTACCAATCAATTTAGCTTAAGGTCAAAGCCTTTCTATTGATCTCAAGAAGCTTCTGAAAGGTCGCATCATTTGCTTTGGGGAGCGCTTTTCCTCCCTTTCTATAATGGTGAGCTGTCATCGAAAGGGCGAGAGCTTCCTCAACGCCTTCCCCGTGGTAAACGATTGGACAATTCAAATTTTTTCTTTGCATTTCAATCTTGAGCAATTGGTCCTGGTTTTGACTCTCGGTCGAGCGGTAGATAGGTTTCACCTGAACCTGCTTTCCATTGATTAGCATTGTTCCAGCTTTATGTTCACCTCGGTCCTGAGAGAGGTTGGTTACGATATAGGTTAGAGCATAAGTTCCATCCTGGTTCTCCTGGAGACCTTGGCGATCTTTTAGACTCTTTTCCATTTCCCGCTCAAAAATAAGCTGAGCTTGCTCCTCCGCGCGCTGAAGGGTGTCAGGTCTCCCTGTATAAGCAATGGATCGTGCGCCAGAATCGCCGTCGCGGATCTCACGAGCCATCTGGAGCTTCCCAGAGGTTTGATCCTTATATGAGGTCACCCCATCCTTAATCTGGATGATTTCTCTATTTTCCTTATAGGCATACCCATTCAACGTGCTGTTTCTATGCCAGACAGAACGTATAGTAAATTTTTGAGACTCTCCCTTTTTCCTGAATCCTAGGCTATGTCGAACATCTCGGGCTGGAATGATCTTGAGAGTCTTATCACTAGGGGATTCCGTGCTCTCACGGCAATGCTCTAGATTTTCAGTCCGTTGCAGAAGCCACTGATCATAAGTTGCTTGATTCTTATTCCGCCCATAGCGATGCCATAGACCGGTAATGATCACTATCAAGTTCTTGAAAGATTTTGTGATCTCAAAACCTCTATACTTTTGCTCATCTGGAAGACCAGATCGCTCCTGAAGCCTCCGACCACATTCATAAGTCAGCATGGACTCGCGACTGGAAAAGGGTGTACCGGGCTGCCCCACCGCTAAAGGCTTAGGGGTAAATGGCTTTGAGGATTGATCCTCCTGAGCCGAAATACGATAGGAACCATATAGATAGAGAGTCATAATTAGCTTCAAAATTATATAAATTAAACAAAATTATAACATAAATAATTAATATTTAATATTATTAATATAATTTTAAACTAAGTCTTTGGTTATCATATCTCGGTAATCATTCATATACTCCACCATGAAGTGGAGGTTATGGATTGAGGCAAGGGTCATTGCCGTGAGCTCTTTGGCTTTAAATAGATGGTGAAGGTAGGCGAGTGAGTATTCCTGACAGGTGAGGCATGAGCAGCCCTCTTCGATAGGTTCAAAAAGATTGGAGTAAACCCCTCTTGTAATTTTCAGTGGCCCGCGCTTTGTCAGAAGAGTTCCATGGCGAGCAGCCTTGGTGGGATAGGAACTATCAAAGGTATCAATCCCTAGCGGGATGCACTGTTCAAGAGATTCGAGGTCGGCAATTCCAAGCAGGTGGTTCGGTTTATCTTCGGGGAGGCGGGGCATCGTATACTGAAGCATTTCCACCATTTCCTCTTTTGTTTTCCCCATGCTTCCTCCAACAGCGAAGCCATCAAAGGGGAGCTTTGTTAAGTAGGAGCAACTCTCTGCGCGAAGAGCAGGGTTGACCCCACCGTGAATCACCGCATACATCGCTTGTCCTTGAGGATTTTTGAGATGTGCTTCGAGTGAGCGCTTTTCCCAGTTATGCGTGCGGTCTAAAGAGCGGCGGAGCTCACCTTGAGAAATGTGATAGGGGGGAAGCTCATCAAAGGGAATAATGATATCTGATCCGAGCGCCTTTTGAGCGAGCACAGAAGTTTCAGGTGTGAGAAGTACCTTTCTCCCATCTCTATAGGATCTGAAGAGCACGCCGTCATCAGAGATCTTAAGAACCGATCCCCCATGTTTTTTCATCCCTTTACTTTTGATTTCATCTGCAACCCCTCCATAGGCCAAGCTAAAAACCTGAAAGCCACCGGAGTCTGTAATGATAGGAAGGTTGCGGTTGATGAACTTGTGGATTCCACCTGCCTCGCGAATCACATCAACACCTGGTTGCAACAGCAGGTGGTAGGTGTTGCAGAACATGAGCTGCAGCCCAATACTCGATACCATCCGGTTATCTAAGGCTTTAAGTGTGCCATTCGTTCCTACTGCGACAAAGTTGGGAGTATCGATAATTCCATGGGGTGTGTGGATTCTTCCGATGCGTGCGCGCGACTTTTTTGACTGATGGAGGAGTTCAAACTTCATGCGGGTACCACCTTGCGCACGAGGTGCGTCATCGGTGCCATCAGGACAATCACAATCACTTTAATCAGAT
Source organism: Simkaniaceae bacterium (assembly GCA_030149435.1). Taxonomy (GTDB): domain Bacteria; phylum Chlamydiota; class Chlamydiia; order Chlamydiales; family Simkaniaceae; genus JASBRR01. The sequence goes on from JASBRR010000027.1 coordinate 65,708, forward strand.
AGCTCATCAAGATGATATCAAACAAAGAGTGAACAAGGCCATACAGCCCCAGAAAGCTAAAAGCGATTGTGTCAAAACATTGAGTGATGAGTGCCGTGCTTCCAAAGCGCAGAAGCAGCGATGAGGAGGGAATAACTTTACGCATAAAGCTATAGAGCGCAATATCCATCCTTTGGGCAACAAACATCACAGCAAGGGATGCCACCATGATCCTCGGAGTACTTGAGAGGATCAGTTGGAATGCACCATGAGTTGAATCGTAGTCGTTGGGTTCATATGCCACCTGGATCATTGCAAAGAGAATGAACCCTAGGAGAATAAAGGCGCTGGTCCACGCCCCTTTCTTCGCCGCCTCTTTCCCATAATATTCCTGCAAAAGGTTGAGAGAGAGTAGCGCTCCAATTGTATAGACATCGCTGCAGGTGATATTGAGCCCAAAGCAAGTCATCTGCTTTGTCACAAAGAGGTTTCCTAGTATAGCTTGAAGGGAAAAGATAGCAGTCAGAGTCACTTTCCCCATTCTTAATCCAATGATGACTAGAACCACTGTCACAAGAATGTGAATACAGAAGGTGATTTCATTGGCTACGAGAAACGTCATTAAGAAGGATTTTCAAGTGTAAGAAGGTCAGGTGTATGGACCGTTGTTGTTGGGAATGCACACTCAGCTTCATTTTTCTCAATAATATCGATAATTTTTAGAAAAATATCTTCTTGTTCCCGCTTGAACTCCGTGATGTTCGTTGTTTTCGTAAAACACATGATCAATAGGTTAAGAGATGATGAGCCAAATTCATCAAAGCTCACAAGAATGAGTTTGTCTTTATCAATTGCTGAGTGCTCTCGAATCATTTGTTCAGCTTCGACAGAAATATTCCTGACTTTTTTTGCATCAGAATATCTCACACCTACAGAGGCTTTGATTCTGCGATTGGACATCCTGGAGGGGTTTTCAACACAAATATTCGAAAAGATGCCATTTGGGACATAGAGAACACTTCTATCTAATGTTCGAATGCGTGTTAAGCGCCATCCAATATTTTCAACAAATCCTTCTATGGGTTTTTCTGGAGATCGAATCCGGTCACCAACTGCAAATGGTCGATCAAGGTAAATAATAAGACCTCCAAAGAAGTTCGATAGTAAATCTTTTGCAGCCAAACCGACAATTAAACCTCCGGCACCTCCAAAAGCTAAAACTGTAGATATTGGAACATTACGAGATTGAAGAAAAACCAGAGCTCCCACCACGACAATAAAAATTCGGCTTATCTGCGCCGTGGCACGGACTGTTGTCTTATCATATTTTTTCTTTCTCTCCTTTTTGTCTCGTACGAAGTCAGATTCAACATTACTTATAAAGCGCAAAGCAAACCAAATCGCAATGATTATGTAAAGGAGGTCACGAAAAGGGCTAAAGATGTCGTAGGTCGCAATCTTCTCGAAATGAAGAGTTAACGTTTCAAGAACAAAGAGCAATCCTGAAACCCATATAAACACACTAACAGGGGTAGTCAAAGCCTTGACAACTGCAGAATCCCAAACTAGGTGGGATTTTTCCACTCTTTTTATCAGTTGTGCTAAGAAGTAGCGAACAGCAAAATAAACCAGTACTGTTGTGCCCAAAATTAGAGAAACAACTAGCGCCCAGTTATTTAAAATAAAGTTAATGATTGATTGATTATCCATTTTTAACCAAATTATTTAGCTCTCCACTTTGAAAGAGTTGCATCACGATGTCACATCCACCTACAAACTCACCCCTTACATAGAGTTGGGGGAGGGTAGGCCAATCAGAATACTCCTTAATCGATTGTCGTAGCAGATCATCCTCGAGAACATTTCGCGTTTCGAACTCGACTCCCATCTGATTTAAGATGTCGACCACACGTGCTGAAAATCCACACATTGGCATCTGTTTTGATCCCTTCATGTATAGGATCACGGGGTTTGCAGCAATCTCCTCAGCAATTTGCTGTTTCATCTGCTCTGTCATCTTAATGCTCCTTCGGTATAGACGTTTTTAGGCTCAGCGCATGAAGAACAGAACTAAATAGCTCCTTAAGCGGTTCCACCACCATTTTATGTTGCTGTACAAGGGACTTTCCCACAAATTGCTTTGCAGTCACGCACGCTTCAAAGTGGCGCCCATCTTTATTTGGATCGCTCACTTCTACAACAGCCCCCGGCAGCGCCGTTTCAATCTGCCTCTTAAGTTCGTCAATATCGATCATAAAAATTCCTTACCCCTCCCAATTCTAAACTAGAAGGGGAAAAAATAAAAGCCTCTAAAAAGCAAATCCATAAGAAACATTAATCGATGAGATTGCTTTAGGACCGTCTGTGGTCAGGACACCGTAGCCTCCTGTGACTTGAATAAAGCGTCGGGAGCCATTATTTGTTATAAACTCCTTTCCAAGAATCAATCCCGGACCTACATACCCAAAAGAAGGCTTGTGCTCATAAATAAGGCCTCCTCCTTTGATCCCTAGTCCCCAGTAAAACTGGGAGTTTAAATTTGGGTTAGGGTAGTTGAGGTAGCTCGCAAAAGCATGAAGCTCTGTCACATCGACTAGAGGAGTGATGCCCACTCCAAAGTCGCAGCCATGATGCTGAGATTGAATACGCTTTCCAAGCTTTAACGAAAGAAAGGTAGGAATTCCAAAGCCATAGCTGAAATATCCATAGGCATTTTCTACCTTTTCAGGTTGAGTTTCCTCTGCATGAACAATGGCGCCTGCACAGGTGATAAGTAGTGAAAAAATGAGGGTCTTTAGTGTTTTCATTTTCAATCTCCTTTAAAATGAACCTAGTTCATTTTTTTGAAAAAAATTTAGTCGATAAACCCCTTCAACGTATGTTCCATGTAGGAGGAGATAAACTCCTTTGTCACCTCTCGTCCTACGCTTTTCATTTTGCGGTGAATGATAATCGAAGTGATCCCATGCATCGCAGCCCAAAAAAATGCGACCAATTCTTCAGCCCGTTTTTCTGGAAGGTTAAATTTTTGTTCGAGCGTTTCTTCGATCATTTTCCATCCGCGCTCCGCATGTTCTTGGTACCAGTAGGGGAGGGGATCAATGGCAATGGTCTCAAAAAGGGAAGCCCACAGTTTAGGGTGCTCCACTCCAAAGGCGATGTATCCTTCTCCCATCTTTTTAAGTGTGCCAAAGAGGTTGCTCTTTCCCTTGAGCGCTTCTTCCAGCCTGTTTTGGAGGCTGTCGTACATCTTGTTTAGGCTTCTCATATTGAGTCGCAGGATGATCTCGTCGAGATTTTCGTAGTGATTGTAGATGGTGCCGACAGAACAGTCACTTAAATTAGCAAGTGTGCGCAGTTGAACCGCATCGCGTCCCTGAGTATTAAGGAGTGCCCATCCATGTTCTAGGATCGCTTCTTTTAACTTTGGATCTTTTGTCATAAATGAACCTTGTTCAATTTTGCAAAAACATTATCGATTTATGCAAATCATGTCAACAAATTTGCGATGACTAGGAAAAAGGGCGACTGTTAAAAATGATCTTTGGGGTGTCAATCGGTGCGGGTTTGATAGCATCTCTGATAAAGGGATTGCTTAAGAAAGTCCCATAAAGGGACTGCTTAAGAAATTCCATCCTCACACATTTTTCGCCTTTTTTGGCAAAATCAAAATTTTTGCAAATCTCCTATACGTGAGGTATATGTAGATTTTCAACTCTTTCAATTTTTCTCAAAAAACGCCGCAAAATCT